>NZ_CP159258.1:4110000-4467500 GCF_040438925.1 Pseudomonas sp. MYb327
GCAGGTGCGTTTTTCCCACTCTTATCTGGAAGTCACCCCGCAAATCATCTATCGCAGCGGCCAGTCCCGCCCTACTGACGCCAAGGATCTGGTCGGCAAGAAGATCATGGTGCTCAAGGGCAGCACCCACGCCGAACAACTGGCGCAGCTGAAACAGAAATTTCCTGGTATCGAATACGAAGAGTCCGACGCCGTTGAAGTCGTCGACCTGCTGCGCATGGTGGATGAAGGTCAGATCGACCTGACCCTGGTCGACTCCAATGAAGTCGCGATGAACCAGGTGTATTTCACCAACATCCGGGTCGCCTTTGACCTGGGCGACGCCAGCAACCAGAGCTGGGCGGTGGCGCCCGGTGACGACAACAGCCTGCTCAACGAGATCAACGACTACCTCGACAAGGTCAAGAAAAACGGCACCCTGCAACGCCTCAAAGACCGCTATTACGGGCATGTCGACGTCCTCGGCTACATGGGCGCCACCACCTTCGCCCAGCACTTGCAGCAGCGCCTGCCCAAGTACGAACAGCACTTCAAGGCTTACGCCAAGAAAGAAAAAGTCGACTGGCGCCTGCTAGCCGCCATCGGTTATCAGGAATCGCTGTGGCAACCGGCAGTGACGTCCAAGACCGGCGTGCGCGGTTTGATGATGCTGACCCAGAACACGGCACAGGCCATGGGCGTGTCCAACCGGCTAGATCCCAAGCAGAGCATCATGGGTGGCGCCAAGTACCTGGCCTACATGAAGGATCAACTGGACGGATCGATCCAGGAACCGGATCGCACCTGGTTTGCCCTCGCCGCCTACAACGTCGGCAGCGGCCACCTTGATGACGCACGCAAACTGGCGGCCAAGGAAGGCCTGAACCCGGACAAGTGGCTGGACGTGAAGAAAATGCTGCCGCGCCTGTCGGAAAAGAAGTGGTACAGCAAAACCCGTTATGGCTATGCCCGTGGCGGCGAGCCAGTGCATTTTGTGGCGAACATCCGTCGCTACTACGACATCCTGACCTGGGTCACGCAGCCGCAGCTTGAAGGCGACCAGGTGGCCGAGGGCAACTTGCATGTGCCTGGCATCGACAAATCAAAACCGGCCCAAGAGCCAGCCCCGCTTTAAAGCGTTAACACCATCGCTGGCAAGCCGGCACCTACAGGGTCCCGCATGATTCAGTAGGAGCTGGCTTGCCAGCGATGGGAGCGCCGCAGATGTCAGCCCTTGAGCGCCGCCGCCAGAATCAGCGCCTTCATCTCCGAAACCGCCGACTTGAAGCCAACGAACAACGCATGAGCCACCAGCGCATGGCCGATGTTCAGCTCGTTGATACCCTTGATTGCCGCCACGGCTTCAACGTTGTGATAGTGAAGACCGTGACCGGCGTTGACGATCAAGCCCTGGGCCAACCCAAAAGCCACACCATCGGCAACGCGCTTGAGTTCTTCCGCGACTTCGGTCGGCGTCTCGGCATCGGCATAACGTCCGGTATGCAGCTCGATGGCCGGCGCACCTACTCGACGGGACGCCTCGATCTGCCGCTCATCAGCATCGATGAACAACGACACTTCCGAGCCGATCTTCGACAGGCGCTCCACCGCCGCTTTGATCCGTGCCTCCTGCCCCGCCACGTCCAGGCCACCTTCGGTGGTCAATTCCTGGCGGGTTTCCGGCACCAGGCAGATGTGCGCCGGGCGAATCCGCTCGGCGAACGCCATCATTTCTTCGGTGACGCCCATTTCAAAGTTCATGCGGGTTTGCAGCACGTCCTTGAGCAGCAATACGTCGCGCTCCTGAATGTGCCGACGGTCTTCGCGCAAGTGCACGGTGATACCGTCAGCGCCCGCCTCTTCGGCGTCCAGTGCTGCCTTGACCGGATCCGGATAGCGAGTGCCCCGGGCCTGACGCAGGGTGGCAACGTGGTCGATGTTCACGCCAAGAAGAATACGGGTGCTGGTGGTCACGGAAAGCGCTCCAGAAGAAGAGAAAGTTCGGTGCACAGCATACACGGGGAATTTACGGCTTTCGAAACAACTCTCGGGAAACCAGCGGCCGACCGCCCAGATGAACAGCCAGCGCCTGGCGCATCAAACGTTTGGCCGCGGACAAGGCACCTGGAGCGTTCCAGTCAGCGTCGGCCATGGCCAGTAATTCCGTGCCGTTGAACAGGCCGGGTTGCAGCAAGTAAACCCGTTCCAATCCCGCGTCCACTTGCAAGCGATAGAGACCGTCCGCAGCGATAGGCTGGTCATGGATATCAGTGCTCATGGAAAAGCCGTAGCCAAGATCATCCAGCAACCGCCATTCGAACGAACGCAACAATGGCTCCAGCGGACGCCCTTCTGCCAGGGCCAGCAACGTTGCGGCATAGTGATCGAACACAGCGGGATGCGGGTCTTCGGCCGGCAGCAGGCGAATCAACAACTCGTTAAGATAAAGACCGCTGAACAGCGCCTCGCCGTTGAGCCAGGTGGAAACGCCGGCGCTTTCCATACGACCGACATTCTTCAGCTCGCCTCGCCCGCGAAACTCGACTTCCAACGGCACGAACGGCCGTGCCAGCGTTCCGGCCTTGCCCCGCGCACTGCGCAACACCGCCCGCAGCCGACCTTGCGGCGTGAGGAAGTCCACCAATGCACTGCTTTCGCGGTAGGCGCGGGAGTGCAGGACGTAGGCGGGTTGGGGGATGGGTTGGGACATGGAAATCGCCGATCTCAATGAGTAAGCAGGGTATTACTGACAACCCTAAAACCACTGTGGGAGCGAGCCTGCTCGCGATGGGGGACTAACATTCAACACTGTTGTTGACTGACAGACCGCTATCGCGAGCAGGCTCGCTCCCACAGGGAATCTTCGTACATCCAGATCAGGTATTACAGATCGCCATAGCCCAGCGAACGCAAGGCGCGCTCGTCATCGGACCAACCACCCTTCACCTTGACCCACAGGTTCAGCATGATCTTGGAGTCGAACAACAACTCCATATCCTTGCGCGCTTCAGTGCCGATGCGCTTGATGCGCTCGCCCTTGTCGCCAATGATGATTTTCTTCTGGCCGTCACGCTCTACGAGGATCAAGGCATGGATGTGCAAGGTTTTGCCTTGCTGCTTGAATTCTTCGATTTCAACGGTGATCTGGTACGGCAGCTCGGCGCCCATCTGACGCATGATTTTCTCGCGCACCAGTTCGGCGGCGAGGAAGCGGCTGCTGCGGTCGGTGATCTGGTCTTCGGGGAAGAAGTGATCGTTTTCCGGCAGATGCTCGGCAATCACGCGCTCCAGCGCGTCGAGATTGTGACCGTGCTGAGCCGAAATCGGGATGATCTGCGCGTTCGGCAGCTGTTCCTGCAACCAGGAAAGGTGCGGCATCAACTCGGCTTTGTCTTCAATGCGGTCGGTCTTGTTCAGCGCGACGATCAGCGGGCCGGTCACGTACTGGACGCGCTCGAGAACCATCTGGTCTTCCTCGGTCCACTTGGTGCGATCCACCACGAAGATCACCACGTCGACGTCTTTCAACGCCGCCGAAGCGGTCTTGTTCATGTAGCGGTTCAGGGCCTTTTCGCCGCCCTTGTGCATGCCGGGGGTATCGACGTAGATCGCCTGCACATCGCCCTCGGTCTTGATACCGAGCATGTTGTGACGGGTGGTTTGCGGCTTGCGCGAAGTGATCGCCAGTTTCTGACCGAGGATGTGGTTAAGCAACGTGGACTTGCCCACGTTCGGACGGCCGACGATGGCAACATAGCCACAGCGAGTTGCGTTTGTATCAGTCATTGCCATTCTCCACACCCAGGGCAATCAGTGCTGCGGCGGCCGCTACCTGTTCGGCAATACGACGACTCACACCCTGACCTCGGCTTTTTTCATTCAGTAAGATGATTTCGCATTCGACGAAGAACGTCCGGCAATGCGGCTCACCCTGGATATCCACCACTTCGTAACGCGGCAGCTCACAACCACGGGACTGCAGGAATTCCTGCAGACGGGTTTTCGGATCTTTGTTGGTGTCGACCAGTGTCAGGCCTTCGAACTCACCGGCCAGCCAAGCCAGCACGCGTTCGCGTGCCACTTCCATGCCGGCGTCCAGATAGATCGCACCAATCAGCGCTTCGAGGGCATCGGCCAGAATAGACTCGCGACGGAAACCGCCGCTTTTCAATTCACCGGACCCCAGGCGCAGGTATTCGCCCAGATCGAAACCACGGGCCAGTACGGCCAGGGTTTCACCTTTCACCAGGCGCGCGCGCAAACGCGACAATTGACCTTCGCGGGCCAACGGGAAGCGATCGAACAACGCCTCGCCGGCCACGAAGTTGAGGATGGCATCACCGAGGAATTCCAGGCGTTCGTTGTTACGCCCCGCAAAGCTGCGGTGAGTCAGGGCCAGGACCATCAACTCTTGATCCTTGAAGGTGTAGCCGAGCTGACGCTCGAGACGGCTTAAGGAGACGCTCACGGTTTACCCACGCTGAGTTCGTGGTTGGATTCCACCGCCATCGCCGGGATTCGGCGCAGGCTTGGGACAATTAACGCTGTGTTCAAAAATAACGTCCTGAATATCATTGGCTTCATGCTTCCGGTGCCGAATGTGTCGGCTCCAGAAATGCATTCGGCGCTGTGTTCAACAGCGCCGTGTGTGATTACTGGATCAGGCCAACCCGCGAGAAATTCGGCAGGTGACTGAGTTTGGGTTCCGGCCAGCTCATCCAGACTGCGAAGGCCTTGCCGACAATATTCTTGTCGGGAACCATGCCCAGCAGATCCTTGGGAATGCTCGGATCATCCCAGTAGCGACTGTCGTTGGAGTTGTCGCGGTTGTCGCCCATCATGAAATAGTGCCCGGCAGGCACGGTCCAGGTATGGTCCGGCGTTGCGCGGTAGCGGCTCATTTCCTTGCGGATCAAGTGCTCGGCAGCGCCGAGTTTTTCCTTGTAGAGCTCGGCGCTGCCCAACGTACCCGGCTCGGAGCCGACCAGTTTTTCGGCAATCGACTCGCCGTTGACGAACAGACGCTTGTCGGCAGTGTATCGAACCTGATCACCCGGCAAGCCCACTACACGCTTGATGTAGTTGACGTTCGGATCGCTCGGATAGCGAAACACCATCACATCGCCGCGTTGTGGCTCACCGACTTCGATGATTTTCTTGTCGATCACCGGCAGGCGGATCCCGTAAGAAAACTTGCTCACCAGAATGAAGTCGCCGACGTCCAGGGTCGGTTTCATCGAGCCGGAAGGAATCTGGAACGGTTCCACCAAGAACGAACGCAGGACCAGCACGATGAACAACACCGGGAAGAACGACTTGCCGTACTCAACCAGCAGCGGCTCCTTGTTCAGTTTCTCGACCACCACCACATCAGGCTGGCTGACGCTGCCCTGATAGGAAGCGATGGCGGCACGCCGACGCGGTGCCAGGATCAACAGATCAAGCAACGCCAACAGGCCGCAGACAAATACGGCGATGACCAGCAACAGCGGGAAATTTAGTGACATAGGACCTAACTATCCAACCTGAGCACGGCAAGGAAGGCTTCTTGTGGAATTTCCACGTTGCCGACCTGCTTCATGCGTTTTTTACCGGCCTTTTGCTTCTCCAGCAGTTTCTTCTTACGGCTGACGTCACCACCGTAGCATTTGGCCAATACGTTCTTTCTGAGCGCCTTGACGGTTGTCCGCGCCACAATCTGCCCGCCAATGGCGGCCTGGATTGCCACGTCGAACATCTGCCGCGGAATCAGTTCTTTCATCTTCTCGGTCAACTGGCGACCTTTGTAGTGCGCATTGTCACGGTGCACGATCAACGCCAGGGCGTCGACCTTGTCGCCGTTGATCAGCACGTCCAGTTTCACCAGACTAGCCGATTGGTAACGATCGAAATGGTAATCCAGCGAAGCATAGCCCCGGCTTGTGGATTTCAGGCGATCGAAGAAGTCCAGCACCACTTCGTTCATCGGCAAGTCATAGGTCACCTGGACCTGAGTACCGAGGAACAGCATGTCGACTTGCACACCACGTTTTTCGATGCACAGAGTAATGACGTTGCCCAAGTGCTCTTGCGGCACAAGAATGTTGGCCCGCACGATCGGCTCGCGCATATCTTCGATCGACGACAGGTCCGGCAGTTTCGACGGGTTATCGACGTAGATCGTTTCACCGGTCTTGAGCAACAGCTCGAAGATTACCGTCGGCGCGGTGGTAATCAGGTCCAGGTCGTACTCGCGTTCGAGGCGCTCCTGGATGATTTCCATGTGCAGCATGCCGAGGAAGCCGCAACGGAAGCCGAAGCCCAGGGCGTCGGAGCTTTCCGGGGTGTACTGCAGCGACGAGTCGTTCAGGGTGAGCTTTTGCAGCGCTTCACGGAAGTCTTCGAAATCGTCGGAGCTGACCGGGAACAGACCGGCGTAAACCTGCGGCTGGATGCGTTTGAAACCTGGCAGTACATCAACGTCCGGCGTCGAGCTCAAGGTCAGGGTGTCACCGACTGGCGCACCGTGAATGTCCTTGATACCGGCGATGATGAAGCCCACTTCACCGGCCTTCAGGTCAACAGTGGCGGTGTGTTTCGGATTGAATACACCAACGCTGTCCACCAGGTGGATCTTGCCGGTGGACTTGACCAGAATCTTGTCGCCCTTCTTCACACGGCCGTGGCGCACGCGTACCAGGGACACAACGCCCAGGTAGTTGTCGAACCAGGAGTCGATGATCAACGCTTGCAGCGGATCTTCGATGTTGCCGGTTGGCGCGGGAATGGTGGTAACCAGGCGCTCCAGCACTTCATCGACGCCCAGACCGGTCTTGGCACTGCAAGTGACCGCGTCGGTGGCATCGATGCCGATGATTTTTTCGATTTCTTCTTTGACGCGGTCCGGATCGGCCTGCGGCAGGTCGATCTTGTTCAGCACCGGCATCACTTCCAGGCCTTGCTCGATCGCGGTGTAGCAGTTGGCTACTGACTGAGCTTCAACGCCTTGACCGGCATCGACCACCAGCAACGCGCCTTCACAGGCCGCCAGCGAACGGCTGACTTCATAGGTGAAGTCAACGTGGCCGGGGGTGTCGATGAAGTTCAGCTGATAGGTGACGCCATCACGGGCCTTGTAATACAGGGTAACGCTATGGGCCTTGATGGTGATGCCGCGTTCACGCTCAAGGTCCATGGAGTCGAGGACCTGGGCTTCCATTTCGCGCTCGGCCAGGCCGCCACACATCTGGATGAAACGGTCGGCCAGCGTCGACTTGCCATGGTCAATGTGGGCGATGATGGAGAAATTGCGGATATGACTCAAATCACTCACGGATCAACACTCAAAAAGGCTGCAGGCATAGCCCGCCGAAAAATAGCCGGGAATTGTACCTGATCCACGGCGCAAGCGTCACGTTCGCAGGTCAGACGGCACGTACAAAAACGCCCCGGTCTTGCGACAGGGGCGTTTTTTTGACCAGTGAACCCGGGAATACCCCGATCTTAACCGGCGCGACGCAACAACCAGAGCCCGGCCAGGGCACAGATACCGGCCGGCACCAGCACCGCAAACAGAGGCGAGAACCCGAACACCAGGCTTGAAGGCCCCAGCAAATCCTGGGCAATGCGGAAGGTGAAGCCCACCAGAACGCCGGTAAACACCCGTTGACCGAGGGTCACCGAACGCAACGGACCGAAGATGAAGGAAATCGCCATCAGCACTAGCGCAGCGGTGACCAACGGCTGCAACACCTTGACCCAAAATGCCAGCCAATAGCGGCCATTACTCAGCCCCTGATCGGCCAGGTAGTGGATGTAGCCCCACAAGCCGCTGATCGACAGCGTGTCCGGCGACATCACTACCGTACTCAACAATTGCGGGCTCAAGGCCACGTCCCAGCGCTCGACCGGTGCGGTAACCACCTCGGTATTTTTCTCATGGAACAGCGTGGTGGTGACGTCGCTCAATTGCCAGTGATCCTGGTCAAACTGCGCCCGCTTGGCGAAGCTGGAAGACAGAATATGACGCTCGTTATCGAAACGATAACGGGTGACACCGTACAGCAGGCCATTAGGCTGGACAGAGTTGACGTGAATGAACTCGTCACCCTGCCGGTGCCACAGGCCATGCTTGGCGCTTTGTGCATCGCCACCGCCCTGAGCCAGGGAACGGTTGGCCTGAGCAGTCACTTCGGTGGCCGGCGCGACGTATTCACCGATCAAGACACCTACAACCATCAGGATCAGCATCGGCTTCATCACGGCCCAGACGATCCGTCCGATCGATACGCCAGCCGCGCGCATGATGGTCAGCTCGCTGTTGCTGGCCAGGCTGCCGAGGCCGATCAGGCAGCCGATCAACGCTGCCATCGGCAGCATGTCATAGAGACGGCGCGGGGCAGTCAGCAGCACGTAACTCGCCACATCGACCAAGGTGTAGGTATCACTGACTTCGCTCATCTCGTCGATGAACGCAAACAGTGTCGCCAGACCCAGAATGATCCCCAGCACTGCCAGGATCGCCATGAATACGCTGCTACCGATGTAGCGATCAAGCTTAACCACGGGCCACCTCCAGCGCACTGCGGCGACTCGCTATCTTCAGGCGCAAGGGCTCCCAATAGAGCAGGCCCAGGCCAATGACCAGGAAGATCCCGTGTACCCACCACAACCCCAGGGCCGGCGGGATCTTGCCCTTTTCCAGGGCACCGCGGGCAGCAATCAGGATGGTCAGGTAAGCCATATAAAGAAGAATTGCCGGAAGCAACTTGAGGAAACGCCCCTGGCGCGGATTGACCCGCGACAGTGGCACCGCCATCAAGGTCACGATGAACACGAGCAACGGCAAGGACAGGCGCCATTGCAGCTCGGTGCGGGAACGGATGTCGTCACTGCCCAACAAGGAAGCGGTGGTCATTGCATCGCGGTCGGTCACTTCGTCGCTGACGTCCGGTTTGGGCAGCAGTACTCCGTACTCCTCGTACTTGATCGCGCGGTAATCGGCTTGACCCGGGTTACCGTCGTAGCGGTAGCCGTTGTCGAGGATCAGGTAGCGGTTGCCGTCAGGGCGGATTTCCTGACGGCCCTTCTCGGCCACCAGCACGGAGATTCCGCGATCCTTCTTGTCGGAATTGATGTTCTTTTGCGAGATGAACACCCCACCCAGATTGACGCGGTCATCCGACAACTGTTCGGTGTAAGTCACCCGGGTTCCGTCGCGCAGGGCCTGGAAACGGCCAGGCTCCAGGGTATCGAATTCGGTCAGGGCATCCTGTTTGTTCAGCAGCAACTGGAACTGATTGGCACCTTGTGGCGCCAGGCTCAGGCTCAACCAGGCAACGACCAGAGCGACCAGCGTGGCCGGGAACAGGGTCATGCGGAACAGGCGTTGCTGGCTCATGCCAGTGGCCGAGAGCACGGTCATTTCGCTTTCGAGGTACAAGCGACCGTAGGCCAGCAGGATCCCGAGAAACAGCCCCAGCGGCAGGATCAGTTGAAGGAAGCCGGGCAGACGGAAGCCCATGATCAGGAACAGCGAGCCCGGGTCCAATTGACCGGAAGCCGCCTGGGCGAGGTATTTGATGAAGCGTCCGCTCATGATGATGACCAGCAGCACGGCGCTGACGGCGCTCAAGGTCAACAGGACTTCGCGGGATAGATAACGGAAGACGATCAAACCAGACACTCCAGGGTTGTCAGGCTAAGGCGGCCAAACAAGCAAACACATCAGGCAGCCCGCAAGGCAGAGCCGCCGAAAAAAGATGGCGCATTATCCTGTGATTGAGTGCGCCTGTCACTGCGCATGCTCACCGAGGCTGTCAAAGCGCTGAAGATCGTACAACCGAGGGTTGTCAGGCGCCGTTGGCGAGGTTCAAACTGCGGCCTTTGTCGCCTGCTGGTAATGGCGCCTTTCTATTGCTTTCTATTTCAGATGCTGGCAAGCGACGCACACACCCGTCGAGCGCTTGCGTGATGACCATCAATTCAGGGACCCGGACATGGAACTGGTTGTAAAAAGCGTTAACCCGGAAACGTTGAAGACCGCCACGCTGGTCGTCGCCGTTAATGAAGGCCGCAAGCTCGGCGCCGCAGCCAAGCAACTCGACGAACTCAGCGGCGGCGCGATCAGCGCTGTGCTCAAGCGCGGCGACCTGGCCGGCAAAGTCGGCCAAAGCCTGTTGCTGCACAGCCTGCCGAACCTGAAAGCCGAACGCGTGCTGCTGGTGGGCGTGGGCAAGGATGAAGAACTGGGCGACCGCCCATTCCGCAAAATCATTGCCAGCGTGCTCAACACGCTGAAAGGCCTGGCCGGCAGCGATGCAGTCCTGGCGCTGGATGAAGTGATGGTCAAGGGTCGCGACAGCTACGGCAAGACCCGTCTGCTGGCCGAAACCCTGGTGGACGGCGAATACCAGTTCGATCAGTTCAAGAGTCAGAAAGCCGAACCGCGCGCCCTGAAAAAAATCACCCTGCTGACCATCAAGGCTGCCCAGGCTGAAGTGCAGCGCGCCGTAAACCATGCCACGGCCATCGCCAACGGCATGGCCTTCACCCGTAACCTCGGCAACCTGCCGCCGAACATTTGTCACCCGACTTTCCTTGGCGAACAAGCGAAAGACCTCGGTAAAGAGTTCAAGGATCTGAAAGTCGAAGTCCTCGACGAGAAGAAGATCAAGGCACTGGGCATGGGTTCGTTCTACGCGGTTGGCCAGGGCAGCGCCCAGCCTCCGCGCCTGATCGTCATGCAATACAACGGCGGCAAGAAATCCGAGAAGCCATACGCGCTGGTCGGCAAGGGCATCACCTTCGACACCGGTGGCATCAGCCTGAAACCGGGCGCCGGCATGGACGAAATGAAGTACGACATGGGTGGCGCTGCCAGCGTGTTCGGCACCCTGCGTGCCGTGCTGGAATTGAAGCTGCCAATCAACCTGGTGTGCATTCTGGCCTGCGCCGAGAACATGCCAAGCGGCAACGCTTCGCGTCCTGGCGACATCGTCACCACCATGAGCGGCCAGACCGTGGAAATCCTCAACACCGACGCCGAAGGCCGTCTGGTGCTGTGCGACGCCCTGACCTACTCCGAGCGCTTCAAGCCGCAAGCGGTGATCGACATCGCGACCCTGACCGGCGCCTGCGTGGTTGCACTGGGTTCCCACACTTCGGGCCTGCTGGGCAACAACGACGAACTGATCGGCCAACTGTTGAGCGCCGGCAAGGCTGCTGACGACCGTGCCTGGCAACTGCCGCTGTTCGATGAATACCAGGAGCAACTGGACAGCCCGTTCGCCGACATCGCCAACATCGGCGGACCGAAAGCCGGCACCATCACCGCTGCCTGCTTCCTGTCGCGCTTCACCAAGAACCTGAACTGGGCTCACCTGGACATCGCCGGCACCGCATGGACCAGCGGCGGCAAGGACAAGGGCGCCACTGGCCGCCCGGTTCCTTTGCTGACCCAATACCTGCTGGACCGCGCCAAAGCCTGAAACCAATGACCTTTGGCGGCGGCGCTTTCGAGCAACGCCGCCAAGGCTCCGGAACCGCAATGACCAAAGTCGACTTCTATATCCTGCCTAGCGCCGATCCTTCGGCACGTCTGGATTTTGCTTGCAAGCTCACCGAGAAGGCATGGCGCATGGGCCATCGCATCTACTTGCATTGCAGCGATGCGGCCCAACGCGACGATCTCGATGCGCGCCTGTGGACCTTCAAGGGTGAAAGTTTCGTACCCCACGGCCCTGCTGAAAGCGAACCGGATAGCCTGATCGTGCTGGGTTTCGGCGATGACTGCGGTCAGCATCAGGACTTTCTGGTCAATCTCGACCTGAAAGTGCCGGCCTTTGCCCAACGTTTCGCCCGCGTGGCGGAAGTGGTGGTCGAAGATCCGGTGATACGCCAGGCCGCGCGGGAGAGTTTCCGTTTCTACCGAGAACAGGGCTATCCTCTGCAAGATCACCGTTTACAGCGACTCTGAGCATTCCGATGGACACCCAAAAACCGCTGCAAGATTCCGCGCATCTGCTGGACGACCTTGAGTCAATCCGCCAATTGCTCGGCGATGACAACCTGCAACCACCGTTGCTGACCGACACGGTCGAAGACGGTGACCAGGAACAGATTCCAATGCTGTTCGATACCGTCAACGAACCTGCGCTGACGACCGAACCGCCCCCGCCCAAGCCTATCGTCGAACCAGAGCCAGCACCCGCGCCGAGCGCCAGCAAGAACGCCGACGCGCTGCTGTACCTCGACAACGAACTGCGCGCCGCCGCGCAACTGATCATGCAAGACGTGATCGACGACTTCGCGCCGCACATCGAAACCGAAATCAAACGTCGCCTGAGTGCACGGCTTGAGCGGTTGTTGAGTCAGTACAACGACTGAAACAGAAGACCGGTACGAACCGCTCTCTGTAGGAGCCGGCTTGCTGGCGATTGCACTCTTGAAGAGGCCATCGCCGGCAAGCCAGGCTTCTACAGGGAGCGAGTCCGATCAAGCGCTGAGATAGCGACCGATCAGGGCGATCCCGCTGGCCAACACCAACCAGGTCACCAATCGCACAAACGCTTCCCGGGACAAACGCATGGTCAGCCGCCGGCCGATCCACAGCCCCAGCGCCATCGCCGGCAACAAGCACAACGCCAACACCAGCAACGGTAACTCGGCATACACGCCCGCAATCGCAAACAAGCTCAAACGCACCACCGTGCTGCAACTGATCAACGCACTTTGCGTCGCCCTCGCCTCGTCCTTCGGCAGACGACTGTTCAGGTAGATCGCATACAAAAAACCGCCACTGCCAAACAACGCACCGAACATCCCGCCCACCGTGCCCATCGGCACCGCCCAGGCGGCAGACAATTGTTCCGGCCGGGCTTTTATCCACAGGCTATAAATCGCATAGACACTGATAAACAGCCCCATCAACAGCAGCAACAGATCGGATTTCAGGTTCAGCAGAAAAATCACCCCCAACGTGCAGCCCACGGCCATGCACGGCAGCAAACGCAACAGCTCCGGCCTGGCCACATCACGCCGCGAGGGCAACAGATTGCCGAACGCCGCGACGAAATCGAGCAACACCAGCAACGGCACGATTTTCGATAAAGGCATGAACAAAATCAGAATCGGCCCGGCCACCAACGCAGTGCCAAAACCAGCAATGCCAAACACGATATACGCCAGGGCGATCCCCGCACCGATCACCAGCCAGCCCACCCCTCCAACATTCCATTGACCCAACAAATCGAACATTTCACCCAATCCCTGTAGGAGCTGCCGCAGGCTGCGATCTTTTGATCTTGCCCTTTCAGGACCGAAAGATCGCAGTCTTCGGCAGCTCCTACAAGGGATCGTGCATTCAGCGGGAGAATGCCTTTATCATGCGCCCCATGATTAAAGATCCCTTTGCAAGACTCGGCCTCGACCGCGAAGTCCTGACCGTCAGCCAGCTCAACGGCCGCGCGCGGGTGTTGCTTGAAGACGTGTTCAGCAACATCTGGGTCGAAGGCGAAATCTCCAACCTCGCCCGCCCGGCATCCGGCCACGTGTATTTCACCCTCAAGGACAGCGGCGCCCAAGTGCGTTGCGCACTGTTTCGACAAAACGCTGCGCGGGTCCGTCAGGCGTTGAAGGACGGTCTGGCAGTCAAGGTGCGTGGCAAGGTTTCGCTGTTCGAGGGACGCGGCGATTACCAGTTGATCCTCGACAACGTGGAGCCAGCCGGCGATGGCGCCTTGCGCCTGGCCTTCGATGCCTTGAAGGAAAAACTCAGCGCCGAAGGCCTGTTCAGTGCCGAACGCAAAGTACCTCTGCCGGCACATCCGCAACGCATTGGCATCATCAGTTCGCCCACGGGCGCGGTGATCCGCGACATCATCAGCGTGTTCCGCCGCCGTGCGCCGCAGATACAACTGACGCTGATCCCCACCGCCGTACAAGGCCGCGAAGCCACCGCGCAGATTGTCCGCGCCCTGAAACTCGCGGATGCCCGTGGTTTCGATGCGCTGATTCTGGCCCGTGGCGGCGGCTCGCTGGAGGACCTCTGGTGCTTCAACGAAGAAGCCGTGGCCCGCGCCGTGGACGCCTGCGTGACGCCCATCGTCAGTGCTGTCGGCCACGAAACAGATGTGTCGATCAGCGACTTCGTTGCGGACGTTCGCGCGCCGACGCCTTCGGCCGCCGCCGAACTGCTGGCACCGGATTCCAGCGATCTGGTACGCCGGGTCGAAAGCTTGCACCGTCGGCTGGTGATGCGCATGCGCGACCGCCTGATGCGCGATCGGCTGCGTCTGGAAGGCATCTCTCGTCGCCTGCGGCATCCCGGCGAACGCCTGCGCCAGCAAGCGCAGCGTCTGGATGATCTGGACATGCGTATGCGGCGCGCCTTCGAACGCAGCCTCAATACCCGTCGCGAACGACTGATCCGCCTGGAAACCCGCCTGGCCGGACAACATCCCGGTCGGCAATTAGCAATGTTGCGCCAACGACTCGACAGCCTCGCCGAACGCCTGCCCCGCGCCATGCGCGAGGGTCTGAAAAGCCGCCGATTGCAGTTGCACAGCCAGATGCAGACGCTGCATGTGGTCAGCCCACTGGCGACTCTTGGCCGTGGCTACAGCATTTTGCTCGACGAGCGTGGCAACGCGATCCGCAACGCCAGCCAGACTCACACCGGCCAGCGCCTGAAGGCCAAGTTGGGTGAAGGCGAACTGCAAGTGCGGGTCGAAGACAATCACCTGACGCCCGTCACTCTTTCTTTACTGGATTGATCCATGCCGCGTTTCCTAGCTCCGCTGCTGTTGCTATGCCTGACCTTCAACGCTCACGCCGACAGCTACATCACCCGCCTGTTGAACAAACCGGTGCCGGGCGGCGTGGCCGTCGTGGACCTGGGTGCGTCGGCGCAAGCACCGAAAGCCAGCTATCAGGGCAAACCGGTGTTGGTGGTCAAGGAACAAAACAACTGGCTGGCGATTGTCGGTGTGCCGTTGACCGTGAAACCCGGCACTCAGTCCATCAGCAGCGGCGGTCGCAACCTGAGTTTTACCGTCGGCAACAAGAAATACCCGGAACAACGCATCACCCTGAAAAACACTCAGCAGGTCAATCCGGACCCGGAGAATCTCAAGCGCATCGAGCGTGAACTGGCCGAGCAGATTGCCGCCTATCGCACCTTCAGCCCGAACACTCCAAGCAACCTGTTGTTGGACAAACCGGTCAACGGCCCGCTGTCGAGCAAGTTCGGCGTTCGCCGGTTCTTCAACGGCGAAGAACGCAATCCCCACTCCGGTCTGGATTTCGCCGTAGGCGCTGGCACACCGATCAAGACCCCGGCCGCCGGCAAGGTGATTCTGATCGGCAATTACTTCTTCAATGGCAATACGGTGTTTGTCGATCATGGCCAGGGCTTTATCAGCATGTTCTGCCACATGTCGAAAATCGATGTGAAGGTTGGCCAGCAAATGGCGCGCGGCGGCGTGGTGGGCAAGGTTGGTGCGACTGGCCGGGCGACCGGGCCGCACATGCACTGGAATATCAGTCTGAACGATGCGCGGGTGGATCCGGCGATTTTTATCGGGGCGTTTCAGCCCTGATTACTGAGCAAGAGGGCTGACGCTATCGCGAGCAATCACAGCGCAATCCTTGTAGGAGTGAGCCTGCTCGCGATGAGGGCCTCACAGGCACCGCCTATTCCGCCTCCAAATCCTCAATCCCATGGACTTCCCGGTCTGCCAGGCAGTGTTTGATCCACTCCTGAGTCTCCTGCGAGAACCCCGTCAACTCTTCAGCCGTGATCAACTCCCGCGCGCACAACCCAAGCAAATGCGAGCGAGCTTCGTGTCGGGAGAACCTGAAGACGCCAAACGCCCAGTACAATTCTTTCTGCCCGGCCTTCAGCAGTTCTTCACTGGCATCGATTCGCTCGTAGGGCGCGATGCTCTTGTCCAGCACGATCTTTTCAACGTCAGTCATGATGCGGGTGCACATCCGCTCATGGGCCACCGGGCGCAACACGCAATAGCATTTCCAATCGGACTCGTTCATTGCCGACTCCTGCCTGCCAGTCGAGTGCCTTAAGAATAGCCCCACTCCCCGCACTCGACGCCCAATCCATCGATTGCGCATCGTTCAAACCTTGCGCAAAAACCTCGAAGATCATGGGCATCACGAGCAATAAAATCTCGATAAACAAGCGCTCACGAGTATTCCTCTCAATTTTTTTCGACTGCTTGCCATCCTTCCCACTCGCGGTTAGGGTTGAAGGCATGAAAACCTCTCACACCCTCATTCAGCTTCGCCAGCACCGCAGCCTGTGCCTAGTCAGCGCACGACTGCCGGGCTGAATCGCGGCACCTCGTCCTACGCTCTACCCCAGAACATTTTGATCCACCGGCAGGCCGCCTTTTTTCGGCCCACACAATAAGGATTACCCCGATGAGCATGCTCAAAGACCCGTCTTCGAAATACCGCGCGTTCCCCACCATCGATATTCCTGATCGTACCTGGCCGTCGAAAACCATCACCACCGCGCCGATCTGGTGCAGCTCTGACCTGCGTGACGGCAACCAGTCGCTGATCGAGCCGATGGACGCCGTCAAGAAGCTGCGTTTCTGGAAAACCCTGGTGCAGGTCGGCGTTAAGGAAATCGAAGCATCGTTTCCGGCCGCTTCGCAAACCGACTTCGACTTCGTCCGCACCCTGATCGAAGGCAACCACATCCCGGACGACACCACCATCCAGGTGCTGACCCAGGGCCGTGAAGACCTGATCGAGCGCACCTTCGAATCCCTGCGCGGCGCGAAGAAAGCCATCGTTCACCTGTACAACGCGACCTCCCCGTCCTTCCGCCGCATTGTCTTCAACCAGGACAAAGACGGGATCAAGGAAATCGCCGTCAGCGCTGCCAAGCTGTTCGTCAAATACGCAGCCATGCAGCCGGACACCGAGTGGACCTTCGAATACTCGCCGGAAACCTTCAGCGCCACCGAACTGGAGTTCGCCAAGGAAGTCTGCGATGCGGTCATCGAGGTCTGGAACCCGACGCCCGAGCACAAGATGATTCTCAACCTGCCGGCCACCGTCGAATGCGCGACCCCGAACATCTACGCCGACCAGATCGAATGGTTCGGCCGTCACATCAACCGTCGTGACAGTGTGATCATCAGCCTGCACACCCACAACGACCGTGGCACTGGCGTTGCCGCTACCGAACTGGGCCTGATGGCCGGCGCCGACCGTGTCGAAGGCTGCCTGTTCGGCAACGGCGAGCGTACCGGTAACGTCGACCTGGTCACCGTGGCCCTGAACATGTACACCCAAGGCCTCGACCCTCAGCTGGACTTCTCCGACATCGACGGCGTGCGCAAAGTCGTCGAAGAGTGCAACCAGATCCAGGTGCACCCGCGTCACCCGTACGTCGGCGACCTGGTGCACACCGCGTTCTCCGGCTCGCACCAGGATGCGATCCGCAAGGGCTTCGCCCAGCAGAAATCCGACGCACTGTGGGAAGTGCCGTACTTGCCAATCGACCCGGCCGATATCGGCCGCAGCTACGAGGCGGTCATCCGCGTCAACAGCCAGTCGGGCAAAGGTGGTATCGCCTACCTGCTGGAACAGGAATACGGCATCAGCTTGCCGCGTCGCATGCAGATCGAGTTCAGTCAGGTCGTGCAGCGTGAAACCGATCGCCTGGGCCTGGAAATGACCGCCAAGCAGATTCACTCGCTGTTGATCAGCGAGTATCTGCAAGCCAACACCCCGTACGCGCTGGTCAGCCATCGCCTGCAGGAAGAAAACGGCAACAGCGCCGTCGAAGTCGAAGTGGCCAGCAAAGGCCAGGGTGAAACCAACCTGCATTGGCGCGGCAAGGGCAATGGCGCCCTGGAAGCACTGGTGGCTGGCCTGCCGATTCCGGTGGAAATCATGGACTACAACGAACACGCCATCGGCGCGGGCACCAATGCCAAGGCCGCGGCCTACATTGAACTGCGCGTGAACGGCGAACGTGCGGTGCACGGCGTGGGTATCGATGAAAACATCACCACCGCCAGCTTCAAGGCACTGTTCAGCGCGCTCAACCGTTCGCTGAGCCAGCCGGAAGCGAAAGCGGCGTAAGCCATCGCAGAAATGCAAAAGGCCCCAAGGTGCAAACCTCGGGGCCTTTTTTTGCCTGCTGGTTTTGTGTTGTCTGAACTGGCCCATCGCCAGCAGGCTGGCTCCCACAGGAAATCGCCTTTCCAATGTGGGAGCCAGCCTGCTGGCGATGAGGCCCTGTCAGGCGCAGCGAATGTCAGGTGAATTCGAAGGTATCGGCATCCAGATTCGCCGGAAACCGCGTGCGATAAGCCGCCAGTTCCGCCGCATCCAGCGTCACCTTGAACACGCCATCCGCCTCACCCGCACTGAGCAAGGTCTCACCCTGGAAATCCAGTACCTGACTGTCACCGGTATAGGCAAAACCTTTGCCATCGGTGCCGATGCGATTCACCGCCGCGACATAGCACAGGTTCTCGATCGCGCGCGCCGGCAACAAACGATTCCAGTGCTGGCGACGCGCGCCTGGCCAGTTGGCGGTGTACAGCAGCAGGTCAGTGTCCTGGGCATCGCGGCTCCAGACCGGGAAGCGCAAGTCGTAGCAAATCAGCGGACGCACGCGCCAACCCTTGAGCTCGAACTGCACCTGGCGCTCGCCGGGGGTGTAGTGATTGTGCTCGCCGGCCATGCGGAACAAATGGCGCTTGTCGTAGTGCAACACCTCGCCGTCCGGCCGCGCCCACAACAGTCGATTGCGGTGACTGCCGTCGGTGGCCTGAACGATCACGCTACCGGTGATCACCGCATCAAGTTTCGCCGCTTGAACGCGCAGCCATTTGCTGGTGGGGCCGCTTTCCGCTTCCGCGAGAGTTTCAGACTCCATCGAGAACCCGGTGGTGAACATTTCCGGCAGGATGATCAGATCAGCGCCGCGAGCCTGCTCCAGCAACGGCTCGAAATGCTCCAGATTTGCCTGACGATCATGCCAGGCCAGGGAGGTCTGAATCAGCGCGACGGTCAAATTCGGCAGCGCACTCAAATCACGCATAGTTTTTCCGCTGCTTCACGCAGGGTCTCCTCGCGCTTGGCAAAGCACAGCCGCACCAAGCGCTGGCCTTCAGGCGGCGTCTGGTAGAACACCGAGATCGGGATACTCGCCACGCCGTGTTCACGGGTCATCCACAGCGCCATCTCAACGTCATTGAGGTCGGGACGGATCTGCGAGTAGTCGACCAATTGGAAATACGTGCCGGTCACCCGGGTGAAACTGAAACGCGACGGCGCCAGCAGATCGCAGAACAGGTCACGCTTGGCCTGATAGAAGCCCGGCAACTCAGCGATGTGTTCCGGATGCTCGGCCATGAAGTCGGCCAACGCGTATTGCAGTGGAGTCACACCGCAGAAACTGACGTATTGATGCACCTTGCGCAGCTCCGCCGTCAGGGCCGGCGGCGCGACCACGTAGCCGGTTTTCCAGCCCGTGACGTGGTAAGTCTTGCCAAATGAACTGACCACAAATGCGCGCTGATACAGCTCTTCGTGATTCAGCACGCTGACGTGAGGCACACCGTCGAAAACCAGGTGCTCATAAACCTCGTCACTGACGATGTAGATGTCTTTTTCACGGATCAAATCCGCCAGCTGATCCAGCTCGGCCCGGCTGATCAGCGCCCCACTCGGATTGTGCGGCGAGTTGAGCACGATCATCCGTGTGCGCGGCGTAATCGCCTCAGCCAGCTTTTGAAAGTCGATAGAGAAGTCATTCAAACCGAGTTGCACATGCACGCAACGACCACCAGCCAGCTCCACCGACGGCTCGTAACTGTCGTAACACGGATCGAAGACGATCACTTCATCGCCGCTGTGGATAACCGCCTGAATCGCACAGAAGATCGCTTGAGTGGCGCCGGGAGTGATGGTCACTTCATTGTCGGCATCGACAGTGACGCCGTAGCTGCGCGCAATTTTCGCCGTCACTTGCTGACGCAATGCCGGCAGGCCGGTCATCGGTGAATACTGATTGTGCCCATTGGCAATATGCCGCCCAACGGCGTCGCAAAGGGCCTGCGGAGCATCGAAATCGGGGAAGCCCTGGGACAGGTTGATTGCCCCGGTCTGCGCCGCGAGTTGAGACATCTGAGTGAAGATAGTGATGCCGACATTCGGCAGCTTACTGGTGATCATCGGTGATTCCCTGCTCTACACCCGGCTCTACGTCGGCGCGGGGAGTCCGAGGATAGCCCAAACGTCGCCCATAAAAAAAGGGCGCTCTGGCGAGCACCCTTTTTACTGCCGAACCCTGTAGGAGCCGGATTGCTGGCGATCCTATCACTGCGGTATTTCAGATGAACCGCGGTGGTGCCATCGCCAGCAAGCCGGCTCCTACGCAAGCGTCAGCGCTTGTCGCGGCGCTTCTTGTCGGCCTTCTTGTTATGCGACATCAAGCGACGCTTCTTGTTGACCTGGCGGTCTGTCAGCGAGTTCTTGTTGCCTTCGTACGGGTTCTCGCCGCCCTTGAACTCGATGCGGATCGGCGTACCGACCAGCTTCAGCACACGACGGTAAGTGTTTTCCAGGTAACGCACGTAAGACTTCGGCACCTTCTCGATCTGGTTACCGTGAATCACGATGATCGGCGGGTTCGCACCACCCAAGTGGGCATAGCGCAGCTTTATCCGGCGATTGTTGACCATCGGTGGCGCGTGCTCGCCAACCGCGTCTTCCAGGATCTGGGTGAGGCGGTTGGTCGGCCAGCGGGTGACCGCGGACTTGAACGAGTTCTGAACGGAGGCGTAGAGGTTGCCTACGCCAGTGCCGTGCAGTGCCGAGATGAAGTGGATGTCGGCGTAATCAACGAAGAACAGGCGACGCTGCAGTTCGACCTTCACGAAGTCGCGCTCGCTCGGCGTCATGCCATCCCACTTGTTGATCGCGATAACCAGCGCACGACCCGACTCAATGGCGAAGCCCAGCAGGTTGAGGTCGTGGTCGACCACGCCTTCGCGGGCATCCATCACGAAGATCACCACGTTGGCGTCTTTGATCGCTTGCAGGGTTTTGACCACGGAGAACTTTTCGACTTCTTCGTGGATCTTGCCGCGCTTGCGCACACCAGCGGTGTCGATCAGCGTGTACTTCTCGTCGTTACGCTCGAACGGGATGTAGATACTGTCGCGGGTGGTGCCGGGTTGGTCATAGACGATTACCCGGTCTTCACCGAGCATACGGTTGACCAGGGTCGACTTGCCGACGTTCGGGCGGCCAATGATCGCGATCTTGATCCCGTCTTTTTCGCTCGGGCCAGGAATGCGCTTGGCTTCCTCGCCTTCGGCAACGATCTCTTCCTCGCCTTCTTCCGGCTCTTCTTCGTCTTTCGGGAAATCGCTCAGGGCGATTTCCAGCATCTGGGTGATGCCACGGCCGTGAGCACCGGCGATCGGGATCGCGTGGCCCATGCCCAACGGAGCGAATTCGGCGCGGGCCATTTCAGGGTCGATGTTGTCGACCTTGTTGGCAACCACGTAGGAACGCTTGTTACGTTTGCGCAAATGCTCGGCGATCATCTGGTCAGCGGCAGTGAAACCGGCCTTGGCATCTACCAGGAACAACACAACATCCGCTTCTTCAATGGCCAGCAGCGACTGCTCGGCCATTTTTTCGTCCATACCGTGCTCGTCACCGGAGATACCGCCGGTGTCGACCAGAATGTAGGAACGCCCTTGCCACTTGGCCTCACCGTATTGGCGATCACGGGTCAGACCGGACAAGTCGCCGACGATGGCGTCACGAGTCCTGGTCAGGCGGTTGAACAAGGTGGACTTGCCGACGTTCGGTCGGCCCACCAGGGCGATTACGGGAACCATGCGGCTCTCCACTTCGTTATTTCAGAAAATACAAAAGCCGCTGCGAGGCAGCGGCTGGTGCTCGGGGCAGCGCCTGTTAGCACTGCGAGCCCCGCAGAACGGGGCCGCTTGGGGAACTAACCCCAAGCATAGTCAAACCATTACTTAATGGTCAGGGCTTCCAGTTTGCCGCTGTTGCCATATACATAAATCGTGTCACCCACCACCAGCGGACGAGCACGCAGGCCGTCGCTGTCGATGCGCTCGCGGCCGACGAAACGACCGTCCACCTGGCTCAGCAGGTGCAGGTAACCTTCCAGGTCACCAACTGCAACGTAGCTGGAGAACACTTCCGGAGCCGACAGTTGACGGCGGGCCAACGCATCGTTGCTCCACAAGGCGGAGGTGGAACGTTCGTCGACGCCTTCAACGGTGCCCGAAGACAGGCTCACATAGACGCTGCCAAAACCCTGGGCGACACCGGCATAGCTGGAAGCATCACGCTGCCAGAGCTGACGACCGCTTTGCAGGTCCAGTGCCGCAACGCGCCCCTGATAGCTCGCGACATAAATCGTCTCGCCGGACAGCAGCAAGCCACCGTCGATGTCGACCACGCGCTCCAGTTCCGAACGACCTTGTGGGATCGCTACACGCTGTTCCCACACCGGCACGCCGTTGGAAATGTCGAGAGCAACCACTTTACCGGTCGAAAAGCCAGCCACCGCGAGGCGGTTGGTAACGATCGGTGCGCTGGTTCCGCGCAGGGTCAGGACCGCAGGCGTGCTGTCATACAACCAGCGCTGGTTGCCGGTCGCGGCATCCAGACCGATCAGACGGTCGTCCTGAGTCTGAACCACCACCACGTCGCCGTTGTTGGCGGGTGGCGCGAGGACTTCGCTGGACACGCGAGCGCGCCATTTCTCTTCGCCGTTGATGGCGTCCAGGGCAACGATTTCACCCTTGATCGTACCGATCGTCAGCAGACCGTAACCCACGCCAACGGCGCCGGAAACAGGCAGTTCGAGATCTTTCTTCCATTTGACGTCGCCGTTGCTGCGATCCATCGCCATCACCACACCGGTAACGTCGGCGGCATAGATGGTATCGCCATCGATTGCCGGAACCAGCATGTTGTAGCTTTCGCCCTGACCGTCACCGATCGAACGGCTCCACTGCTTCTGCAAAACCACTTCTTCTTTGAAGTCGGTCAACTCGGCCGGCGGCAATTCTTTTTTACTGTTGCTGCTGCAACCCGCGGCCATAACGGCCAGAGCCAGCAATGCTGCATGTTTCCAACGGATCACGTCACGCATCCCCTTTGGCCAGATCGTCCAGCTTGATTTGTAGGCCACCGACCGCCGCTTCATCCGACAGTGCCGCCTTGGCTTTTTGATACGCCGCGTGTGCTTCGTCAGTACGACCCAACTGCACCAGCAGGTCGCCCTTGAGTTCTTCGCGAGTGGCCAGGAACGCTTTGTCGGCATCGCCTTCAAGCAGTTTCAGGGCTTCATCGGCCTTGTTCTGCGCCCCCAGAACCTGCGCCAGGCGCTGACGGGCGATTTCGCCCAGTGCCGGGTTGGCAGGTTTGGCAACGATGGCTTTCAGCTCGCTGACTGCGTCATCCAGCTTGCCGCTGTCGACAGCGACTTTCGCTACGAACAGGCTGCCGTACTGCGCATAGGCACTGCCGCCGAACTCGCTGTTGAGCTTGCCGGCGAGATCGGAAACCCGGGCCGCATCAGGCTTGCCATCTGGCGTCAGCGTGGTCTCCAGCAATTGCTGATAGAGCATCGAGGCGCCTTGCGACTGGTTGTTCTGATACTTGTGAAAGGCTTGCCAGCCGAACACGATAACCAGCGCCAACAAGCCGCCAGTGACCAGGGGCTTGCCGTTGCGTGACCACCAGTCCTTCAAATCCGCCAGCTGTTCGTCTTCGGTACTCGACACCCCAATACTCCTTAATCGCTAAATCGGCTGTTTAAGACAGCTTCAACCCTGCACGACGCAGGTGGCCAGGTGAGCGGCAAGCGCATCCCAGGCAATGCTTTGTTGTTCGCCCTGGCCACGCAGGGGTTTGAAACCTACCACTTGCTGGGCCATCTCATCGTCACCGAGGATCAGTGCATACAGCGCACCGCTCTTGTCGGCTTTCTTGAACTGGCTTTTGAAGCTGCCGGCGCCGGCATTCACTTGCAGGCGCAGGTTTGGTAACTGGTCACGCACGCGCTCGGCCAGGGCCAGACCGGCCAGCTCGGCTTCTTCACCGAAGGCGCAGAGGTAGACATCGACCTGACGAGAGATCTCTTCCGGGATCTGCTCCAGGGTTTCCAGCAGCAGAACCAGACGCTCGATACCCATGGCGAAACCCACACCAGCGGTCGGTTTGCCGCCCATCTGCTCAACCAGGCCGTCGTAACGTCCACCGGCACACACGGTGCCTTGGGCGCCCAGTTTGTCGGTGACCCATTCGAAAACAGTCTTGCTGTAGTAATCCAGCCCGCGCACCAGCTTCGGGTTGATCACATAAGGAATGCCGGCGGCGTCCAGGCGAGCCTTGAGGCCCTCGAAGTGCACGCGGGATTCTTCGTCGAGGTAGTCGGCCATCTTCGGCGCATCGACCAGAATCGCTTGTGTGTCGGCGTTCTTGGTGTCCAGAACCCGCAGCGGATTGGTCTTCAGGCGGCGCTGGCTGTCTTCGTCCAGTTTGTCCAGATGCCCGGACAGGAACTCGACCAGTGCTTCGCGGTAACGACCACGGGATTCGCTGGTGCCCAGGCTGTTGAGTTCGAGCTTGACCGCATCGCGGATACCCAGCTCGCCCCACAGGCGCCAGGTCAGCACGATCAGTTCGGCATCGATGTCCGGACCGTCGAGGTTGAACACCTCGACACCGATCTGGTGGAACTGGCGATAACGGCCTTTCTGCGGACGCTCGTGACGGAACATCGGGCCGATGTACCAAAGTTTCTGCACCTGGCCACCGCCGGTGATGCCGTGCTCGAGCACTGCACGCACGCAGGCGGCGGTGCCTTCAGGACGCAGGGTCAGTGAATCGCCGTTGCGGTCGTCGAAGGTGTACATCTCTTTTTCGACGATGTCGGTCACTTCACCGATGGAGCGCTTGAACAACTCGGTGAACTCAACGATCGGCATGCGGATCTGCTTGTAACCGTAGTTATCCAGCAGACGCGAAACGGTGCCCTCGAAATGACGCCACAACGGAGTCTGTTCGGGCAGGATGTCGTTCATGCCACGAATGGCTTGCAGAGACTTGCTCACAATAAATCCTTAAATTCGTTCGGCTCTTTAGTCAGTCTCAACCGCGCGCGATTACGGCAGCGTCAGCTTCGACCTTTTCGGCCGCTTTCTCGCGGATCAAGCGTTCGAGCTCATCCACCAGATTGTCATTCGTCAGTTTCTGCGACGGCTTGCCGTCGATGTAAATCAGGTTTGGCGTGCCGCCGGTCAAGCCGATATGGGCTTCCTTGGCTTCACCCGGGCCGTTGACCACGCAACCGATGACCGCGACATCCAGCGGTACCAACAGGTCTTCGAGGCGCCCTTCCAGTTCGTTCATGGTTTTGACCACATCGAAGTTCTGCCGCGAGCAGCTCGGGCAGGCAATGAAGTTGATGCCACGTGAACGCAGATGCAGGGACTTGAGAATGTCGTAGCCGACTTTCACTTCCTCGACCGGGTCGGCCGCCAACGAGATGCGAATAGTATCGCCAATCCCTTCGGCGAGCAGCATACCGAGGCCCACGGCAGATTTCACTGTGCCGGAACGCAAACCACCGGCTTCAGTGATGCCCAGGTGCAGCGGCTGAACGATTTCTTTCGCCAGCAGGCGGTAGGCTTCGACGGCCATGAACACATCGGAAGCTTTCACGCTGACCTTGAAGTCCTGGAAATTCAGGCGTTCAAGGTGCTCGACGTGGCGCAAGGCCGATTCGACCAGCGCGGCCGGCGTCGGCTCGCCGTATTTCTTTTGCAGGTCTTTTTCCAGGGAACCGGCATTCACACCGATGCGAATCGGAATGCCGCGATCACGGGCTGCGTCGACCACGGCACGTACGCGATCTTCACGACCGATGTTGCCCGGATTGATCCGCAGACAGTCCACGCCCAGTTCGGCGACGCGCAAAGCGATCCGGTAATCGAAATGGATATCGGCAACCAGCGGAACCTTGACCAGTTGCTTGATCTTGCCAAACGCCTCGGCAGCGTCCATGTCCGGGACGGATACCCGCACGATATCGACACCGGCTGCTTCCAGACGATTGATCTGGGCGACGGTGGCTGCGACATCATTGGTGTCGCTGTTGGTCATGCTCTGCACAGCGATAGGCGCATCGCCGCCTACCGGTACGTTGCCGACCCAGATCTTGCGCGATTCGCGACGTTTGATTGGAGATTCGCCGTGCATGACTTATTGACCCAACTTCAGGCGAGCAGTCTCGCCACTGGTGAACGGAGCAACATCGACTGCCTGACCGTTGTAGCTGACCTGCGCGCCACGGGCGTAGCCCAGGCGTACGGCGAACGGCGGCTTGCCACTGACGGAAACACTGTCGCCCTTGCGCTTGAGGCCGCTCAACAACACCTTGCCAGTGCCGTCGGTGACTTGTGTCCAGCAATCAGCAGTGAATTGCAGTTGAACCTGACCCTGGCCGGCAACTGGAGCAGCCGTTGAAGCAGGAGCCGCCGGTGCTGGAGCAGTCGGAGCAACCGGTGCAGTCACAGTCGGGGCTGGAACGGCAGGAACAGCTGGAGCCGGGGTCGCAGGCGTCGCAACAACCGGGGCAGCGTTGTGCGTCGGCGCTGCTGGAGCAGGAGCGGTTGGTGCTGGCGAAGGTGCGGCTTCCGGGCCCTGGGCTGATGTATCTGCCGAGGTTTCGGCCTGCGGCAACGCCAGCGCAGTTGCACCTTCAGCCTGACCTTCGGCGACGGCCTGGTCTTCCGGCTCGTCCAGAGGATGGATCTGGGTGGTGCCGTCAGCGCCTTCGACTTCGACGTGTTCCGGACTGAGGCTGATCGGGTCTTTGGTGCGCAGTGAGGTCTGGTCCTGCCACCAGACGAAACCGCCGCCGATCACAGCGATCAGCAACAATAGGCTGACGATTCGCAAAATGGTGTGGGAAACCCGAACCGGCTCTTCGATACGACCCAGGCTATGAACGCTGCTGCCTTTGGAGTCGGTACCGGTGGATTGGTCGAACTGCTGGACCAGAACGGCCTGGTCCATACCGAGCAATTTAGCGTAGGCACGGATATAGCCACGGGCGAAGGTGTGCCCAGGCAGCTTATCGAAAGCGCCGGCTTCCAGATTACTCAGGGAATTGACGGTAAGGTTGAGCTTGAGAGCCACTTCGGCCAGCGACCAGCCATTGCTTTCGCGGGCCTGGCGCAAGGTCTCACCGGGATTTACGCGATTCGCTGCTACAACTTCAGGATGCGCCGCTTTCATCATTGCTCCGACAGGTATTGCTGATATTCCGGTGTACCGGGATAGAGTCGTTTTAATTGCAGGCCCGCACTGGCAGCCTTGTCGCGATCTTCGAACACTATTGCCAGCCGAACGCCGAGCAATAGACTACGTGCATTTTGCTCGGCAAGCAGGCTAAAACGATCGTAATAGTCACGCGCGGGCACATAATGCCTGTCTTCGTAAGACAACTCAGCCATTTCCAGCAAGGCACGAGGTTGTTGACGATTCAAGCGCAAGGCTTTTTCCAGTTGCTGCTGGGCCAAATCCCGCTGGCCGAGCATTGAAGCGGTCATGCCGAGGTTTTCGAATACTCGCGAACGCTCAGGATACAGGGTATCGGCAGCAGCCTGTTCGAAGCGCTCGTAGGCTTCCTTGTAACGTTTCTGCTCGAAAAGAAAACTGCCGTAGTTGTTGAGGATGCGCGCATCGGCGGGACGAGAAGACAGCGCCTTGCGGAAATGCTGGTCTGCCAGTTCCGGCTCCATCTCGGCCTGGAATACCAGCCCCAGTGCCGCATTGGCGTCAGGATCCGCGTCATCCAGCTCCAGTGCCTTCTTCAATGGCACTTTTGCCCGCTCGGTCATACCCTGTTGCAGATAACCGATGCCCAACTGCACGTACGCCTCACGCGCTTCGTCACGGCCCTTGCTGGTCTTCATCGGGTTGTAATCGCCCGAAAGCACGCAGCCCGAACACAGGCTGGCCAACAGCAAAAGCAGCGCAAAGCGCAGGGACATAGAGATCCTCTCTTAATTATTTCGCGGCGTTCTGCGCCATATCGTTGTCGGCGCTCAGTTCGCGCACGGCGATATAACGTTCGCTGCGACGGGTGCGATCCAGCACCTGCCCTACCAATTGACCACAAGCCGCGTCGATGTCTTCACCACGAGTGGTGCGGACAGTGACGTTGAAACCGGCGTGATGAAGCTGATCCTGGAACCGACGAATGGCGTTGTTGCTCGGCCGCTCGTACCCGGAGTGCGGAAACGGATTGAACGGAATCAGGTTGATCTTGCACGGGATGTTCTTAAGCAACTCGATCATCTCGACCGCGTGCTCGACCTTGTCGTTGACGTCTTTGAGCAAGGTGTACTCGATGGTCAGCACGCGCTTTTCGCCCAGGGACGACATGTAGCGCTGGCACGACTCGAGGAGCATCTTAAGCGGATATTTTTTGTTGATCGGCACCAATTGGTTACGCAATGCGTCATTCGGTGCATGCAGGGACAACGCCAGGGAGACGTCGATGTGCTTGGACAGCTCATCGATCATCGGCACCACACCGGAAGTCGACAGGGTCACACGGCGCTTGGAAATGCCGTAGCCCAGGTCGTCCATCATCAGATGCATGGCTGCGATGACGTTGTCGAAGTTCAGCAGCGGCTCACCCATGCCCATCATCACCACGTTGGTGATGGCACGGTCGACGGTCGCCGGGACGCTGCCAAAGGATTTGTTGGCAATCCACACCTGACCGATCACTTCGGCGGCGGTGAGGTTGCTATTGAAGCCTTGCTTGCCGGTGGAGCAGAAACTGCAATCCAGGGCACAGCCTGCCTGGGACGAAACGCACAAGGTGCCGCGCTTGCCCTGGGGAATGTACACGGTCTCGACGCAGCTGCCGGACGCCACGCGCACCACCCACTTGCGGGTGCCGTCGCTGGAGATGTCCTCGCTGACCACTTCTGGACCACGGACTTCAGCAACAGCCTTGAGCTTTTCGCGCAAGGCCTTGCTGACGTTCGTCATGGCGTCGAAATCATCGACGCCAAAGTGGTGAATCCATTTCATTACCTGACCGGCACGGAAACGCTTCTCCCCGATTGAGTCGAAGAATTTTTCCATTTCCTGTTGAGTCAGACCCAGCAGGTTGGTTTTTACAGTCGATGTAGTCATGGATTCACCTTCACTCTTAAGCCAATGCTTAGCGAGTGGTTACTTCAGTAGCTGCGAAGAAGTATGCGATTTCGCGAGCAGCAGCGGCTTCGGAGTCCGAACCGTGTACGGCGTTGGCGTCGATCGATTCAGCGAAGTCTGCACGGATGGTGCCGGCAGCAGCTTCTTTAGGGTTGGTAGCGCCCATCAGCTCACGGTTGCGAGCGATAGCGTTTTCGCCTTCCAGAACCTGAACAACAACCGGACCGGAAGTCATGAAGGCAACCAGATCACCGAAGAAACCGCGCTCGCTGTGCTCAGCGTAGAAGCCTTCGGCTTCGGCTTTGGACAGTTGCTTCAGTTTCGAAGCTACAACGCGCAGGCCAGCGTCTTCGAAGCGAGTGGTGATCTTGCCGATCACGTTTTTAGCAACGGCGTCAGGCTTGATGATGGAGAAAGTACGTTGAACAGCCATGGTGTAACTCCAGAAACGGTAATTTGCGAAAAATTAAACCCGCGAATTATACGCGGGTTCTTGGGTATTGCCTAACCTGCAGCGTGGCTCAGTCGCGTTCTTCGATCCAGTGGGCCTGAATGGCCTCCAGGATCTTTTCGCCACAATGCTCAGGCTTGTCGTCGAACTCGGGCAATTCCATCACCCATTTGCGCAGATCGACGAAGTTGACCGACATAGGGTCAACATCGGGTTTGCTTTCTTCCAGCTGGATCGCGATTTCCAGCACATCAGTCCACTTCAGACTCATGATAATTCCTTGAATCAGTGCGGCGCTTCGGCTGCGTGGTTGAGCGAGTATTTCGGAATTTCGACGGTCAGGTCTTCGGTACCGACCTTGGCCTGGCAACCCAGCCGGGATACAGGCTCCAGCCCCCAGGCCCGATCAAGATAATCCTCTTCCAGCTCGTCAGCCTCTTCCAGCGAGTCGAAACCTTCGCGAATCAGGCAATGACATGTGGTGCAGGCACAGACGCCGCCGCAGGCACTTTCCATCTCGATGTGGTGTTCGTGGGCCAGTTCGAGGATAGAGGTACCGGTCTCGGCCTCAACAACCATGCCGTCCGGGCAAAACTTTTCGTGTGGCAGAAAAATGACCTGCGGCATCGTTATTCCTCTATCTCATTCAGGTTGCGGCCCGCCAGAGCGGCTTTCACGGTCGAATCCATGCGACGGGCGGCAAAAGCATCGGTCACTTGCGACAGACGCTTGGTCTGCTGCTCGATGGCGTAACCATCGGTACCTTTCATCAGTTCGGTCAGCTCCTGCACCTGAGCCTCGATGACCATGCGCTCTTCGGCATCGAGCAGGCGGTCACCATCAGCTTCCAAGGCAGCCTGAACGGCTTCAATCAGCCGCCGCGCATCGACTTGTTGCTCACGCAATACGCGGGCAACCTTGTCATCGTTGGCGTGCTGGAACGAATCCTTGAGCATCTTGGCAATTTCGCCGTCGGTCAGGCCGTAGGACGGCTTGACCTGGATGCTGGCCTCAACGCCCGAACCCAGTTCGCGGGCGGAAACACTGAGCAAGCCATCGGCATCAACCTGGAAGGTCACGCGAATTTTCGCTGCACCGGCCACCATCGACGGAATACCGCGCAACTCGAAACGTGCCAGGGAACGGCAGTCGCTGATCAGCTCGCGCTCACCCTGCAACACGTGGATTGCCATGGCCGACTGGCCGTCTTTATAGGTGGTGAAGTCCTGGGCGCGGGCAACGGGGATGGTGGTGTTGCGTGGAATCACCTTCTCCATCAGGCCGCCCATGGTTTCCAGCCCCAGGGACAACGGAATCACGTCCAGCAGCAGCAGTTCATCGCCGTCGCGCTTGTTGCCCGCCAAGGTATCGGCCTGGATCGCAGCACCAATGGCCACCACTTGATCCGGGTCGATTTCAGTCAATGGCTGACGACCGAAGGCTTCCGCCACGGCCTCACGAACGCGAGGCACGCGAGTCGAGCCGCCGACCATGACAACCGCATGCACGTCTTCCAGCTCAACACCGGAATCACGTACCGCGCGACGGCAGGCTTTCAGGCTGCGCGCGACCATCGGCTCGATCAGCGCATCAAAGGCTTCACGGGTCAGTTCGGCCTTCCAGTCGCCGTGAACCACTTCGACCGACGGGGCATTGGTCAGCGCTTCTTTGGCCGCACAGGCGGTTTGCAGCAGTTGACGCTGCGCGCCCGGATCGAGATCGGCAGACAAGCCCGCGCTCTCAATGATCCAGCCAGCGATGGCGTGGTCGAAGTCATCGCCGCCCAGGGCGCTGTCGCCACCGGTAGCCAGGACTTCGAAGACACCGCCGGTCAGGCGCAGAATCGAAATATCGAAAGTACCGCCACCCAGGTCGTAAATCGCGACCAGGCCTTCGGCGTGTTGATCCAGACCATAAGCCACAGCGGCTGCGGTCGGCTCATTGAGCAAACGCAGCACATTCAGACCGGCGAGCTTGGCCGCGTCCTTGGTGGCTTGACGCTGAGCGTCGTCGAAATAGGCTGGAACGGTGATCACCGCGCCGACCAGTTCACCGCCCAGGGTCGCTTCAGCGCGCTGACGCAGGACCTTGAGGATATCGGCAGAGACTTCGACCGGGCTTTTCGGGCCCTGGATCGTGTCGATGAACGGCATGTGTGATTCGCCACCGACAAAGCGGTACGGCAGTTGGTCGCCCAATTGCTTGACGTCGGACAGACCACGACCCATCAAGCGCTTGACCGACAGCACAGTGTTCAAGGGATCGGTAGCGGCAGCCAGTTTGGCGGATTCGCCAACTTCGACGCGATCGGCGTGATAGCGCACGGCAGACGGCAGGATGACCCGCCCTTCTGCGTCGGCAAGCGGCTCGGAAAGACCACTGCGCAATGCAGCGACCAGCGAATTGGTAGTGCCCAAGTCGATCCCCACAGCCAGACGACGCTGGTGCGGTTGAGGACTTTGGCCGGGTTCGGCGATCTGCAGTAGGGCCATCGTTATCAGGACTTATCTGTATATCAGGCGTGCGACCGGAGCGGCACTGGGTTAATCGTCGAGGCGCTCTTCTAACTGGCGCACTTCGTAGGTGAGCTTGTCAAGGAACTGCATGCGCCGCATCAGGCGTTCGGCCTGTTCGCGGTGCGCGGCATCGTTCCAGCAAGCTGCGAAGCTTTGGTTCAGTTCATCCTGGGCAGCCTTCAGGCGTCGCTTGAAGACGGCAACGCCATTGAGGTCGGCGCTGTCCTGCAGGTCTTCGAGCTCTTCACGCAACTCCATCTGTTGCAGAAGAAACTCCGGATCATGCACCGTGACCTCCAGCGGCAGCTCACCCCCATTCAAGGCGAGCAGGTAACGCGCGCGCTTGGGTGGACTCTTGAGCGTCTGGTAGGCCTCATTGAGGCTCGCGGATTGCTCTAGCGCCAGCCGCTGCTCACGCTCGGAAGCGTCAGCGAAGCGGTCCGGATGAACACTGCGCGCCAACTCACGGTAGCGCGTAGCCAGCTGGTCGAGGTCCAGATTGAAACTCGGTTGCAGCTCAAATAAAGCGAAATGACAAGGAGTACCCACGAGCAGCCTCAGATGTTGAAGCTTTCGCCGCAGCCACATTCACCGCGTACGTTGGGGTTGTTGAACTTGAAGCCTTCGTTCAACCCTTCCTTGACGAAATCGAGCTCGGTGCCGTCCAGGTAGGCCAGGCTTTTCGGGTCGATGATCACTTTTTCGCCGTGACTCTCGAACACCTGATCCTCTGCAACCACCTCGTCGACAAACTCCAGCACGTAGGCAAGGCCGGAACAGCCCGTGGTGCGAACACCCAGACGAATCCCTTCACCTTTGCCGCGCCCGTCGAGGGAGCGCCGCACGTGTCGAGCAGCCGCTTCTGTCATGCTGATAGCCATCGGTGACTCCTTACTCGTCGCCAAAACTCGAAAATCAGATCAAGCCTTTCTTCTGCTTGTAGTCGCGAACGGCAGCCTTGATGGCGTCTTCAGCGAGTACCGAGCAGTGAATTTTCACTGGCGGCAGGGCCAGTTCTTCAGCCAGCTGAGTGTTCTTGATGGTTTCCGCTTCGTCCAGAGTCTTGCCCTTCATCCACTCCGTGGCGAGGGAGCTGGAAGCGATAGCCGAACCGCAGCCGTAGGTCTTGAACTTGGCATCTTCGATGATGCCGGCGTCGTTGACCTTGATCTGCAGGCGCATCACGTCGCCACACGCCGGCGCGCCGACCATGCCGGTGCCGACATCAGGATCTTCCGCGTCCATCTTGCCGACGTTGCGCGGGTTTTCGTAGTGGTCGATGACCTTTTCGCTGTAAGCCATGATTCTTAATCCTCACTCATCAGAGAGTCGCTCTTTAAGCCCCGTCACTATCGTGCGCGGGGCCGGTTCGCGGCGACTTGAAATCAGTGTGCCGCCCACTCGATTTTCGAAATGTCGACACCGTCTTTGTACATGTCCCACAGCGGCGACAGAGCGCGCAGCTTGGTAACGGCCTCGCAGACTTTCTGCGCGGCGTAGTCGATTTCTTCTTCGGTGGTGAAGCGGCCGAAGGTAAAGCGAATCGAGCTGTGTGCCAGTTCGTCGTTGCGGCCCAGGGCGCGCAGAACGTACGAAGGCTCAAGGGACGCCGAAGTGCAGGCCGAACCGGACGAAACCGCCAGATCCTTGAGCGCCATGATCAGCGACTCGCCTTCAACGTAGTTGAAGCTCAGGTTCAGGTTGTGCGGAACGCGGGCGGTCAGGCTGCCATTGACGTACAGCTCTTCCAGGTGCTCGACCTGCTTGTAGAAACGGTCGCTCAAGGCTTTGATGCGCACGTTCTCGGCAGCCATGTCTTCCTTGGCTACGCGGAAAGCTTCACCCATGCCGACGATCTGATGAGTCGCCAGGGTGCCGGAACGCATCCCGCGCTCGTGACCGCCGCCGTGCATGGTCGCTTCGATACGAACGCGTGGCTTGCGGCTTACGTACAGGGCGCCAATGCCTTTAGGACCGTAGGTCTTGTGGGCGGAGAAGGACATCATGTCGACTTTCAGCTTCTGCAGATCGATTTCGACCTTGCCGGTGGACTGAGCGGCGTCGACGTGGAACAGGATGCCCTTGGAACGGAGCAGTTCGCCGATCGCAGCAATGTCATTGACAGTGCCGATCTCGTTGTTCACGTGCATGACCGAAACCAGGATGGTGTCGTCGCGCAGTTCGGCTTCGATCATCTCAGGAGTGACCAGACCGTCGGTGCGAGGTTCGATGTAGGTAACTTCGAAGCCTTCACGCTCCAGTTGGCGCATGGTGTCGAGGACAGCCTTGTGCTCAATCTTGGTGGTGATCAGGTGCTTGCCTTTGGTGGCGTAGAAATGTGCCGCACCCTTGATTGCCAGGTTGTCGGACTCGGTGGCACCAGAGGTCCAGACGATTTCACGCGGATCGGCGTTGACCAGGTCAGCGACCTGACGACGAGCGTTTTCAACGGACTCTTCAGCTTTCCAGCCGAACACGTGGGAACGGGACGCCGGGTTACCGAAGTTTCCGTCGACCAGCAGGCATTCACTCATCTTTTGCGCGACACGCGGATCAACCGGGGTAGTCGCAGAGTAATCAAGGTAAATCGGCAATTTCATGGACTATCTCCTAAATCAGGCTGGCTGGCGTCCCGCTTAGCTCTCTGGCTGTCATTCGACGGCGGACGCTTCAATCTTGTCCAGGCGTGGCGCCTTGCTGTTGCAACGGCGTTGATCCTGACGCTGGGCTACTTCTTGCACCTCACGGCGAGTCACAAGGTCAGCCAAGCTGATACCGCTCAGAAATTCGTGAATCTGCAGGCTCAGATCGCACCACAAGTGGTGGGTCAAACAGGTGTCGCCTTGATGGCAATCACCCTGGCCCTGGCATTTGGTCGCATCGACCGATTCGTTCACCGCATCGATCACCTGGGCAACCTGAATGCCCTGCATGTCGCGGGACAACTGGTAGCCACCGCCCGGACCGCGGACGCTGGACACCAGATTGCTGCGGCGCAATTTGGCAAAAAGCTGTTCGAGGTAGGACAGGGAGATGCCTTGGCGCTCGGAGATATCGGCCAGGGACACGGGCCCGTGCTGCGCGTGTAACGCCAGGTCAAGCATGGCGGTCACGGCGTATCGGCCTTTTGTAGTCAGTCGCATGGACAATTACCACGGAGTTCGGAATGGGGCGAGTATGCAATTCCCGAGTATTTAAGTCAACTATAAGACCTAGTACTTTAGTCAGGTTTACCCGCAAAAGAGCGGGCGCATCATAGCAAAGGCTGGCCGGTTACAGCCAGTGATTGCGCGTTATCGTTTATCGCGAGCAGGCTCGCTCCTACAGGGGAACGCGTTTCAAATGTAGGACTGCTCGCGATAAGGTCGACTCGGTCTAGCTGGCCTGACTCTGATCCTTGTCCTTCACACAGGCGAAGTCTTCTTCGCGCAGTTCAGGCAGATCTTTCGCACAGTAATTACTGCCCAGGTCCTTCAACGCTCCGCACACCCCCTCCAGACGACCATCGACTGCCTGCAAGTGATCGAGCAATTGATTGATGGCGCGAGCCACCGGGTCCGGCATGTCTTCGGTCACGCCATAGGCATCGAAGCCGATTTTCTCGGCCATCGCCTTGCGCTTGGCGTCCTGCTCTTCGTCGGGCTTGACGATGATTCGCCCCGGAATGCCCACCACTGTGGCGCCCGGCGGAACTTCTTTGGTCACAACGGCATTGGAACCGACCTTGGCCCCGGCACCGACCGTGAACGGGCCAAGTACCTTGGCGCCCGCGCCGACCACCACGCCATCACCCAGCGTTGGGTGACGCTTGCCTTTATTCCAGCTGGTGCCGCCCAGGGTCACGCCCTGATAAATGGTCACGTCATCGCCGATTTCGGCGGTTTCACCAATAACGATGCCCATACCGTGGTCAATAAAGAAGCGACGGCCGACCTTGGCGCCGGGGTGAATCTCTATCCCGGTCAACCAGCGACCGAAGTTCGACACCAGCCGTGCCAGCCATTTCAGGTCGGCGCGCCAGAGCATTGCCGACAAACGGTGGATCCAGATGGCGTGCATGCCTGGGTAGCAAGTCAGGACTTCAAAAGCGTTACGCGCCGCCGGGTCTCGATGGAATACGCTTTGGATATCTTCACGCAAACGCTCAAACATCATTAATCCTTCCGCTTTAGAAGCTCACCACGGGCCGCTTTTTGGGTTTCCGTGAGGATGCCACGCAATATATTCATTTCCGCCCGGCTGACCGAGCTGCGTCCGTACAACCGGCGCAGGCGCGCCATCAAGTGCCGTGGCTTTTCCGGATCGAGGAATTCAATGGCCACCAGGGTTTGCTCCAGGTGCTCATAGAATCGCTCAAGCTCATCCATGGTCGCCAGCTCAGCGCTTTTGACCGATGCCACTTCTTCCTTCTCGACCTTGCTTGGCTGACCTTGGGCCGCCAGCCAGGACATGCGCACTTCATAACTCAACACCTGCACCGCTGCCCCAAGGTTCAGAGAGCTGAACTCAGGGTCTGATGGGATGTGCACGTGATAATGACATCGCTGCAGCTCTTCGTTGGTCAGGCCGGAATCTTCACGACCGAATACCAGGGCGATTTCCGCGCCCTGCCCGGCTTCCTCGACCACTTTGGTGCCGCATTCGCGGGGATCCAGCAGCGGCCAGGGAATACGCCGGTCGCGGGCGCTGGTGCCGAGCACCAGGTTGCAGCCGACCAAGGCATCTTCCAAGGTGGCGACAACTTGCGCGTTTTCAAGGATGTCACCGGCACCGGAAGCACGGGCGTCGGCCTCGTGGTGCGGGAACAGACGAGGCTCTACCAGCACCAGCCGCGACAGGCCCATGTTCTTCATGGCACGCGCAGCCCCGCCGATATTGCCCGGATGGCTGGTATTGACCAGGACGACACGAATGTTTTGCAGCAAGGGAGGCGCTCTCGAACACGATAATCGGGAGCGGAATCTTACAGCGCCAGCTACCGTTAAGCCATGAAAGCGAACGTCGACCTTCTCCTGTAGAAACTTTCTGATAGAATGCCCGGCTTTCTTTAACAACCTTAGGTGACACATCCATGCAGCCCATGCTGAATATCGCGCTGCGCGCCGCCCGCAGCGCCAGTGAATTGATCTTCCGCTCCATCGAGCGCCTGGATACCATCAAGGTCGACGAAAAAGACGCCAAGGATTACGTATCCGAGGTGGATCGCGCCGCTGAACAGAAAATCATCGACGCGCTGCGCAAGGCATACCCGAACCACTCGATCCTGGGTGAAGAGACTGGCCTTCACGCCGGCTCCGGCATCGAAGGCGAAGAGTACCTGTGGATCATCGATCCGCTGGACGGCACCACCAACTTCCTGCGCGGCATTCCTCACTTCGCTGTCAGCATCGCCTGCAAATACCGTGGTCGTCTTGAGCACGCTGTGGTTCTGGACCCGGTTCGCCAGGAAGAATTCACCGCCAGCCGTGGTCGCGGCGCTCAACTGAACGGTCGTCGTCTGCGCGTCAGCGGTCGCACCAGCCTCGACGGCGCCCTGCTGGGTACCGGCTTCCCATTCCGTGACGACCAGATGGACAACCTCGACAACTACCTGGGCATGTTCCGCGCTCTGGTTGGCCAGACTGCCGGCATCCGCCGCGCTGGCTCGGCGAGCCTGGACCTGGCCTACGTGGCTGCCGGCCGTTTCGACGCATTCTGGGAGTCGGGCCTGTCCGAATGGGACATGGCTGCTGGCGCCCTGCTGATTCAGGAAGCAGGCGGTTTGGTGAGCGACTTCACCGGCGGTCACGACTTCCTTGAAAAAGGCCACGTTGTTGCCGGTAACACCAAGTGCTTCAAGGCAGTACTGACAGCGATCCAGCCGCACCTGCCAGCCTCGCTGAAGCGCTAAGCTTCCAGCGACAGAAAAAAGCACCCTTCGGGGTGCTTTTTTTATGCCCGAAATTCAAGCGCCCTCTGTAGGAGCCGGCTTGCTGGCGATTCGGTCTGACATCCACCATTAATATCGGCTGTTACACCGCTATCGCCAGCAAGCCGGCTCCTACAAATCCAACAACCCCCACGCCTTTGTGGGAGCTGGCCTGCCAGCGATAGCGGTGCATCTGACAAACCGCTCGGCATCATTCGCCAGCAAGCCGGTTCCTACAGGCCAGCAGTAAATCTTGGGCACAAAAAAAGCACCCCGCAGGGTGCTTCTTTTTACGCTGAGCTACTCACTGAGCCGGCTCGTTCTGAGACAGGATCAACTTGCCTTCCTTATCTACCGGAATCTGGTTGCCCGGATCGCGATCCATCCGCACCTTGCCTTCCTTGCCCTTCAGCGAATAACGCACGTCGTAACCCACGACCTTGTCACTGATGTCGTTCACCGTATTACAACGGGTCTGGGTCGTGGTGTAGGTGTCACGCTCTTGCATGCCCTCCTGCACCTTGTTACCGGCATAACCACCGCCGACCGCGCCTGCAACCGTGGCAATCTTCTTGCCGGTGCCGCCGCCGATCTGGTTACCCAGCAAACCACCTGCCAGCGCACCTACCACGGTACCAGCGATCTGGTGTTGATCTTTCACCGGCGCTTGCCGGGTGACAGTTACATCCTTGCACACTTCACGTGGAGTCTTGATTTGTGTCTTGACCGGCTCAACGGCGAGTACTTGCGCGTACTCAGGACCGTTATCTTTAACCAGGCTGTAGGTGGCCACAGCGCCCCCGGCAGTCACACCGACAGCACCCAATACCGCACCAACCAGCATCGACTTGTTCACATGAACCTCCTGACCATCATATGCGGCACTTGTCCGCGCTTCTCCCAGCCTTGGAGCATAAAAAAAGGCGCGAGTTCAACTCGCGCCTTTTTTGGACTACGCCGCCAAGAGAATTTTCCCTCAAGGACGGTCGTCGACTTCCTTCTCGGTATTAGCCGGAGGAATCAGGTCTTCAGTGCTCAGGTTCAGCCAGATCAGCACCACGTTCGCGATGTAGATCGACGAGTAAGTACCCGCCAGAACACCGATGAACAGGGCGATGGAGAAGCCGAACAGGTTGTCGCCACCGAAGAACAGCAGTGCCGCAATCGCCAGCAACGTGGAGATCGAAGTCGCCATTGTCCGCAGCAGGGTTTGCGTGGTCGAGATGTTGATGTTCTCGATCAGGCTGGCCTTGCGCAGCACCCGGAAGTTCTCACGAACCCGGTCGAATACCACGATGGTGTCGTTGAGCGAGTAACCGATGATCGCCAGTACCGCCGCCAGCACCGTCAGGTCGAAGGTGATCTGGAAGAACGACAGGATACCGATGGTCACGATCACGTCGTGTATCAGCGAAACGATCGCACCGACTGCAAACTTCCACTGAAAGCGGAACGCCAGGTAGATCAGGATGCCGCCCAGCGCCATCAGCATGCCGAGGCCGCCCTGGTCGCGCAGCTCTTCACCCACCTGCGGGCCGACGAACTCGACGCGCTTGACCGTCGCCGGGTTTTCGCCGCCGACTTTCAACAGCGCTTCTGCCACTTGATGGCCCAACTGCGGATCTTCACCCGGCATGCGCACCAGCAAATCGGTAGTCGCACCGAAGCTCTGCACGATCGCCTCGTGATAACCCGCGGTCACCAGTTGCTCACGCACTTTGGTGACGTCGGCCGGACGCTCGTAGGTCAGCTCGATGAGCGTACCGCCGGTGAAGTCCAGGCCCCAGTTCATGCCCTTGGTGAAGACACTGAACAGTGCCAGGACCGTAAGGAACAATGTGACGCCGAACGCAAAGTTGCGAACGCCCATGAAGTTGATTGTACGTAACATGGCAGCCCCTTAAATCCACAACTTCTTGAAGTCACGACCGCCGAAGATCAGGTTGACCATCGCGCGGGTCACCATGATGGCCGTGAACATCGAGGTAAAGATCCCGAGGGACATGGTCACTGCGAAGCCTTTGACCGGGCCGGTGCCCATCGCAAAGAGAATCCCGCCGACCAACAATGTTGTCAGGTTGGCGTCGAGAATCGCAGTGAATGCCCGGCCGAAGCCTTCGTTGATTGCCCGTTGTACGGTCATGCCCGCCGCGATCTCTTCACGAATACGCGAGAAGATCAGTACGTTGGCGTCCACCGCCATACCCATGGTCAATACGATACCGGCGATACCCGGCAGGGTCAGCGTTGCACCCAGCAGCGACATCAGGGCCAGCAGCAGCACCATGTTCACCGCCAGTGCGACGGTGGCGATGATGCCAAAGAAGCGGTAGATGGCGATGATGAACAGCGAGACGAACAGCATGCCCCACAGCGATGCGTCGATACCTTTGGTGATGTTGTCCGCACCCAGGCTTGGACCAATGGTGCGCTCTTCAGCGAAGTACATCGGTGCAGCCAGACCGCCGGCACGCAGCAGCAGCGCCAGTTCGGACGACTCACCCTGACCGTTCAGGCCAGTGATGCGGAATTGAGCACCCAGCGGCGACTGGATGGTCGCCAGGCTGATGATCTTCTTCTCTTCCTTGAAGGTCTGAACCGCTACGTCTTTCTCGACGCCGTTGACCACTTGCTTGGTGTAGGTGGTCACCGGACGCTGCTCAATGAAGATCACCGCCATGCTGCGACCTACGTTCGAACGGGTCGCACGGCTCATCAGCTCGCCGCCGTGGCCATCCAGACGGATGTTCACTTCCGGCGTGCCGTGCTCACCGAAACCAGCCTTGGCGTCAGTTACCTGGTCACCGGTGATGATCAGGCCACGCTCGATCAACGCAGGAGGACGCTTGCCTTCGCGGAATTCGAACTCTTCGGAAGTGGCTTTCGAAGCGCCAGGCTCAGCGGCCAGACGGAACTCAAGGTTGGCCGTCTTGCCGAGGATACGTTTGGCTTCGGCGGTGTCCTGCACGCCCGGCAGCTCAACCACGATGCGGTTGGCGCCCTGACGCTGGACGATCGGCTCGGCAACACCCAGCTCGTTGACGCGGTTACGTACCGTGGTCAAGTTCTGCTTGATGGAGTATTCGCGGATTTCCGCCAGCTTGGCTGGGGTCATCGCCAGACGCAGCACCGCCTGACCATTGAGGTCGGCCGGAACAATGTCGAAATCGTTGAAGTTCTTGCGAATGATCGAACGGGCCTGTTCACGGCTGTCTTCATCAGCGAAGCCCAGCTGAATGGCACCGTTGAGTTGCGGCAGGCTGCGATAACGCAGTTTCTCTTTGCGCAGCAGGCTCTTGACGTCGCCTTCGTAGACTTTCAGGCGTGCGTCGAGGGCTTTGTCCATGTCCACTTCCAGCAGGAAGTGCACACCACCGGACAAGTCCAGACCCAGCTTCATCGGGTGCGCCCCGAGGTTGCGCAGCCATTGCGGAGTGGTTTGCGCCAGGTTCAGTGCGACGACGTAGTCATCACCCAATGCCTTACGCACAACGTCCTTGGCTGGCAGCTGGTCTTCAGCCTTGGTCAGGCGAATCAGCCCGCCCTTGCCGCCGGCAGCCAAAGTGGCAGCTTTGACGTTGATCCCGGATTCCTTGAGCGCAGCGCTCACGCGATCCAGATCAGCCTGATTGACTTGCAGCGCAGTGCTTGCACCGCTGACCTGAATGGCCGGGTCATCAGGATAAAGATTGGGAGCGGAATAAATCAGACCGACCGCCAGCACCGCCAGGATCAGAATGTATTTCCACAGAGGGTATTTGTTCAGCATCACGCCGCCCGTTTATGACGCGGGGCGCCTTGCGCGCCCCGTCGATTGAATATGAAGTTGAAACTTAGATCGCTTTCAGCGTGCCTTTTGGCAGCGTGGCGGCGATAGCGCCTTTCTGGAATTTCATTTCGACGGTGTCGGAAACTTCCAGAACAACGAAATCGTCAGCTACTTTGGTGATCTTGCCGGCGATGCCGCCAGTGGTCACAACTTCGTCGCCTTTCTGCAGGCTGCTCAGCAGGTTTTTCTGCTCTTTGGCGCGCTTGGCCTGTGGACGCCAGATCATCAGGTAGAAGATGACCAGGAAGCCGACCAGGAAAATCCACTCGAAACCGCCGCCCATTGGGCCGGCAGCAGCAGGTGCAGCGGCGTCAGCCATGGCATTAGAGATAAAAAAGCTCATTTAGCACTCCAGTTGCAAATGTTGAATCTTGGGGTCAGAAAACTCAGTCCAAAGGCGGAACAGGTAACCCGCGTTTGGCGTAGAAGGCATCGACAAAGGCGGCCAATGTACCCTGTTGAATAGCCTCGCGCAAACCAGCCATAAGCACTTGATAATGACGCAAGTTATGGATGGTATTGAGCATGCTTCCCAGCATTTCGCCGCACTTGTCCAGGTGATGCAGATAAGCGCGGGAGAAGTTCTGGCAGGTATAGCAATCGCAGGTCGGATCGAGCGGCGAATCATCATGGCGATGGAACGCATTTCGGATCTTCAGCACGCCGGTATCAATGAACAGATGCCCATTGCGGGCATTACGGGTTGGCATCACGCAATCGAACATGTCCACACCGCGGCGCACACCCTCAACCAAGTCTTCCGGTTTGCCAACGCCCATAAGGTAACGAGGTTTGTCAGCCGGCATCATGCCCGGCAGGTAATCCAGCACCTTGATCATTTCGTGCTTCGGCTCGCCTACCGACAGGCCGCCGATGGCCAAGCCGTCGAAACCGATCTGGTTGAGGCCTTCCAGGGAGCGCATGCGCAGGTCCTGGTGCATGCCGCCCTGAACGATACCGAACAGCGCCGCCGTGTTCTCGCCATGGGCTTCTTTCGAACGCTTGGCCCAACGCAGGGACAATTCCATGGAGATACGAGCAACGTCTTCGTCCGCCGGGTACGGCGTGCATTCGTCGAAAATCATCACGATGTCGGAGCCCAGGTCACGCTGGACCTGCATCGACTCTTCCGGGCCCATGAACACCTTGGCGCCGTCGACCGGGGAAGCGAAGGTCACGCCCTCCTCCTTGATCTTGCGCATGGCGCCCAGGCTGAACACCTGGAAACCGCCGGAGTCGGTCAGGATCGGGCCTTTCCACTGCATGAAATCGTGCAGGTCGCCGTGCTTCTTGATCACTTCCGTGCCCGGGCGCAACCACAGGTGGAAGGTGTTGCCCAGAATGATTTCAGCGCCGGTCGCCTCGATATCCCGTGGCAGCATGCCCTTGACCGTGCCGTACGTGCCCACCGGCATGAAGGCCGGGGTCTCGACGGTACCGCGCGGGAAGGTCAAACGACCGCGACGAGCCTTGCCATCAGTGGCCAGCAGCTCGAAAGACATACGACAGGTGCGACTCATACAGTTTCCTCTGGGCCCGATTCTTTAGGGGCAGTCGGCGCAGGATTACGCGTGATGAACATCGCATCACCGTAGCTGAAAAAGCGGTACCCGTTGTCAACCGCAGCCTTGTAAGCCGCCATGGTCTCGGGATAACCGGCGAACGCCGAAACCAGCATCAACAGCGTGGATTCGGGCAAATGGAAGTTGGTGACCAGGGCATCGACCACATGAAACGGCCGGCCAGGGTAGATGAAAATGTCTGTATCGCCGCTGAACGGCTTGAGCACGCCATCGCGGGCGGCGCTTTCCAGGGAACGCACGCTGGTGGTCCCCACCGCCACCACGCGACCACCGCGAGTGCGGCAGGCAGCCACGGCATCGACCACGTCCTGGCCGACTTCCAGCCATTCAGTGTGCATGTGGTGGTCTTCAAGCTTCTCGACGCGCACCGGCTGGAACGTGCCAGCGCCGACGTGCAGGGTCACGAACGCAGTCTCGACGCCCTTGGCGGCAATCGCCTCCATCAGCACCTGATCGAAATGCAGCCCCGCCGTCGGCGCCGCCACCGCGCCCAAACGCTCGGCGTAGACGGTCTGGTAACGCTCGCGGTCGGCGCCTTCATCCGGGCGGTCTATATAAGGAGGCAGCGGCATGTGCCCGACGCGGTCAAGCAGCGGCAACACCTCTTCAGCAAACCCCAACTCGAACAACGCATCGTGCCGCGCCAGCATCTCGGCCTCGCCACCGCCGTCGATGAGGATCTTCGACCCAGGCTTGGGCGACTTGCTGGAACGCACATGGGCCAGCACGCGATGACTGTCGAGCACCCGCTCCACCAGGATTTCCAGCTTGCCGCCGGAAGCCTTCTGGCCAAACAGCCGCGCCGGAATCACCCGGGTATTGTTGAACACCATCAAGTCGCCAGGGCGCAAATGCTCCAGCAAATCAGTGAATTGACGGTGTGCCAGGGCGCCGCTGACCCCATCAAGGGTCAACAGGCGACTATTGCGCCGTTCGGCCAGCGGATGGCGGGCGATCAGCGAATCAGGGAGCTCAAAAGTAAAGTCAGCAACGCGCATGATGGGGTGTCGTCTAGCAGGGCCGGGAAGTCTAGCGGAAATATCAAAATTTCTCCATGTACCTGATTGACCAGCGGTTATCTCATCTCTATACTCCGCGGCCATTGCCCTGATGGCGGAATTGGTAGACGCGGCGGATTCAAAATCCGTTTTCGAAAGGAGTGGGAGTTCGAGTCTCCCTCGGGGCACCATGTATATATGTCCAGCGGTCCCTACCAGACCCTGAACACCAGAGAAACCGGCCTTGTAGCCGGTTTTTTTGTGCCTACGATTCCCAGCGGTTCCCTTGTAAGCCCGGTTTTATGTGAGTAGATTTGTGAGTAGATCGAGTTCGGTCCATATTTCTACTCACATTACGACCGCCAAGAGGCAACCGCCGTGGCTCTCACCGACACCGCTGCTCGCACCGCCAAGCCCCGCGACAAACTCTACCGGCTGACCGACGCTGCAGGCTTGTGCCTGGAAGTCACCCCCGGCGGCTCGAAACTCTGGCGATTCCGCTACCGCTTCGGCGGCAAAGCAAAAATGATGGGGTTGGGTGCATACCCCTCTGTCACTTTGGCCAAGGCCAGGGAGCGCCGCGAGGATGCTCGCCGCCTGCTGGCCGATGGTATCGACCCCACCACTCACAAGCAGGACGAGAAACGCGCTCAAGCCGCACACGTCCACACCTTCGAAGAACTGGCCCGCGAGTGGTACGCCTACAACTCTCCGCGCTGGGCGCCCGCCACTGCCGCCAAGGCGCTGCAATACCTGGAGGCCGACATTCTCTCGGTTATAGGTCCGCGCCCACTGCAAGAGATCACCCGGCCCGAGCTGGTCGCCCTGGTGCGCAAAGTCGAGACTCGCGGCGCGCTTAATGTTGCCGGGAAGGTTCGCCAGTGGCTGAGTCAGATATTCCGATACGGCCTGGCAAAGGGTTCGGTTGAGTCAAATCCCGCGACCGATCTGGACGTGGTAGCGGCCATCGCCCCGAGGACGAAGAACCACCCGCACGTGCCGCTTTCGGAGATTCCCGCGCTGCTGGGAAAACTGGATGCTGCCAAGTGCGACGTGATGACCCGCATCGCTGTGCGCTTGCTACTGCTGACTGGCGTTCGCCCTGGTGAGTTGCGCCATGCGCCTTGGGATGAGTTCGACCTGGAGTCGGCAACCTGGACAATTCCCGCCGCCCGGATGAAAGCCCGCCGACCGCACATAGTGCCCCTGCCCCGTCAAGCTGTGGCCACGCTGCTGGAACTCAAGGAAATAACCGGCAGTTATCCCATCGCCTTCCCTGGGCGCAATAACCGCGAACGACCACAGTCGGAGAACACCGTGAATAAGGCCCTACACCAGATCGGCTATGAAGGTCGGCAGACCGGCCACGGATTCCGCCACCTGCTGAGTACCGAGCTGAACAGTCGCGGCTATAACCGGGACTGGATCGAGCGCCAGCTTGCCCACGGCGACCAGGACGAGATCCGCGACACCTATAACCACGCTCATTACCTTCCGCAACGTCGCCAGATGATGCAGGAATGGGCTGACTCAGTAGAGGCGCTATGCACTGGCGCGAATGTAGTAGCGATCAGGAGCGTAAAAAGTTGAGTAAGCTTTGCCATTATCTACGGCATATCGACTTGAAAGCAGTCTACGAGCAACTTCCGGATTACACGCCCTTTTGGAGTGGCGAGACTCCCTTAGCCAATATACAGCCACAGTTCCGTGACACGCTGGCTGAATGGTTTGATGGTATTGCAGAAGCTGTTTTTGACGACCTATTTGGTCAGCCTTGGGAAGAATTTCGGCCAATCGATGTCGCGATTGAAGTAGGAGACTTCATAGAGCGTTCACTTGACGAACTAGAAATTAATTACGCGCTCGAAACAGGGAGTTTCAAAGAAGGCCAATTTGAGGAGGAGGAAGATACTTGTGACAAGTTCCTGCCTCGTACCGGCGAATCCACGAGAGAGGTATTAGATACTTTTTCGGTCATGGTTCTGACAAAGTCTTACGACAACGCCGACTATTGGCAGCTAAGCGGTCTACTTATTTACCAGTACGACTACCTATGCTGGCTTCACAAAGAAGAATCTTTTAACGAAGCCTTCGAAATGTGCGAATACATCGCGCGGACAAGATGCAAAATCCAGAACATTATCTCCGTTGGATTCGATAAAAAATACAGCTCAACGGCGGCATCCCAACGAGCAAAAAAAGCTGCAACACAGCGCCATGCCCCAAGTAACGAGATAAAAGCACAGCTGCTGGCAGAATGGGATAAAGATTCCGGTGAGTACAAAAGCCGTGCGGACTTTTGTCGCGTCGTCGGGCGCATATCAGGGATCAAAGAACGAACGCTTGGCGAATGGATTGCCAAACACGAAAAAAGTAAATGAACTGATTACGGTCTGCGCCGCAAACTGTACGGTCTGCCTCGCAAACTGTACGGTCTGCTCCGCACACCGGACTGCCAAGAAATGCCCTTGACCTGCAACATCCCTAGCCATCCCCAGCACGCCTTAGGAGGCGCACGGAATGGCTACTCAAGAAACCCGCCGCTTTATCCGCATCAAAGAAGTCCTGTCGATCACATCCCTGAGTCAGTCAGAGCTGTATCGCCGCATCAAGGCCGGCACGTTCCCTGCTCAGGTGAAGTTGGCGCCAGGTCATGTCGTTTGGGTGCAATCCGAGGTCGATACCTGGGTTGCTGAGCGCATTGCTGAAGCTCGCGCCGAGGCTGCGTAATGGGTGCCCTTTTCATCATTCGTGCCCTTTTTTCCCATTCGTGCCCATACCCAAGGCTGGGCACGAGTGAGGGCACGAGGGCACGAATGGATAAATTTCCGGTTGCTACTGGCAGCTTTCACGGCTATCGTTCGCCTGTCGCTGCCAAATCAGCGACCGACCTTGGCGGGTCGACCAGTAGACGGCGCGACAGCGCCCCCATTACGATTGCAGGCGCTTTTTTTGTGCCCGCATCATTGCGTTATGGCGGGTTGCGTAGGAGCACCTTAGGGTGCGCCGGGCTCCGTTTACCCCGGTCCGCCAATCCTATGCAACTCGCCACCCTTATCTGCTTGGCGGCAGAACGCGGTGGCTCCAGTGAAGTAAACGGAGCTACACCCATGAAGCAAGCCCTCATTCCGTCCGCAATTCGCGCCCTCGCTCACCGCCGCATGGCCTTAAGCGCCCTCCGCGCAAACTCGTCCCTATCTGTACGCTTGAAACGCTACAACCACCACATGGATCAGGCCCGCGCCCTGGAAGCGCAAGGCGGTGTCCAATGAACAGCCTCCCAGTAATCTTGCTGCTTGAAGGCGAGATCATGCGCGACGTGCACATCAGCCCCGAAAAAATGGCTCGAATGAATGATGCTCGCGCCACATTCAAAGAACTACGTTCAATCCTCATGTTCCAGGTTATTCCAGAGCTTGGCGGGTTCAATAATCCGATAGCGAGCGAACTTGAGCGTCGTCTTGAATCCATAATTTTCGACAGTGATAACTTCCTTTATCTACATCGTTACTCTGGCGCGGCGCCTGCCGCTGTAACCGTCGGGGGTGTCGTATGAACACCAAGGACACCATTACTAATATCGCCAATGAAGCCGTTGATCAATTGGAAGTAGCAAGCGAATACCTCGCCTGGTTTGATTCATTGAGTTTCGCTATTAGCTCTTCACTCAAAAACGGCCATGAAAATCACGCGGTAAAACTTGCAAGCATTGCTCAGTACTTAGCGTCGGATTACCGAAGTATTGTTGAACAGGATGTTAAGACCTTCAACGATCGACTAATTGTAAATCGCGTAAGGGGCTAACCATGAATACTCAAAACGGCGCACCTGCGCTGGCGGGTTCGGCTTGCCTGGATAAAGTACTTAGCTGCCTCGACAAAGTTAAACCGGCTGGCGCCAATAAGTGGAAAGCGTGTTGCCCTGCGCATAACGACAAGAACCCGAGCTTGGCAATTACCGAGACTTCGAAGGGAACAATTCTGCTCAAGTGCTGGGTCGGTTGTACCGCTCAAAGCATCGTGTCGGCGATGGGACTGGAGTTTCGAGATCTGTTCCCTGGCGAGAAACGCGAACGCCGCGGGCCCAGTGCGGCAGCCATAAAACATGAGCGGGCCGTTTACCTAATCGGAAAGTCACTGCTCGATGACGGCAAGTTGTCCGGCGACGATCTGCAGCGCTTCAACCTCGCTAAGCAGCGTCTGGGGGTCATATGAGCAACAAGGACAGATTTGCGGATCAGTGGACAAACCCAGTTACCCCGCTTCAAGTGGTTCCCTCTGTTTGGAAGGTCAACGCTGTCAGCGCAGCAAACATCAAGCCGGTGGCGATTCGCTGGCTATGGCCTGGCTGGTTGGCGAAGGGGAAGTTGCACATCCTGGCTGGCGCTGGCGGTACCGGGAAAACCACGCTGCTGATTAGCTTAATCGCAACCATCACCACGGGCGGGCGGTGGCCAGACGGTGAAATTTGCCAGGAGCGCGGCAACGTCCTGATTTGGTCGAGCGAAGACGACCCGGCAGACACGCTGGTGCCGCGTTTGATCGCTGCTGGTGCTGACGTAAGCCGGGTGCACATTATCCAAGGCCGCCTCAACGCCAAGGGTGAAGCTGACCCATTCGACCCATCGAACGATATCGGTTTGCTGCGTGACACCGTGCTCGAACTGGGCGGTGTGTCATTGCTGATGCTCGATCCGGTGGTCAGCGCCGTCAAAGGGGATATGCACAAGGCCAATGATGTTCGGCGCGGGCTGCAAGGTGTGGTGGATTTCGCCGAGGCCAATCTCTGTGCCGTAGTGGGAATTTCCCACTTCGCTAAAGGTGGCGCCGGTTCCTCGCCGGCGGATCGGGTAATCGGCTCCCAAGCATTCTCGGCGCTGGCGCGGACGGTGCTGGTGGCCGCCAAGCAACAAGACTCCGATGCCCGGGTGCTGGCGCGGGCCAAGTCCAATATCGGCACGGACGAGGGCGGCGTCTCTTACACGATTGAGCCCTGCACCATCGACGGCGACATTGAAACGACGCACGTTGCGTGGGGAGATCTGATCGAGGGCTCAGCCAGGGAGATTCTGGGGGACGTTGAGGGATCAGACGATGACACACGGATGGATGACGATGATCCATCAGAGGCACTGAAACGAATCCTCAAAGATGGGCCGATGACCGGCAAGCAAGTGAAAGGCTTGATGGCGGAAAACGGATACAGCGCGAAGCAGACTCGAACCGCTCGCGAAAAATTGTCAGTAGTGACAGCCAGAGAGGGTTTCGGAAAGGAGATTAAAACCCTTTGGTCGCTCCCACAGGCCACCGGTCCTTACTCGGCATTTCCTCCATTCGTGCCCTTGTGCCCTGACTCGTGCCCAGCCTTAGACATGGGCACGAATGGAGAAAAAGGGCACGAATGGGAGAAATCTGGCGATGGGGCACCAATGCCAAGCTTCGCAGAAGACGACGCGGAGGAAGTCTGATGGCCGCCCTCGCCTACCTGCTCAATCTTGGATTTTCGGCGAAATTGAGCGGAAAGCGTGTTCGGGTTTCGCCCGCAAGCAGGCTCAACGACCAGGTGCGGGCCTACATCAAGAATCACCGCCTCGAGCTGCTGGCTGAGCTGGCGTCGAATGATGGCATTGAGCGCCGTTGCCACTGGCAGGTCATGCGCTATGGCAAGCCGCTGTGCACGATGATCGGCGAGCCAATGACACGAGCGGAAGCCCTCGATGTGATCCGCTGGCGCTGGCCGGACGCTGACCTTGCATAGCCCCCAGGGGGATGGAGCGGATCTGCGCCATCCCTATCACCGCCCGGGTGTCGTTGCGAGGAACGACACCCTCCATTGGAGGAAACCTCCATCAGGGGTGTCCTCAGTTTTGAGGTCTCCCACCACCGGTGAAAGACGCCGTTTTAACGTTAACGACCCGTTAGAGCAGCGTTATCCATCGTTGGAGATGCATCCAAAACTGGTGACATCTCTATCGCTTGCTGGCGCTGGGCTGAAACACCAGCTCAGTAACGCTCGCACCGTTACCAATGCGTTAGCCGATGACCGAACCCATGAGTTTCAGGAGATGCCCTGAGATGTGAGGACATCTGCTCACATCTTGATGGCTCTGATTTGAGCGCATCAATTCCCTCAATTTGAGGAAATCGGGAAGCCCATTAGATCGGCAGAATTTTCTGCCTATCTGCTCACATCAAATTGAGGAATTAGATAAGCCGAGTTTTCGGCGCATCTCACAGGCTGGAGGGAGGTTGAAACAAGAACGCTGCATATCCGCTGTAGGCCACGACCTACAAGGGTTGCAGGCCGATAGCGAAACAACCATAGCGGAGGTGAGTTTAGCTAGATCGAACTGGGTAATTGCTACTTCACACCTTGACCGGCTTTAGATCGGGAGATTCTGGTAATCAGCTACAGCCCACGGAATACGTGGCTTTGAGTGCTATTCCAAAAACAACCATACGCGAGGTTTCAAAAATGAAACGCGACATAAAACTAATCCGCTCATTCGAGCGGTATCTGCGATCGGCCGGCGTTCCGCGTTCACTCGCCGTTCAATTTACAGGCTTGGTGCCGGATCACGTCGCGCGCCGGCTGTTGCCTTGGCACCTACGTTTCATGATTGCTTTGCGGGACTGGACCGCTAGAATAAGGTCATCGGAACGGCCAGTGGTCACCGATGCGACAACTCCAAAACCTAGGTCGGCGCGAGGCTGCCCTACGGTGAAAGAGGCCAGTTCCGGAGTGAATCCGGCGGGACGCGAAAGCAAACAACAGCGCGAGAGACACGCACCCAGCGTGGACAAGGCGCGTCCCCCATTTCGGAATAAAGGTCATCATCATGCTTAACGCTATGAGCAACAACGCCCGCCGTGAACTGAAAACCAAGAGCGGCGGCGATCAAATCGAGGACCTGATCCTCAAAGAGCTCCAGACCCGCGACGTTGAAATCAAGAATTTCAGCGAGAACGCAGTAAAAGAAATCACAGCCCTCAAAGACCGCCTGATTGACCTGGAGCAGAAAGGCCAGCGCCGTGGCGGCAACGCGCCAGCCGGTGGCGTTGACGCGGTCGGCAAGATGGCCGATGAGTTCACGAAGTCCGGCCAGTTCGCCGCAATGAAGTCTGGTGGCCCGACCACTGGCCGCGTCACCGTTGATAGTGTCAGCATCAAAGCGTTGACCAACGCCGGCCAGGGCATCACCGGATCCACCAGCTACTCCGCCACCGCCCAGCGTCAGCCAGGCCTGCACAACGATCCTCGCCGGGACCTCTCCCTGCTGGACTACCTGCCCTCCCTGCCCGCTACCACCAGCACTTTCGAGTATATGCAGCTCAAGGACTACGTGAACAACGCCACGGAGCAGGAGGAGGAAGGCCAGCAAAAGGCAGAAAGCAACATCGATGCCGAGCTGGAAACAGCGAACATTGCAACGATTGCCCACTTCACCCGGGCGTCCAAACAGGTGCTGGACGATACGCCAGCTCTGGGCCAGCAGATCGGCAACCTGCTGGACTATGGCCTGCTGGAAAAACTGGAAGCTCGTTTGATTGCCGGCCCAGGCGGCAAAGGCAAAATCAAAGGCTTGATCGGTTACGCGGTACCACACGTTGTCGTCGGCACTCTGTTACCGGTTGATGCGATTGGCCAGGCAGTGACCGCAATGAAGACCAGCGGTTGGCAAGCCCGACTGATCATCATGAACCCAAACGATTGGTTCAACATTTCCAGCGAGCGCGATGCGGACGGCCAATATGTGCTGGGCTCCCCTCGTGATCCAGCGCCAGCGGTTCTGTGGGGTGTGCCGCTGATCACTTCGGGCTCGATGCCAGCCGGTACCGTACTGCTGCTGGATACCAGCCAGGTCGCGATGCTCGACCGCGAGCAACCAACCCTGATGCTGAGCCGCGAAGACGGCAACAACTTCACCAGCAACATGGTCACCTTGCTGGCAGAGCTTCGCGCTGGTCTGGCTGTGTTCTCCACCGGCGCCGTACGCTCGGTCGATATCACTCCTGCCGCTGGCGGCTGATAGCACCTGGTGAAGCCTCGATCCTTATGCAGCAACTGCATTCGGATCGGGGCACTTACCACACCCCGTTGCCTGAGCTTCACACCACCGGTGGAGACATTAATGAATAACCCTGCCTACGACTACACGCGTCCTCAGCGTGCTCCCTTCCCTACTGAGCTGGCATCCATGATTGCCCGAAAGGCTTCGATCATGGCGAGTCGACTGGAAGATCAAGCCATACGATCGATGGTGCGCGATGCACAGCGCGCACTGGATCGAGGCGTTAAGGCAGAGGAAATAGCCCGAGAGATGGAGTTGACCGGGCAAAAAAGCAAAAACTTTTGAAAAAAACAGAACAAATCAGGCGAAACGATGTGAATCAGCCTCCAGGACAGGGGGCGGGTCCAAAGTCTAGAGCCTTTCGCTTCTAGACCGCGCCCTCAGCCTTTCTTTCACACCCGCGAAATTAAAAACTCAGGAGTGGCGATGTCACCCCATCAAATCCAGTTCACCCAGGCTTGTAAAACCACGGACTTTGACGCTGACCCAATCACCATTGGCGGCTACATCGCCTGGCACGTTCAGCACCTTCGAGACGGCGAAAAGGTAGACATCGAAGGCCCGTTTTTCACCGAGGCCGAAGCCAGAATCTCCGCTGACCTGATGCGCATCGAATATCCGGGCGCCCGCGCCTACCAGTCCGGATATTGCGCATCCTGGAACCCAGATGTGAATCGCGAAATAGCAATCCGAAACGAGGCCGTGGCCGCGCGCATGATTCTTGCGGGGCAACTCGGCATGGAAATTCCCACGGTAAGCGCCCCAGGCGCCCAGGAGTAGATCATGGCCATGGCCATCAGTTACGGCAGCAAAACAAGAATCCTGCTCAGCGGATCGGCCGCAAAGCTCTTCGGCAGAGAGCATATTTACGAATTGTCTAGCGGCAGTACCCGTGAAGCTGTGAAGGCTATCGATGTAAACCATCCCGGTTTCGCGAAGTATCTTGCCAATGCCAAGGCCCGCGGACTGGAATTCGCCGTCTTCCGGAATCGTCGAAACATCAGCGAGAAAGAACTGGGCCTGGGCAGAGCGAACGAGATTCGTATCGTCCCCGTGATACACGGCAGCAAGCGCGCCAGCATACTTCAAACCGTTCTCGGGGTGGTTCTGATTGCCGCGAGCTCAATCACGAACGGCGCGACCCTCGCACCTGGTATCGCAATGGTGGCCGGTGGCGTGATCCAGATGCTCAGCCCGCAGGCATCAGGCCTTAAGCAAAGCTCATCCCCCGAAAACGCACCGTCCTACGCCTTCGGTAGTGCCAAGAACACCACGGCCAGCGGTAACCCCATACCAATCTGCATTGGCGAGCGTCGATGGGGCGGCATCATCATTTCCGCTTCGATCTATGCTGAGGACAAGGTATAGAGATGCAGAACAGCCATGAAATTGATAACTCTCGAAGCGTGGGCATCCCGAAAATTCGAAACTGCCCCCAGCATGAACACGGTCAGGAGATGGGCCAGAGACGGGCTGCTCACCCCGCCTCCCACTAAGCATGGGCGCAGCTATTACATTGACCCTGATGCACTCTATGTCCCACATAAGCGATGCCGAGTGCCGAACGGGAATCTTGTTGAAAGAATACGGATCGCAAGGCAAGGCTGCCGGAATACTACGAAAAAAACGTAGTTTGCGTATCTGTCTCTGACAGCTCATAACAGGTTGCGCACTGTAATACCCATTTGCTTGCGTAATAATTCGGCGGCCGTACCAGCCTGGAGAGATACCGGAAAAGGCCACAGATTCAAATGTGAGTAGGATTGTGAGTAGCCAGCCACAACAAAAACTTGATAGCCTTTATCCACAAGCCCTGCAAGGCAAAGTTCGAGTCTCCCTCGGGCACCAAAATTAAGAAAGGTCTTGCTTAGCAAGGCCTTTTTTTCGCCTGCGATAAAGCGCCTGACACCCCACCGCCCTGTGTAGGAGCTGGCTTGAACTGCGATGCTTTTAATCCTGCCCTACAACGCCACCCGCACCGCCGGAACATTTCACAAGGATTCCCCCCCCCATGGAATTGCACCTGGAAACCGTCGCCCTCTTCTCCCTCAAACTGGCTTATGAATCGGAAGATTCAAGCCCGATCTTGCGTGACGATCTGGTCATGGGTGATTACCAGCGGGATGTGTTTGAGTTGTTGGTGCGGCGGGGGGATGTCGAGGCGATCCAGGCTAAGGTGGATGAGTGTGTCGGGTTAGCGCTGGAGGCGATTGGGGGTGTGGATAAGCCGTTGGGGCGGGAGCTGGGGAGGTTGGCAGGTGAATTTGGCAGCATTCAGACGATGGAGCAGCTTGATGCCCCGCTCGCTGCGCTCAAGGTTTATCTGAAAGAGATTCAGTGAACGAAGGTGGCCGAGATGAAAATTGGGAACGTACGAAAGCCAGACGGATGTTGGTCGCCACGTCTTTGCTCATAAAAAACCCGCCTCGATTTCAGCCCTCGTTACGAAGCGCTGCGCCAATCTAAAGATCGGCAAGACGCAGATCGCACCAGTGGCTACATTGAACCAAAATCTAAGAAATTTGCTCAACCCGATATGGCGCTTCGCCACGACTTGAGTTTACTCTAGTCATACGGGCAACCCAAAAGGCGAAGCTTTAGCTTAATAGCATTTAGAAAACTAACTACCAGATTAAACTCAAACAAATCAAAACGCTCACAATCTACATTTGAATTTTCGGACAAATACAGTTAATCATGGATAGATCTCGACGGCAATTAAACCAATCAACTAACCCACCAAGGCATAAACCTTACTTGCCTTATCAATTTCACATACAAAAAAACAAACTGGGGGTGGCGTATTTCTAGCAAAAATTTAATACCATACGAAAAATTGTATAATTCGGTGAGCCTCACCTCTGACTATCGATTTAATACTTATAGAAGATTAAATAGCTTAGAGGGAGCCTCCAATGTCGCCTTGATATTAGCCTCTACCGCACTAATCGTCGTATCATTTATCGTAGCCCTATACACTGGAAAACTTGGAAGAGAAGAAATATATATAACCATCGGCCAAAACTGCTTACCGATTATCATGTTAGCCCTATCTATCTTGGTTTCCGGAGCAAAATATGGTGCCCGATCAGAAAAAATCCACGACTGCGCTCAATCTCTTAATCACTTTAAGAAGCTTTTAAAGTTTGACATTGAAGATCACAACTTCTCACCTTCCTCTGATAACTTTAAAGAATACGCAAAACAATACGCCGAAATCATTGCAAAACATGAAAACCACAGCAAAGTAGACTTGAGCATCGAAAGTCTAAGAACAACAAAAAGCACTGGATTTTTGAAATTACTGCTGGAACTTGCCGCCGGACTGATAGGCCGCGGACTACTGTACTATCTTTACATATCAATCTCTGTAATGTCTGTGTTCTGGATGCTCTTGGGAATCTATCTAGCAATAAGAGGAGTAACACCTTGCTAGATCAGAACTTTACGGGGAAAAGCCTACTACGACTAACATCAATTAACGATATAATCAGATTTAAACTTGGTAGAAAGCGAAGCGAATACCTCGAAAAACTAGAATTAGTTGCAAAAAAAATTGTAGATGACGGCTGCGACTTCTCAGGACTTACCTTTTATGAGAAGAGAGGAAAAAAGATTTTTAAACCTTCCTCATTAGAAAGCGTTTACAGTCTGCGACGTGTTAATAAAATCCTAAGCAGAATATATAAAGTTAAACAGGCGGATCGCGACACCATCACCAAACAAATAAGCTCGTTAGTTTCAGATACTAGTCGCTACAGCATTGTAAAAGGTGATATCAAAGGCTTTTATGAGTCCATTCCAAGAGAGTCAGTCATAGCCAAGGTAGAGTCAAACCGAATCCTTTCATATCAAAACAGACGAATTGTAAAACAAGTTTTTTCTTGCCCGAGCGTATCTACTGCATCTGGACTACCAAGGGGAATCAGCATTAGCTCTTCCCTCTCAGAATTATACATAAGGGAGTTCGACAGATATGTCAGAGCGCTAGACGGTGTTTATTACTACGCCCGATACGTTGACGATTTTATTATTTTTTGCCACACAAAAACCGACAAACTACTCGAAAGCATTGAAAAACTCAAACAGCTAGATCTGACTTTAAACTATAAAAAAATAAAAACAATACATTCAGAAACGCTATCAAATAAGCACCCTGAGAATAATGGACATCTTAGCTTTCTCGGGTATGAACACTTTTTTGATAGCGATTCGTCGGTAAAAATCCGCATCTCACGCAACAGAGTCAGAAAAATAAAGACACGTATTGTTCTGTCATTTTTGGATTATGTGAGAAACAAGGACATATCCTTACTTTGCCTTCGACTAAAATTCATTACAGGAAATTATCTAATTCGTGAACCCTCACATCCCAATGAGAGTTCACAGGGCCTGATGGCGGGATTTTACTACAACAATAAAACATTATCAGACCTCCAGCAAATTAAAGAACTTGATAAATTCCTGATGAAACTTTGCCGTTCAAAACAGGGAAGTATATATAGAACAATTGGTGCTACTGACATGCGCTCTATCTGCATAGCAACTCAAGGCATTAGTTTTGACAAGGGATTCAACCAAAGAAAAGTTTACGAAATAGCAAAAAATGAATTCTCACAAATCAAAGATTGCTGGAAAAGAGAAAGCAACTATGAAAAATAGCAGTAAGGAAGGCCGACTAAAACGGGTATACAAGTCAAATTATCGCCGAGTCTTACTTACCGAAGTCCTCCCTTATGAAGTCCCTATACTCTTAACTAACGAAGGATTCTATTCAAGACCTGTAGAACTTCAAGACGAAGGATTTTTGAGCACTATATTGCGACCAGGTAAGGAAACCCATCCGTTTACATATAAAATCGTTAAAACCGCCTCGAGCTATAGAACGCTTCACCTTATTCACCCTTCCAGCCAACAAGACTTTATTAGTTTTTATAAAACTTATAGCAGTCTGCTGTGCGGGCTAACCTCTCGCAGTGAATTCAGCCTTCGCGCACCTGCGGAAGTAGCCGCCTGGTATTATGAGCCAGACAACTCCCTGCGGGACAACTCAGTGAAAGACGAAGGAGCTGAGGCTAATATAGATGATGCCATGGCCGTGCAATTTAAATACGCAAGCTCTTTCTTTCTATACAAAAAATATGCTTTTTTGTATAAATTTTATGATTCGTACGAGTTCCACCGACTAGAGAAAAAATTTAAAAAACTTCTCAAATTTGACATTTCAAAATGTTTTGACAACATCTCTACAAAGAGACTCGGCGAAGCAGTAAAGAACGAGATCTATCACAAGGAACATTTAGGAAAAATAAACTTTGAGAACAAATTTTCCAAACTAATGGAGTCGGCCAATTTTGGCCGTAACGATGGTCTAGTCATAGGCCCAGAATTCAGCAGAATTTTTGCCGAAATAATACTTCAAAACATAGACAATCGGGTTCTTCAGAAAGCCATCCAACACCAAGGCTCTTATGACGTCAGACGCTATGTCGATGATTATTTTCTATTTTATAACGATGATAAAGTTGGAGAACATATACTTAGCGAATTCCAAAACTCGTTGGAAAATGTAAAACTTTATCTAAATGAATCAAAAATTTCGCGCCATAAAGCACCATTTTTGACCGGCATCACAATGGCAAAGAAAGATATTCAGGATATATTCTCTGCGCTGTTTGATACATTTGACGAGTCAAAAAAAGGTGTAACCCCTGACATCGATGTACCTGAGAACGCAGATAGTCACTCTGACCAGCCTGAGGAAAAAATAACCTTTATAAAATACTTCAAGGGCCCAGGTGTAGTCGCAAACAGATTAATAAGAGATATCAAAGCGATAGTCAGAAGCAATGATATAGAATTTGAAACCATTACAGGTTACTTTTTCACTGTAATCAAAAACAAAATTCACGAAGTTTATGGATACAGTGCAACTTTGGATGATGCGCAACAAGAAAACGTACTAAAATTCTTGCTAGTAATTATTGACGTAACTTTCTTTGTTTACTCCATGGATGTTAGGGTTAGAAGCACATTCTTGGTCAGTCAAATCTCAATACTCTGCTGCAGAATCGCCAAACTGATGAAGCCAGTGTACGGAGATGAAATTGTAAAAAAAATACAAGACGAAATTACCTTTACAATGAAAAACAAACGAGCAGACAAGGTGTCCTCGGGAGTAGAGGTTATCAATCTTTTAATCGCGCTTAGAGAAATATCTGGAGAGGCCGATCTAGTTTCAGAAGATGACGTATCAAAATTTATATTCAATGAACCAACAGAAAACATCGGCAGCATCAACTACTTCCAGGTAATTTCCGTTTTATTTTACATAAAAAACAATCCGATTTATGAAAACCTAAAGCAAAAAATGAAGACCCTAGTTCTTTCTATATTATCCACTCAGAGAGCATCGGTTTATTCTGAGGCGTCTCACCTTTTACTTGACCTTGTGCGCTGCCCTTACCTAGATAGAGCATTTAAAGCAAAAATGATTATCAGCTCTTTTAGAACCGAATTTGGCAGAAATCCAACTTCATCAGAACTCAAGAAGCAGAAAAAATATATGGCGCTGCATGACTGGTTCGTAGACTGGAGTGAAGCAGGAATTAAGATTGAAAGACTGCTACAGAAAAAAGAGTTGAAAACTGCATACGAGTAGCAGCACAATGACATTGCAGGCGTGCTTACAGGTTAAGTGCAAAATACCCATGCGAGGACGTTTCTCCCATGATGATTCCGACATCTATGTCGGACACACACCAATGACTTTACCTCAGCGCCTGCCTCCCCCACTTACCTCGATAGCTACGCAGATTTTCGAGGTTGCAGTAAAGAAGTCCACACGATACCCTCCCCGCCGTCGCTGCCAATTCAGCGACCGGGTGTGGTAACCCGAGTTATTCAAGGCGCAACAGCGCCCCAATCACGTCATCAGGCGTTTTTTTTATGCCTGCGGCGTGAGTTATGGCGGCTGTGCGTGGGACGCCCTCGGGCGTGCCGGTTTCCTTGATTCCCGGTTTACCACCCTGCGCACAGCTGTCACCCATTCGTGTGGTAACGAAAGTGGCAGCTCCTCATATCAAGGAGTTGGATAATGCGCAGTATCAATCCGTTTGAAATTTGGCTTTCCCCTCTACGCAATTCCCAATCGCGTAACGCCCTCCGCCATGGCCTCTCCATCCTCGGTGGTGGCCAATGACTGAACAATCTGAACTCAAAACCATCGGCCTGACACCGGCCATCTACTGCGCGGATCAACCGCTGTTTCATGTCACTCGCGGGGTTCCTCTTGGTGATGCGTTGTCCATGGCTTCCGATTTTCTGTTCCTGGCCAAGGCGCTCACTGAAGATGCTGCTTATGCCAGAGACACTGATCGTCGTGCTTGGGCTGCGCATTATTTGACTTCGATGAGTAAGGCGTTGGTGGATGATGCGGTGAAGGTGCTGACTCGGGATCGGGTTTATGTGCCGGTGTCCAAGCGGGCGGGGGCTAAGGCTGAGGGTTAGTGGTTGAGGCCTGTGGGGGTGGTTTGTGAGGGTGGTGGCTGATTCGGCATTTGTGTTGGCTGAGTGGGCGCTATCGCTGGCAAGCCAGCTCCCACAGGGGTTGCGCGTGATGACTGGCATACAGGATTAGCCCCGAGGTTTCGGGGCTATTTAGTATTCGACTCTGGGTATGGCTTTGCGCTTAAAGCGCAATAGATCAACGCATCAGCACGCAAGGTTCAATGCCTGCGGCTCTGTGTACTTCAGAGAGCCTGAAACTTCATGTAACTGAGTCAAATTGACCGGAAAGCGAGCGGCCCGACAATCTCCCCCAGCAGCCAACAACGAAAGTCTTTTTCGGCATCACAAGGACGTATCAATGCGGCAAATCGCCCTCAGCAACAAGCCACTCAGAGGCATTCATCGTCGCCTTCGCGCTCTGGAATACTGGGCCTCCGGTTTTCGCGACCAATTTTACCCGCGATCTGTGCACATGGAGCGCTACACACATTGGAAGATTCCGGTGCACGAGGCCCTCGTCCAAGGCCCTCAGGCCAGGATCGAAGTTAAAGCCTTCTGCATTCAGCAACTCCTCGAAGCGGCTAGCCATCTCTCCAGCGCCGCTGACCACTCACAGGGTTATTACCGGGTCGCTTGCCTGCTGGTGTGGCCATGGGTTCATCAGAGCGAGATCACCCTCTTCTATGACCGGGACTACTATCTGGGTTTTCTCGGTGACACCAACTCGCTCAAGCCAGAGCGGATCAGTCATGCCTTGGCGTTGCGCACACCAGCGCAGTTCATCGAGCACGGGCATGACGTCACTCAACCTGACGATGAGGTCGCAGTGCAGTGGTGGTGCATTGGGGAACCGGCCTGACGGCTTTGGCGAGCAGGCTCGCTAAAGGAAGCGCTATCGCGAGCTCCCACAGGGGTTGTGGTGAGTGGCAGGCATCGGTTGGCCCTGGTATGTGAGCGGGTTTGCGGTGCATCTCAGCATTGAGGGCGGTTGGGCTGGCGCTATCGCCAGCAGGGCTAGTCCCACAGGGGGATGCGCATCAGCAGGGAGTGCGCGTCAGCCCTGGGTTTCGGGGTTTCGATTAGAGCGGGTCAGAGCAGGTGTTGGGAGATCAGTTTTGAGATTTCTACCATGGACGTCCTGCCGGTGAATTCGAATTGAACTTTGCCCAGGGACGAGAAGTAGATCTCCAGTTCCGAATCCAGGTCGAAGGTGCCGGAGGTTTCTACGGAGTAGGCGACGATGTTTTTGTAGGGCAGTGAGGTGAAGTCTTTTTTGCTGCCGGTGAGGCCCTGAACGTTGACGGCGATGATGCGTTTGTTGGTGAATACGACGCCGTCGCGCATGGATTTGTAAGCGTCGATTACCTGCTCGCCTTCCAACAGCAGGGCACTGACGCGTTCTGCGTATTCTTCGTTTTGCTTGAGTTTGAAGAAGCCTTTGTTGTTGAAATCAATCATGTGCTTTTCCCTGTTTACTGGCGGAGAGTTCCGGGCTGATCGTGACGTACCTGAGCATCGGGGTAAATCAAGACAGGGGAATTTCCCACAAGCTGCACAGAAAACGGCGACGCAAATTGTGACAGGGTGAAACCGGGGCATTACGCGCCCCGGTCTGACGCTCTACAGGTCACGCGTCAGAAATGCACCTTCAGCAACAGACTCAACGCATTCTGGTCTGTTTCAAATCCTGAAGTGTCTTCAATCCCGTATTTATTCGACCAGTAATCCCACTCGATCCCCGCATAAAACTGCTTCTGCCGTTGCCCCAGCGCCTTGCCCACGTCGTATTTGATCTGTGGATTAAAGTGAAAGCTCTTGGCCACGTAGTTGGAGGTGCCTTTGTTGCCGACGTCGTTGACGTACCACTCCAGGTAGCCGTCGAAGAGGATGTCCGAGCGGCCCACCGGGAGGGTCATGGACCAGGTGGGGTTGATCTGCCATTGGCCGGAGGCTTTGCCGGTGATGCCGTCGGGTTTGCGGTAGTAGGTGTTCAGGGAGAAGCGATCGAACCCTGGCAAGGCGAGGTCGACGGCGGGGCCGAGCAGATATTTGCGGTTGCGGTCTTTGCCGCGTTCGTAGGTGGCGGCGATGAGCACGTCCTTGACGATGCCGTAGCTCAGGGACCGGTCGCTGATTTTGCCCAGGGACAGGCGCGGGGAGAATTCACCGTAGTAGGAATAGCCGTCGTCACCCGAGAGGCCGTTGGACCATTTGTTGTCGACGAACATGAAGACGTCGCCCCAGGTCCAGCCGCTGGCGTGTTCGAAGCTCACCGTTTGCTGGGTGTCGTCGCCGGTGCCGTCGACTTTGAAGTGCTGGCCGTAGAGGTAGCTCAGGCTGTTGTCGTTCCACAACATCGGGCCGGCTTCGACGCCGGCGCTGGCCAGGGCGAACAGCGGCAGCAGGCTGCGACGCAGCAGTGAAGGTGCAAGTAATGGAATACGCGATGCTTTCATGGGCTGCCCTTGTCAGGTGATTGGCGGATATCACCGGCAAGGCGTGCCCGAGCTGCGGGTTAGCCACTGTTCTGGCCCTCAATTTACTGAGGGGCGCCCCTTGCCGGGTACGCGGCGTAATGCCGCCAGAGCAATGCCCTGCACCTTGGGTCCTATATGGAGCCACTCAGTGCTGACCGCTTCTACTCGATACGGGACTTAGCACGGGTTGTGCCAACTGATCGAATACAATCAGCAAGCCTTATTCAGCACAATCCACGATTGAAACTGCACACTCCATCCGCGAATACGCTGCGCACCAACTTGAGGCTCGTCCAAAAAATTCGCACCATCGCGATTCATCCCCCCACTGCTCCCCGAGCGCCTGAAACGCCGAATCCCCTCACAGCGCGGTAGCAACAACTTGGCACACTTCTGGCTTTAGCTCCCCTCGAGTAGAAGCGGTCAGTGCCAGCCATGGCACCGGGCATTGCTCTTGCGCCCTTCCCTATGGGCGTACGTCCGATTGGATGCTTGAACGCGGCGCCAACGCCCCGGGCAAGAGAGAAGTGTTAGCCGCGTGACTACGTCTTGGCGCCCTCTCTCTTCCCACGTTCTCTCTCCAATCGGTCCCTCGCTGGCGTGCCGATTGGCGCGCGGCGGTTTTCGAATCGTTGTGGAGAACACATCATGAAAATTCGCTTTGCCTTGGGTCAACCGCTTCGCTCGTTGCTGGCCATGGCCCTCGTGCCCGCTGCCCTGATAGCGTCTCCGCTGGCCTTGGCTAATGACAAGGTGGTGCTGCTCACTTCCTGGTATGCCCAGGCCGAACAGGGTGGTTTTTACCAGGCCCTGGCCGATGGCTTGTACGAGAAAGAAGGCCTGGACGTGACCATTCGCATGGGTGGGCCGCAGGTCAATGGCATGCAGTTGCTGGTCAACAAACAGGCCGACTTCATCGTCAACTACGACTTGCAGATCCTCAAGAGCGTGGAGCAAGGCCTGCCGGTGGTGGCCGTGGCCGCGCCGTTTCAGGGCGACCCACAAGGATTGCTGACTCATGCGGACGTCAGCGGCCTGGACGCCTTGCAGAACAAGCAGGTGCTGGTGTCCACCTCGGGCCAGCAAACCTGGTGGCCGTGGCTCAAGGCCAAGTACCAACTCAAGGACAGCCAGGCCCGGCCCTACACCTTCAACCTGCAACCTTTCCTCGCGGACGCCAACACCACGCAGCAGGCCTATGCCAGTTCCGAATTGTTCCAGGCGCTGAAGACCGGGGAGAAAGCCAACTTTTTCCTGTTTGCCGACGCCGGCTACCCGCCTTACGGCTCGACCCTGGCCACCCGCCAGGACGTGATCGATCAGCACCCCGACCGGGTCCAGCGTTTTGTTCGCGCCTCGATGGAGGGCTGGAAGCGCTACCTGGACAACCCGAGCGCCAACCATTTGATCAAGGCCGACAACCCGAACATGAGCGATGAGCTGCTCGCCTGGGGCTTGTCGACTCTCAAGCAATATCGCCTGGTCACCGGCGGTGATGCCGCCACCCAGGGCATCGGTGTGATGAGCGATGCGCGCTGGCAGGCCACCCGCAATTTCATGGTCGAAGCCGGCCTGCTCGGTGCCGATGCGCCTTGGCAGAAGGCCTATACCACGCGCTTCGTCCAGGACTTGAAAGTGCTGCCGACCGCCGAACAGGCCGCCAGCCGCTAAGCCAAATTGCAACGCTGAACCCAAAGCCCGGGCCCAAGAGCCGGCTGAATGAATACCGTGAGGACACTTTTTATGTTGGTCACCAAACAACCCGTCTTGCGCCGTTTCTGGTACGCCCTGCTGCCCATGACCGCGCTGGATGCCGGCCCTCAACCCTTCACGCTGCTGGGTGAAGCCCTGGTGCTGTGGAAGCGCCCCGACGGCACCCCGGTGGCCATGCGCGACCGCTGCTGCCACCGCACCGCCAAGCTGTCCAAGGGCTTTGTCAGCGAGGACGGCAACATTGCCTGCGGCTATCACGGCTGGGAATACGACTGCACCGGCACCTGCGTGAAGATCCCGCAGAACCCCGCGGGCATGATCCCGCCGGGCGCCTCGGTCCAGGCCTTTCACTGCCAGGAAAAATACGGCTACGCCTGGGTCGCCCTCGACGATCCGCTGCAACCCATCCCCGAGTTTCCCGAAGACGGCGCCCCGGGCTACCGGCGCATCTTTCAGTTTTATGAAGAGTGGAAAACCAGCCCACTGCGGGTCATGGAAAACTCCTTCGACAACTCGCACTTTTCCTTCGTCCACAAGGCCAACTTCGGCCTGTTCGACCAGCCGGCGCCGGCCGGCTACGAGTTCCGCGAAACCGATTACGGCTTCGAGGCCGAAACCCGAGTGCCGATCCGCAACCCCGAAGAAAGCTATCGCATCACCGGCACCCGCGAACCGATCACCCAGCGCCACCTGATCAACCGTTATTACCTGCCCTTCTCCCGGCGCTTTGGCTGCATGTACCCGGACAGCGGCATCCACCACATCATCTACAACTGCGCGACACCCATGGAAGACGGGCGCCTGATGCTGGTCCAGTGGCTGTACCGCAACGACAGCGAGGAGCAATGCTCGACCCAGGAACTGATCGATTGGGACGCGGCGATCACCGCCGAAGACCGCGACATTCTGGAAGCCACCGACTACGACGCCTGTGTCGACACCCGGCGCAGGGTGGAGCTGCACATGCCGTCTGACAAGCCCGGCCTGGTGATTCGCCGGCAACTGCTGAGCCTGCTCGAAGCCCATGGCGAAAGCGAAGTGTTCCTCAGCCACTGAGTTCAGCGCCCCGGTGCGCCGGGGCTTATCCGGTCGCTCATGACCCCAGGGGAGAGCGCTATGTTGATGCAAACCATAACTCCTGCCGACGCCCGGCCACAGGCGTTGCCCGACACCGACAGCGTCGGTGTGCAAACGCCACTGTTCGCCAACCAGGTGGAAAAAACCTACAGCAATGGCACCCAGGCCTTGAGCCGGGTGAAGCTGGCGATTCAGCGCGGCGAATTCGTCTCATTGCTCGGCCCTTCGGGCTGTGGCAAGAGCACCTTGCTGAAGATGTTCGCCGGCCTCGAACAACCCTCCGCCGGCCATGTGCGCTGGTGGGGCAAGGACAGCCCGGCCAGCCCGACGCAGGGTCAAAGCCTGGCCATGGTGTTCCAGGAGGCGACCCTGATGCCGTGGGCCCGGGTCAGCGATAACGTGCGCCTGCCCCTGGACCTGGCCGGTGTGCCCAAGGCACAGAGCCAGCCCAAGGTCGACGCGGCCCTGGCCCTGGTCGGCCTGGACCGCTTCAGCCAGGTGTACCCGCGGGAGCTGTCCGGCGGCATGCAAATGCGCGCATCCATCGCCCGCGCCTTGGCCACCGAGCCCAATCTGCTGCTGATGGATGAACCCTTCGGCGCCCTCGACGAGTTCACTCGCAACAAGCTCGACAGTGACCTGCGCCAGCTGTGGGCCAGCCGCGACCTGACCGTGGTGTTCGTCACCCACAGCATCTTCGAGGCGGTGTACCTGTCGTCGCGGGTGGTGGTGATGGGCGCGCGTCCGGGCCGGGTGATCGCCGACATCGAGATCGACGGCCCCCTGGAGCGGGACGAGGCCTACCGCACCTCCCCGGCCTTTATCGAGCAGTGCGCACGCCTGTCCCGGCTGCTGGCCCAGGCCAATGGCGACATTTGCTGATTCCCTACGAGAGCCCAATCATGAGCCCATCCTTTACTCCCTGGTTGCGACACCCCACGGTGTTGCGCATCGTCTCGCCGCTGCTGCTCGGCGCCGTGTTGCTGAGTCTGTGGCAACTGGCCTGCGTGGCCTGGAAAGTGCCGGTGTACCTGGTGCCCTCCCCGGCCGACATCGGCCGCACCCTGGTCAGCGATGGCCCGATGTTGCTCGGTGCGTTGTGGATGACCTTGAAGATCACCTTCTTCTCGTTCGCCCTGGCGGTGCTGATCGGCACTTTGGCGGCCTTTGTCTTTGTGCAGAGCCGGGTGCTTGAAGCCAGCCTGTTTCCCTACGCCATCCTGTTACAGGTCACGCCGGTGGTGGCCGTGGCGCCGCTGATCATCATCTGGTGCAGCAACACCACGCTGGCGTTGGTGATTTGCGCGACCCTGGTGGCGATTTTCCCGATCATCGCCAACACCGTACTCGGCCTGCGCAGCGTCAACCCCGGCCTGCTCAATCTGTTCCGCCTGAACCGCGCCAGCCGCTGGCAGGTACTGCTGCGCCTGCGCATTCCCAGCGCCCTGCCGTGTTTTTTTGCCGGGCTGCGCATTGCCAGCGGGTTGGCGTTGATCGGCGCGGTGGTGGCGGAGTTCGTCGCGGGCACCGGGGGCACTGGCGCCGGGCTGGCGTACCAGATTCTCCAGGCCGGCTTTCAACTGAATATTCCAAGGCTTTTCGCCGCCCTGCTGCTGATCGCCCTGACCGGTGTCGCATTGTTCAGCCTGATGGCCGTGCTGGCCCGGTTGAGCCTGCGCAACTGGCACGAAAGCGAACTCGGCTAACCCTTTGAGTCCGCCGCAGGCGCGGCGTATGGAGCCTCACATGACGTTTGAAAACAGCTGGCTGGTACGTAACGCCAGCGCCATTCTCACCGGGTTGTCCGGCGCAGCGGCGCGCCATGCCGGGCCTGATATTCGCATCGTCGACGGGCGCATCGCCGCCATCGGCGCCCTGCAACTCCTGCCCGGGGAGCGCGTTCTGGATGCCACCGATTGCGTGGTCTACCCGGCGTGGGTCAATACCCACCATCACCTGTTTCAGTCGCTGCTCAAGGGCATTCCCGCAGGTATCGACCAGAGCCTGGGGGCCTGGTTGGGCGCTGTGCCCTATCGCTATCGCGGCCTGTTTGACGAGCAGAGCTTTCGCCTGGCCGCGCGCATTGGCCTGGTTGAATTGGCGCGCTCCGGCTGCGCCACCGTCGCCGACCACCATTACCTGTACTTGCCGGGTATGGCCTTTGACAGTGCCGAGGTGCTGTTCGAGGAAGCCGAACGCCTGGGGCTGCGTTTTGTCCTGTGCCGGGGCGGCGCCACACAAGCACGACAAGCCGAAGGCATGGCGGTGGCCGGGCCGGAAACACTGGAGCAGTACCTGAACGACGTTGAGCGCTTGGTGCGGCGTTATCACGACCCGGCCGCCGATGCCTGGCGACGGGTGGTGATGGCGCCCACCAGCCCTCCCTACTCCATGCCGGCGGAGCATCTGCGCGAAACCGCCCGAGTCGCCCGGCGATTGGGCATTCGCCTGCACAGCCACCTGAGCGAAACCGTCGAATATCAAAACGAGGTTCAGCAACGCCACGGCATGTCGCCGGTGGCGTTCTGTGCCGAGCAGGAGTGGCTGGGGCCGGACGTGTGGTTCGCCCATCTGGTGAAACTCGATGCGGAGGAAATCCAGATGCTCGGAGCCAGCGGCACGGGCATCGCTCATTGCCCGCAAAGCAATGGCCGCCTGGGCAGCGGCATCGCCGATGTGGTGGCCATGGAAGCCGCCGGGATGCAGGTATCGATCGGCGTGGACGGCGCCGCCTCGAACGAGGCCTGCGACATGATCAGCGAAACCCACGCCGCCTGGCTGATGCAGCGGGCCAAGGCCGGCGAACGGACCCGCCCGCGGTATGCCGGCGGCAACGAGGAAGGCGGTGCCCACGCGGCCACGGTGGAAGACGTGGTGCGCTGGGGAACCGCCGGCGGTGCCAAGGTGCTGGGGCTGGACGCCGTGGGCAGCCTGCAGGTGGGCATGGCCGCCGACCTGGCGATCTACCGTCTCGACCAGCCGCGCTACTTCGGCCTGCACGACCCGGCGATCGGCCCGGTGGTAGGCGGCGGACGCCCGACCTTGCGCGCCATGCTGGTGGGCGGGCGGTTGACCGTCGACAACGACCAGTTGCCCGACCTCGACCTGGCCGAACTCGGCGCCCAGGCCCGGGACGCGGTGCGCCGCTTGCAGCAGGCCGCAGGAGTCCGCGCATGAGCTGGTCTGCCCTGCACGTGCGCAGCCTGCGCCTGGAAGCCGACGATGTGCTGGGTATCGAATTAGCACCCGTCGACGCCGCGCCCATGCCCTTTAGCTGGGCCGCCGGCGCCCATGTCGACCTGCGCCTGGGCAACGGCGCAGTGCGCCAGTATTCGGTGCTGAGCCTGCCGGAAGATGGTCACCTGTACCTGGGGATCAAGCGCGAGCCGGCCTCCCGAGGTGGCTCGCGCTGGCTGCACGAGCAACTGCGCCTGGGTGCGCAGATCGAAGTCAGTGCGCCACGCAATTTGTTCGCCCTGCAACCGGGCAGCGGGCCGGTGACGCTGGTGGCGGCGGGCATCGGTATTACGCCGTTGCTACCGATGTATCGCCAATGCCTTGCCGAAGGCCGTCCCGTACGCTTGCTTTATTTCACCCGGGAGACACGCCAGGCGCCTTTCATCCAGCGCCTGGGCGCCGACGTCCAGTGGTACGGCGGCTTGCGCGCCGGGCAAATCGCCGAGCTGTTGGCCAGGCAATTTCCCGCGTGGCAGACCGAAGCGGGTTTGTACTGCTGCGGCCCGACCGGCTTCATGGACACCGTCGAACAGGCGGCGCTCAAGGCGAACTGGCCGGCCACAGCCCTGTATCGCGAGCACTTCCAGGCCCAGCAGCCCGCGACCCCTGAGGCGCACAGCTTTTCACTGGAGCTGCGACGCAGTGGTTGTGAGGTCCAGGTGCAAACCGGTGAAAACCTGATCCAGGCGGCTTCGCGGGCCGGGGTCAATCTGGAATTTTCCTGTGGCATGGGCATGTGCGGCGCTTGCGTGTGCCGGGTGCTTGAAGGCGAACCGGAGCACCGGGATGAATGCCTGAGTGACGCTCAGCGCCAGAGCGGGGAATGGATCGCGGCCTGTGTGTCCGGGTGTCGCGGCCAACGGTTGGTGCTGGATGCCTGAGCGGTGAGGCATGAGGCCCGTTAAAGCGGGCCTGGTTGGCCGTCCATAAATGCCCAACCTCACATTTGTGCCGCACTCTTCTAGACTTAATAGGTGGTCGCAGACAGAACCAAGCACGTCGCTTTGGTGCAACTGAATCAACGCCCCCGTGGCAATCTGGCTTTTATGCCCCTATTGAGGCGCGGCGAAGACCGTGCCGGGCACAACAAGATGCCCGCCAAGGGTGCCCTGGCCACCGGCCTGAAAATCCACGATGCCGTGACGTGGTGTGAATGCCGCAGCCGACACTTTCGGACGACCGACGACCTTCTGGTTTGTCCGTGACCGTGAGGATTGCTGAATGCCTGATGAGTTGTTGCACCTGCCTGTGGTCAACAGTCTGCTGGAGCGCCATAAGAGCACCCCGGGTGCGCTGTTGCCCATTCTTCATGATATTCAGGAGCGTATCGGTTACGTCCCCGATGCCGCCGTCCCCGAGATTGCCCATGCCCTCAACCTGAGCCAGGCCGAGGTTCGCGGGGTGATCAGTTTTTACCATGACTTCCGTACTGAACCGCCCGCGCGGCATATCCTGCGTCTGTGCCGGGCCGAGTCGTGCCAGAGCCGCGGCGCCGAGCAGCTTGCCGCGCAGTTGCGCGAGCGTCTGCAACTGGATGATCACGGCAGCAGTGCCGACGGCAGTATCAGTTTGCGTCCTGTTTATTGCCTGGGGGCGTGTGCCTGTTCGCCGGCGCTGGAGCTGGATGGTCGGGTGCATGCGCGGCTGAGTGCCGAGCGGCTGGATGCGTTGCTCGATGCTTGCCGGGAGGACGCGTGATGCCGACTCTTTATTTGCCTTGTGATTCGCTGGCCCGTGCCGTGGGGGCCGATGAGGTGGCGGTGGCGCTGATCACGCAGGCTCAGGAACGTAATTTGCCGCTGGAGTTGCAGCGCACCAGTTCTCGCGGTTTGTATTGGCTGGAACCGTTGCTGGAAGTTGATAGCCCGCAAGGTCGGATCGGCTTTGGGCCGCTGACGGCTGCCGATGTGCCGTCGGTGCTTGAAGCGCTGAACAATCCATCCGCTCATCCGCTGGCCTTGGGGCTGGTAGAAGAGCTGCCTTATCTCAAGTCTCAACAACGCCTGCTATTCGCCCGCGCCGGCATTACCCGGCCGCTGTCGCTGGATGATTACCGGGCCCATGGCGGTTTCGAAGGTTTAACCAGGGCCGTCAGTATTGGCGGCGAGCAGACCTCGACCGCCGTGTTCGACTCAGGCCTGCGTGGCCGTGGCGGTGCGGCCTTCCCCGCCGGGATCAAATGGCGCACGGTGCGCGGCACTCAGGCTGCGCAGAAGTACATCGTGTGCAACGCCGACGAAGGCGACTCCGGCACTTTTGCCGACCGTATGTTGATGGAAGGCGATCCCTTCCTGCTGATCGAAGGCATGGCCATTGCCGGCATTACCGTCGGCGCCACTTTCGGCTACATCTATGTGCGTTCGGAATATCCGGATGCCGTGGCGACGTTGCGCGCAGCGCTGAACATCGCCCGAACTGCAGGTTACCTCGGCGCCAACGTCGGCGGCAGCGGCTTGGCCTTCGATATGGAAGTGCGCGTCGGTGCGGGTGCTTACATCTGCGGTGAAGAGACCGCGCTGCTGGATTCGCTCGAAGGCAAGCGCGGGATCGTTCGCGCCAAGCCGCCGATTCCGGCCTTGCAGGGGTTGTTCGGCTTGCCGACGCTGGTGCACAACGTGCTGACGTTGGCCTCGGTGCCGCTGATTCTGGCCAAGGGGGCGCAGTTCTACCGCGACTACGGCATGGGCCGTTCCCTGGGCACCATGCCGTTTCAACTGGCGGGCAATATTCGTCACGGCGGGCTGGTGGAACGGGCCTTTGGCCTGACCTTGCGCGAACTGGTGGAAGACTACGGCGGAGGCACCGCCAGTGGCCGGCCGCTGAAGGCTGCGCAGGTGGGCGGTCCGCTCGGCGCCTGGGTGCCACCTTCGCAATTCGATACGCCGCTGGATTACGAAGCCTTCGCCGCCATGGGCGCGATGCTCGGGCACGGTGGTGTGGTGGTGGCTGACGACAGCCTCGACATGGCCCGCATGGCGCGTTTCGCCATGCAGTTCTGCGCCGAGGAATCCTGTGGCAAATGCACGCCGTGCCGCATCGGTTCGACTCGCGGCGTCGAGGTGATCGACCGTCTGCTGGCGGCACCCGACCAAAACAGCCGCGATGCGCAGGTGATCATCCTCAAGGACCTGTGCGACACCCTGCAATACGGTTCGCTGTGCGCGTTGGGTGGCATGACGTCTTATCCCGTGGCCAGCGCCCTCAAGCACTTCCCCGCTGACTTCGGTCTGCAAGCCTCGGAGGCCGAGCAATGATCACTCTCTTCGACCCGAAAACAGACATTGACCTTGGTACTCCGGCCCGCGACAGCCAGGTGCAAGTCACCCTGAACATCGACGGCCGCAGCATCAGCGTGCCTGAAGGCACTTCGGTGATGCGCGCCGCCGCGCTGCTCGGCACCACCATTCCCAAACTCTGTGCCACCGACAGCCTGGAAGCCTTCGGCTCCTGCCGCATGTGCCTGGTGGAGATCGACGGCATGCGCGGCTACCCGGCGTCCTGCACCACGCCGGTCACGGAAGGCATGAGCGTGCACACCCAGACGCCCAAGCTCGCGACGCTGCGCCGTAACGTCATGGAGTTGTACATCTCGGATCACCCGCTGGACTGCCTGACCTGCTCGGCCAACGGCAACTGCGAGCTGCAAACCGTGGCCGGTCAGGTCGGCCTGCGGGAAGTGCGCTACGGCTATGAAGGCGAGAACCATCTGGCCGATGTGAAGGACACGTCCAACCCCTATTTCGATTACGACCCGAGCAAGTGCATCGTCTGCAACCGCTGTGTGCGTGCCTGCGAAGAAACCCAGGGCACCTTTGCCTTGACCATCACCGGGCGCGGTTTTGAATCCCGTGTCGCGGCTGCCGGTGGGGATAACTTCCTCGACTCGGAATGCGTGTCCTGCGGCGCCTGTGTGCAGGCTTGCCCTACCGCGACGCTGATGGAAAAAAGCGTGGTCGAACTGGGGCAACCCGAACGCAGTGTGATCACCACGTGTGCCTATTGCGGCGTGGGCTGCTCGTTCCGTGCCGAGATGAAAGGCGACCAACTGGTGCGCATGGTGCCGGACAAGAACGGCCAGGCCAACCACGGCCACTCCTGCGTCAAAGGGCGTTTTGCCTGGGGCTACGCCACCCACCCGGATCGCATCACCAAGCCGATGATCCGCAAACACATCAGCGACCCGTGGCAGGAAGTCAGCTGGGATGAAGCGGTGACTTACGCCGCCAGTGAATTCCGTCGCCTGCAACAGAAATACGGCCGCGATTCCATTGGTGGCATCACCTCCAGCCGTTGCACCAACGAAGAAACCTATCTGGTACAGAAACTGGTGCGTGCGGCTTTCGGCAACAACAACGTCGACACCTGTGCGCGGGTTTGTCATTCGCCGACCGGTTATGGTTTGAAGCAAACGTTGGGGGAATCTGCCGGCACCCAGAGTTTTGATTCGGTGATGAAGGCCGACGTGATCCTGGTGATGGGCGCCAACCCTAGCGACGCTCACCCGGTGTTCGCTTCGCAACTCAAGCGCCGTTTGCGTGAAGGGGCGCGGCTGATTGTCATCGACCCGCGTCGCATTGATCTGGTGGATACGGTGCATGCCCGCGCCGAGTATCACCTGGCTTTGCGCCCCGGTACCAACGTCGCCATGCTCAATGCTCTGGCCCACGTCATCGTGACTGAAGGACTGCTCAAACAAGACTTTATCGACGCCCGTTGCGAGGGCAGCGACTTCGCGATCTGGAGTGAATTCGTCAGCCGCGCGGAAAATTCGCCGGAAGCCCTCGGCCCAATCTGCGGTGTACCCGCTGCCGATATCCGTGCCGCTGCACGTTTGTATGCCACGGGCGGCAACGCGGCGATCTACTACGGCCTCGGCGTCACCGAGCACAGTCAGGGCAGCACCTCGGTAATGGGCATCGCCAACCTCGCCATGGCCACCGGCAACATCGGCCGTGAAGGCGTGGGCGTGAACCCGCTGCGTGGGCAGAACAACGTGCAGGGTTCCTGTGACATGGGCTCCTTTCCCCATGAGTTGCCCGGCTATCGGCACGTCTCCAACGAGGTGGTACGAGCGCAGTTCGAACAGGCCTGGAACGTCACCCTGCAACCCGACCCGGGACTGCGCATCCCCAACATGTTCGAGGCGGCGCTGGGCGGCAGTTTCAAAGGACTGTATTGCCAGGGCGAAGACATCGCCCAGAGCGACCCGAATACCCAGCACGTCACCGCAGCCCTGTCGGCCATGGAATGCATCGTGGTGCAGGACATTTTCCTCAACGAGACCGCCAAGTTCGCCCACGTGTTTTTGCCGGGTAGTTCGTTCCTGGAAAAGGACGGCACCTTCACAAACGCAGAACGACGGATCTCCCGTGTGCGCAAGGTCATGGAACCGCTGGGTGGCAAGGCTGACTGGGAAGGCACCGTGGCCCTGGCCAACGCCTTGGGTTACCCGATGAGCTACCAGCATCCATCGCAAATCATGGATGAAATCGCCAGCCTGACGCCGACCTTCACCAACGTCAGCTACGCCGAACTGGATCGCCACGGCAGCCTGCAATGGCCGTGCAACGCGGCGGCACCGGACGGCACGCCGACCATGCACATCGAGGAATTCGTGCGCGGCAAGGGGCGCTTCATGCTCACCGGTTACGTGCCGACCGAGGAGAAGGTCAACGCTCGCTATCCGTTGCTGCTGACCACCGGTCGCATCCTCAGCCAGTACAACGTCGGCGCGCAAACCCGGCGTACCGACAACGTTGCCTGGCACGACGAAGATCGCCTGGAAATCCACCCGACCGACGCTGAGAGCCGTGGCATCAACGAAGGTGACTGGGTCGGCATCGGCAGCCGCGCCGGGCAGACCGTGCTGCGCGCGCGGATCACCGAACGGGTCGCGCCGGGCGTGGTGTACACCACGTTCCACTTCCCGGAATCGGGGGCCAACGTGATCACCACCGACAACTCGGACTGGGCTACAAACTGTCCGGAGTACAAGGTCACCGCCGTGGAAGTCAGCCGCGTTTATCACCCTTCGGAATGGCAGAAGCGCTTCCAGGAATTCAGCGATGAGCAGCATCGGTTGCTGAAAGAACGTCGGCACCCCGAGAAAGCCGAGGTACGCAAATGAGTACCGACAACCTGATCAAGATGGCCAACCAGATCGGCCAGTACTTTGCTACGCAACCGGACCAGGAACAGGCAGTGCTGGGCGTGCGCAATCACCTGCAGATGTTCTGGGCGCCGAGCATGCGCAAGGAATTGCTGGCCTGGCAGACGGAGCATAAAGGGGCGGATTTGCATCCGCTGGTGCAGGCGGCGGTGAGTGGCGCGGGCTGGTAGCGACTGAATAAACACAATACTTGTAGGAGCCGGCTTGCTGGCGATGGCGGTTGGTTAGGCGACATCTGTGTCGACTGTATGTCCACCATCGCCAGCAAGCCGGCTCCTACAGCTTGAGCATGGGTGTAACGATTGCCCTACTCCTTATGCCCCGTCGTCCCTACCGCCACTTCAATCGCCCGAACGCTGACCGCTGCAAATATCGCGGTCATCAGCACGCCGTTGAATCCAAGCAATAACGCCAGTACCCGCGAGATACCGAGCTTGGGCACCAGCTCTCCGTAACCAATGGTCAAACCGGTCACGAAGCCGAAATAGATGCCGTCCATGGGCTTCCAGCCTTCCAGATAGCCGATGATGAAGCCGAACAGCACAATCAGGAAAACCAGAACGGAGAAGATCGGCCAGACGACTCGCAAGTAAAAACCGACTGCTTTGAAAAATTCTCGACGGACGTGCGCTGCATGAGTGGTGTTCATGTCATGGGCTTCCTGAGGATGGTATGAGCTGATGGCGAATTTAAACTCCATTAGCTTGGCACAAGCGCTGGAAACCGCTGGCGGATGGCACGATTCCGTCGCGGCAACGCATGTCCACTGCGTTGCCACGTCCGAGAGAAAGTAACGGTCAGTTCGTTTCGCTTTCGCGGATCAGTTTCTTGTTGATCTTGCCGACGCTGGTCTTGGGAATCTCGGCAACAAACTTGAACTGCTTTGGAATCGCCCACTTGTTGATGCGACCGCATTCAACGAAGGTTTTCAGGTGGGTTTCGAGGATTTTGCGGTCGAGGAATTGCCCCGGTTCGCACACCACCAGCGCCATCGGCCGTTCACCCCATTGCTCGTCGGCGATGCCCACGACGGCGACCGACATGACCGCTTCGTGCTCGCTGATCAGGCTTTCCAGTTCCAGGGAGCTGATCCACTCGCCGCCGGTCTTGATCACGTCCTTGATCCGGTCCTTGATTTCCACGCCGCCCATGGCGTCGATGGAGGCCATGTCGCCGGTGTGCAGCCAGCCGTTGTGCCAGAGCTCGGCGCCTTTTTCCGGTTCGTTCAAATAGCCTTGGGTCAGCCACGGTGCGCGCACGACGATTTCGCCTTGGGCCACTCCGTCATGGACGACGTCCTGGCCTTCGGCATCGATGATCTTCAGGTCGACCATTGGCACCGGCGTGCCGGTCTTGATGCGCAGCGGCAACTGGTCGTGCATCGGCTGCTTGAGGTCTTCGTCACGAAGATAGGTCACGCACAGCAACGGGCAGGTTTCCGACATGCCGTAGCCGGCGTGTACCACCATGCCTTTGGCACTGGCTTCGCTAGCGATGCCGAGGGTCAGGGCGCTGCCGCCGAGGAGCATTTTCCAGCCGTCGAAACGGGCAGTTTTCGCCTCCTCGCAGTTAAGGATCATTTGCAGGATGGTCGGCACGCAGTGAGAGAACGTGACTTTCTCTTCGCGGTGCAGCCGGACCAGGCTGTTGGGCTCGTAGCGGCCGGGGTAGACCTGCTTGATGCCCATCAGGGTCGCCACATAAGGCACGCCCCACGCATGCACGTGGAACATCGGCGTGATCGGCATGTACACGTCATCTGAGCGCAGCAGCGGCTGGCCCTGATAGACGCCCAAAGTGCCAACGGCATTCAGGGTGTGCAGGACCAATTGACGATGGGTGAAGTACACGCCTTTTGGCGCGCCGGTGGTGCCTGTGGTGTAGAACAGCGTCGCCACCGAGTTCTCGTCGAAGTCGGGGAAGTCGTACTGGTCCGAGGCCTGGGACAGCACCTGCTCGTATTCACCCAGCACCGGTAGCGACGTGTTGGCGGCGTTGTCGTCGGTGAGCTGGAGGAAGCCTTTGACCGTGGTCAGTTGCCCTTGAATCTGCTCGACCAGCGGCAGGAAATCGTCATGCACCAGCACCAGGTCATCTTCGGCGTGGTTCATGGTGTAGAGCACCTGATCCGGCGACAAGCGAATGTTCACCGTGTGCAGCACTGCGCCGATCATCGGTACGGCGAAGAAGCATTCCAGGTAGCGATGGCTGTCCCAGTCGAGAAGGGCCACGGTGTCACCGGCCTTGACCCCGGCCGCCGTCAGCGCGTTGGCCAGGCGGCGAATGCGCTTGTTCAGCGTCTGGTAGCTGTAGCGCAGTTTGTCGGCGTAGACGATTTCCCGACCCGGCTCGTAGCGCACCCCGGACAGCAGCAATTGCTTGATCAGCAGTGGGTAGGCATAGGCGCCGTCGGCGGGCGCGATTATTTTTGTATTTATCATGTTGGAGTTCCTTGTCCGTGGCTTAGAACTGCGCCGCGTCCAGTTGATAGAGGCATTCGCTGCCAGCCTTGGCCGACGCGCTCAACGAGTGGATTCGTGGCAGCAGACGGGCGAAGTAGAAGCGTGCGGTAGCCAGTTTGCTGACGTAGAAATCGTCCTCGGCGTCGGCGCTCATCGCAGCTTTGGCCATGCGCGCCCACATGTAGGCGTACGCGGTGTAGCCGAACACTTGCAGGTACTCGACCGAGGCCGCGCCGATTTCATTCGGGTTGTTTTGGGCCCGGTCCAGCAGCCACGCCGTCAGTTCGTCGAGGGTGTCGACGGCGGCGTTCAGCGGTTGGGTGAACTCGCCGAGGTCAGCGCAGGCGTTGGCGGTGAAATTACGGATTTCCGACGCGAACAACCGATAGAGCGCCCCGCCGCTGCCGACGATTTTGCGCCCGACCAGGTCCAGCGACTGGATGCCGTTGGTGCCTTCGTAGATCTGGGTGATGCGCACGTCGCGCACCAATTGTTCCTGGCCCCACTCGCGGATGTAGCCATGGCCGCCAAAAACCATCTGACCGTGAAGGGTGGTTTCCAGTCCCATGTCGGTGAGGAATGCCTTGGCCACCGGGGTCAACAGGGCCACCAATTCCTGGGCGCGATTGCGGGTGACTTCATCGTCGCTGAACTTGGCGGTGTCCAGTTGCAGCGCGACGTAACTGGAGAACGCGCGGCCGCCTTCGTTCAGGGCTTTCATGGTCAGCAGCATGCGACGCACGTCCGGGTGGACGATGATCGGGTCGGCGGATTTGTCCTTGTTTTGCGCACCGGTTGGCGCACGGCTTTGCAGGCGATCGCGAGCGTAGGCCAGGGCGTTCTGGTACGAGCGCTCACCTTGCGCCAGACCTTGAATGCCCACGCCCAGACGCTCGTAGTTCATCATGGTGAACATCGCCGCCAGGCCTTTGTTCGGCGCGTCGACGAGCCAACCGGTGGCGCCGTCGAAGTTCATCACGCAGGTGGCGGAGGCCTTGATGCCCATCTTGTGTTCGATGGAGCCACAGGACAGCGCGTTACGTTCGCCCAGCGAGCCGTCGTCATTGACCAGCACTTTGGGTACCAGGAACAGCGAAATGCCTTTCGGTCCCGCGGGCGCATCCGGCATACGAGCGAGCACCAGATGGATGATGTTTTCCGTCAGGTCGTGGTCGCCGCCCGTGATGAAAATCTTGCTGCCGCTGATGGCGTAACTGCCGTCAGCCTGGGGTTCTGCCTTGGTGCGGATCAGGCCCAGGTCTGTGCCGGCGTGGGCTTCGGTCAGGCACATCGAACCGGTCCAGGTGCCGGCGTACATGTTCGGCAAATACTTGGCTTTCAGTTCTTCGCTGGCGTGGGCCTTGATCGACAGGCAAGCACCGGCGGTCAGCATCGGGTACAGGCCGAATGACAGGCTGGCCGCGTTGACCATCTCTTCGACCTGCGCCGAAATCGCCTTGGGCATGCCCATGCCGCCGTACTGCGGATCACCGCCCACACCGACCCAGCCGCCTTCAGCGAAGGCTTGGTAGGCGGCGGCAAAACCGTCCGGCGCGGTGACCGAGCCATTGTTCCAGGTGCAGCCCTGTTCGTCGGTGCTGCGGTTGAGCGGTGCAATCACTTCACCACTGATTTTGCCGGCCTCTTCCAGGATCGCCGCGGCGGTTTCTTCATCGATCACGTCAGCCAGGCCAGGCAAACTGGCCCACAACCGGGACACCTGGAAAACCTCGTTGAGTACGAAGCGCATGTCGCGCAGGGGAGCTTTGTAGTCAGACATCGTTGCTTACTCGGAAGTGGTCACGGCATGCGGCATGCCAAGACGTTCAGTGGTTTCGGTGGTTTCTGCGGCGGTAACAGCAACGGCCTCGACCGCTCGTTCGCGCAGCAGGAAGTACGACAGGGCCGGGATCAGGATCAGCGCGCCAAGCATGTTCCACAGGAACATGAAGGTCAGCAGGATGCCCATGTCGGCCTGGAACTTGATCGGCGACCAAACCCAGCACACCACGCCAGCGGCGAGGGTGATGCCGACCAGCCCGACCACCCGGCCGGTGAACGACACGGCGTTGCGGTAGGCCTGGGACAACGGCATGCCCTGGCGCTGGAAATGCAATTGCACGCTGAGCAGGTACAAGGCGTAGTCCACGCCGATGCCCACGCCGAGGGCGATTACCGGCAAAGTCGCGACTTTCACGCCGATGCCCATGGCCACCATCAGTGCTTCGCAAAGGATCGAGGTCAGCACCAGCGGCAACAGCGCCACCAGTGTGGCGCGCCAGCTGCGGAAGGTGATCAGGCAGAACAGCGTCACCGCCAGGTAGACGTACAGCAGCATGGTGCGGTTGGCCTCACGCACGACGATGTTGGTCGCAGCTTCAATACCGGCACTGCCGGCAGCGAGCAGGAACTGGCGATCTTCGGTGCTGTTTTCCTTGGCGAACTTGTCGGCAATCGCCACCACGGCGTCGAGTGTTTCAGCCTTGTGGTCCTTGAGGAACGCAATCACCGGCATCAGCGAACAGTTGTTGTTGAACAGCTCCGGCGAGTTGACCGAGGCCTGTTGCGCAGCGTAGTTCAGCACGTCCTGGTTACGCTGGATGCTGTTGAGCTTGGGGTTACCTTCGTAGGTGCCCGCGGTGATTTGCCGTACCGCGTTGACCAGCGAGGTGGTCGCTTGCACGCCCGGATACTGTTGCAGCTCCCAGGCCAAACGGTCGGCGAGGGTCAGCGTCTTGTAATTCAGGCAGCCTTCCGGCGCAGTCTTGATCATCACCGCGAACAGGTCGCTGGACAGCGCGTAATGCTGGGTGATGTAGGCGTTGTCGCGGTTGTAACGCGAGTCTGCACGCAACTCCGGGGCACCGCTTTCGAGGTCGCCGATCTTCAGGTTCAGGCTGACCATGAAACCGCCGATGCCCATCAACACTGCAACCAGCACGGCACCAGTGGCCCACTTGCGCGTGGTGAAGCGGTCGAGCAAGTCCCACAGTCTGCCGAAGCCTTTGTGGTGTTCGGCACGGTTGTCGATTTTCAGTGCGCGGTCAGCCGCCTTGGCGCCGACGCCGACGTAAGACAGCGCCACCGGCATCAGCAACAGCGAAGTGAAGATCAATACCGCGACACCGATACTCGCGGTGATCGCCAGGTCCTTGATCACTGGAATGTCGATCAGCATCAGCACCGCGAAGCCCACGGCGTCGGCCAGCAACGCAGTAACCCCGGCGATGAACAGACGACGGAAGGTGTAGCGCGCGGCGATCAGTTTGTGGGTGCCACGGGCGATGTCCTGCATGATCCCGTTCATCTTCTGCGCCGCGTGGGACACACCGATGGCGAAGATCAGGAACGGCACCAGCACCGAGTACGGGTCGATGGCGTAGCCAAGCCAGGCGACGATGCCCAGTTGCCAGACCACCGCGATCAACGAGCAGCCGACCACCAACAGCGTGCTGCGTACGCAACGGGTGTAGGCATAAATGATGATCAGCGAAGTGATAACGGCGAGGCCGAAGAACATCATGACCTGGATCAGGCCATCGATCAGGTCGCCCATTAGCTTGGCGAAACCAATCACGCGGACCTTGTACTGGCCCTTGCCCTCTTCCCCGGATTTACGCGCGGCGCTGTCGCCGGCGTATTCGATCTTGTCGCGCAACTGCTCTTCGAGCATCTGCGAGAACGCGTGGTAGTTGATCGGCTGACCACCCGCGGCGGCTTTATCCAGCAGCGGCACAATCAACATGCTCGACTTGAAGTCGCTGGCCACCAGGCTGCCGACGATACCGGCGCGAGAGATGTTCTGACGCAGCTGTTCGATCTGTTCGGGCTGACCCGAATAGGTGTCGGGCATCACCGGGCCACCCTGGAAACCTTCCTCGGTGACTTCAGTCCAGCGCACCGCCGGGCTCCACAACGACTTCATCCACGCACGGTCGACGCCTTCGGTGAGGAATAACTGATCGTTAACCTGCTTGAGCACGTCCAGGTATTGAGGGTCGAAAATATCGCCCTTGGTGTTCTCCACCACCACCCGCACCGAGTTGCCCAAGCCGCGCAGCGACTGGCGGTTTTCCAGGAAGTTCTGGATGTACGGCTGGCTCTGCGGAATCATTTTTTCGAAACTTGGGCGCAACTCCAGGCGAGTTGCGGCCATGAAGCCCAGGACCACGGTGGCCAAGGCCATCAGCAGCATGAACAGCGGCCGATAGTTGAACACCAGCCGTTCGAGCAGGTTGCCGGAGCGGCGGTCGAAATCGCGCAGATCGCGGATCACCGGCATGGCGTCTTGTTTGATATTGCCCATGTCTGGGTTCTCGCTCTTAGGGTTCGAGGGCTGGATCGGCGGCCAGCGTCCGTGCGCCACGGCTGCCTGCCACTACCAGCGCGCCATCGGCGGACTGGGTAGCACCGGCTATGGGTGTCGGTGTCGGTTTCTGCACCAGATACAGTTGTGCGCCAGAACCCTGGCTCACCAGCATCTGCCCTCCCTGGGTGAACAAGCGGTATTGCCCGCGCGCATCGATGAGGCCGGCGGTGATGCTGACGTGCAGGCCGGTTTTCAGTGCGGTCCAGTTTTGCCCGCCATCGGTGCTGCGCAACACGTTGCCGCGCAGGCCATAGACGAGCACTTCGCCAGGCTTGCCGAGTACGCCGAAGAAGCTGCCCTGATAAGGCGTCGGCACGGCGGCGAAACGCTGGGTGTTGTCATCCCACTTGAGCAACAGGCCTTGCTCGCCGGCGATGTACACGGCGTCGCCGGTGGAGGCGATGGCGTTGAGGTGGAAACCCTGCGGGTTGTCGGTGCGATCCTGGAACGGGGTCCAGGTCAGGCCACCGTCTTCGGTGCGCAGGATCAGGTTGAACACGCCGACCACATAGCCGACTTTGTCGTTGGCGAACCAGACGTCAAGCAGCGGTTTATCCGCGCCTTGATCGACCAGTCGTTGGCCTTCCATAGCCAACTGGGGCCATTGCTCATTGCCCGGCTCGGCGCTGGCCAGCGCCGTGTAATGGTTAACCACTAACGTACCGATCTGGCGGCCGTCGAGTTGCTTGCTCCAGGTCGCGCCTGCGTCGCTGGAATGCAGCACCACGCCGTCATTGCCCACCGCCCAGCCTTGACTGGCGGTCGGGAAGTTAACGGCGGTGAGGTCAGCACTGACCGGCACGGATGCCTGTTGCCAGTGTTGGCCGGAATCATCGGAAAACAGGATGTGACCACGCTGGCCGACGGCGATCACGCGCCCACCGGCGCGGGCCATGCCAGACAACGGGCTGTTGATGGCCAGGGCGCTGACCTTGGCGGGCAGGTCCAGCACATCGACGTAATCGTTCGCATGGGTGATGCCCTGCGACAGGCAGAGCACGACGCCAAATGCCAGCTGCAACATATTATTTTTATACGAACACATACCGCGTCCTCTTCGAAAAACCGCGCCGAGGCACACGTTGGTGTGCCTGACGTTCGAACCTGGCGCCCGCTGCGATCGGCATGCACCGACCGCAGCACGGTTCACCGCCTTGTGAGCAGTGGACCGTACGGGCGCTTTTTTACGGTTGGCTTAGCGAATGCCGCTACCGGCCAGGGATTCCGAAGACCACTGGGCCTTGGAGAGCGGATCGATGTACTTGATGCCGCCGTAAGGGCCGACAACACCGTTGATGTTGTAGGAACCGCCGACCAGGTCGTAGATCATGAACGGCGTGGAGTCCGGAACCTGCTTGTCATAGCTCTGGCTGAGGAAGGCGAACGAACCGCGATAGAGCTGACCACGAGCGTCATATTGATCCGAGGCCAAAGCGGTCCAGCTGTCTTCGTCGAGGTAGAAGCGGCGCTTGGCGTAGATGTGGCGAGCACCGGCCTTGAGCGTGCCTTCGACGACCCACACGCGGTGTTTTTCCCAGCGTACGAAGTCAGGTGACAGGTGATTGGCAGTCGTCAGCGACTTCGGATCCTGCACGTAGGTCAGCTTGTAGGTGTTGTACGGCACGATCATTTCTTGCTTGCCGACCAGTTTCCAGTCGTAGCGATCCAGCGCACCGTTGAACACGAACACGTCATCGTAGGTGCCCGCACCGGCGGTACCAGGGTTTGGCGTGTCGTAGGCCAGGCTCGGCGCCAGTTTGACTCGACGCTGCCCCGGCAAGTACTGCCAGGCGCGACGCGGTTGCTGCAATGGGTTGGCGGCGTCCTTGAGCATGATCGCCTCGCCGGCCCGGCGCGCAGGGCCGGTGTACGCCAGTTTCATCTGGTAATACACGTCGGCGCTGCTGACCGGCTGCGACAGGTTTTCGTAGATCGGGTAAGAGATGTTCGCTTGCCCGGTGGTCGCCAGGCTCGGCACACCGGCCGAGTCGACGTTCCAGGAGTCGTACTTGGAGCTGATGCTGACGCCTTGGTAGCGCAACAGGAAGTTCCACATCGCTTCGTTGCCCGACTGCGGAATAGGGAACGGGATGCCTGGCAGCACGTTGTCGATGGCCAGGCCACCTTCCAGAGACTTGGCGCCGCTGGCGTTTTTCACGCCGTTGTCCAGAATCGCTTGAGGCAGCGAAACGGTGCGGTGCGTCGGGAACACGTCGACACGGAACGTCGGGAAACGCTTGGCCAGTTCTACCGTGGTCGCCGTAAGGAGGCCCTTGTACTGATCGACGTTCTTGCCGTCGATCACCAGTAGCGGTTTTTCACTGGCAAACGGATCCGGGCGCATGCTGTCGCCGGCTTTGAAGCTGGCCGGCGCCGTGGTCAAGCCACCGTTGTAGGCAGGAATGGAACCATCAGCGTTCCCGGCTTTTTCAGCCCCTACCAGGGTCAGGCTGCTGCCGAGCTTGGCAGCTTCCTGAGTCGAAACAGCGGCCTGTGCCTGAGCGGCGAAGACCAAGGCCAGCGAAGCGGCCAACACGGTTTTTACGAATTTCATGTTGTTATTCTCCTGCTTGCGTTAAGCAAATCAGTGGTGAATCAAAAGGTTGTTTTCATCGTCAGGTAAACAGCGCCACGGTCCTCAGTCGTTGCACCACCACCGGAGAAGGCGGAGTAGCCACCGGCGTAACAGGCGTAGTTTTCGTTGCCGCTAAAGGCGTTCGGCGCAGCGCCGTCACCGCCATTCGGACCGGTACTCACACCACTGACATTACACTTGTCGGTCTTGCCGAAAGAGTCCACGTACTTCAGGTCGACAAAGTATTTGTTGTACACGACGGCCCCGAGGCCGACGGCGTAGTTACCGGTGTCTTTGGCACCGCCACCGGAGACCGGTGACACGCCATCGAGACCGACGTTGATGGACATCGGCGCGTTGAGGTCAACACCGGGAAACACCTGGTACCAGGTCGGTGTGAAGTTGACCGCGATACCCCAGTTATCCCGGGTTGGCTGATCGATGCCGCGGTAGGTGCTCTTTCCTTTGTAGAGCGCTTCATTCTTGCTATCGAGCTTGAGCAAGTTGCTGTAGTACAACTCGGCGAGCAGCGTCGCCGAATCGAACACGGGAGTTTTCGGCATGGTCATCAGACCGTTGAGCGTCCAGTGCAGGGTGTCGCCGGTGGCGGCCATGCTGTCGCCCTTCTCCGGGGTGTCATACACCACGCCGGTGGAAGCGGTGCGCGCCGGCAACAGGCCAAGGCCCTGACCCAGACCCAGCGGGCTGGTGGTGCTGACGATCGCCGGAATACTGGCCAGCGGCATGTTGTGGCGAACGTTCAGGTCCGAACCCACGCTCACGCCACCGACGTCCTTGGACAGGCTCAGGCCGACGATCTTGATGTTGTCGGCGTAGGCCATTTGATAGGTGGCCGTGTTCAGCGAGTTGAGCGTGTTGACGACCGCTGGCACTTGCCCTGCCGGACGGGTGCCGTTGGCGTTGGCCGAGCTGATGCCCCTGGCATCCAGCCACGCTTGCGGCAGGATTTCCGAGGTTTCGCGGTAGTAAACGCCGAGGGTGCCGTCCAGCCAGGCGGGTGACCATTTGGCCATCAGGCCCCAGTCACCGCGCTTGTCCGGCGTCAAGTCATGCCCGCGACGTACGTTGGTCAAACCGTTGCACGGCGCCAGGCCACAACCCAGCGGGCTGCCTGGAACCACGGCGTTGGTGTTACCCAACAGGAACGATTGCGCGCCGAAACCGACCAGGTCGGAACCGCCGTAATAGGTGCCCGCTTCCGGCAGGCGCGCTTCGTCCCAATCAAGGAAGTACTGCGCAGCCAAAGTCAGTTCAGGGTTGACCGTGAACGACATCGACAGCTGATTACGCGGAACGAAGAGTTCCTTGGCTTCGGTGCCCGGCGACGCGGCCAGTTTGGCCAGGTCGAGGCCGGATTGGCCGTAGCTGATCGAGTGCACCGGGTTGAGGATGGTCTCGCCCCAGAACACGTTGTGCTGGCCAGCCTTGAAGCTCAGCATCGACTCCTCGCCCACTTCGGTGCTGTAGAACACGAAAGCATCGAGGATTTCTCCGGACGGACCGGTGTAATAACGCGAGGCGTAGTTGCTCAGGTGCGGGCTGCCAAAGCCGACGTTGTCATTGGTGACCGGGGCCAGGCGCGGGTCGTTGGCGACCAGACCGGATGTCGAACCGTTGCCGTTGACGAACGGGTTGGAATTGGAGCCGACGTTTTCATAGGCCTTGTCGTACCAGCTGGCGGCGCTGACGCGGAAGCCCATGTGGTTCTGATAGACCACGTCCATCTCGGTCAACAAGTCGACGCGATTGGTGATGTTGGTCCCGGACTTGCGGAAGTTGTAATCGCCGTCGTTGTTGTTCGGCGTTCCCAGCATGCGCTGGTCAGCGCTTTCGGTGCGTACGCCGTAGTTGTACTTGATGGTGTTATCGATTCGCATGGTCCAGTCCGGATTACCCGTATCAATCTCTGCCCCATGTGCGGCCGGCATAATGGCGGCCAGAATGGCCGACGCCAGCAAGGTGTAGCGTGTGGTGGTGAAGCCGTGACTCTTATTGTTGTTGTGCATTGCGTTGTCTCCGCCTTTTTCTATTTGTTTTTAGCGCAGCCGCCCTCGCGTGACCCGGTGAGGCCAACGTTTCAGGGGTGAGGGCAAATGCCGGTTGGCTGAGTGCCAATCCGACTCCTGTATTAGCGGTCCAGCTGCAGGATCAATGCCTCGGCTTGCGCCCAGTAGCCAAATCCTGCGGCCGGATTGAGATGGCCGACATCGCCCAGATCGAGCAAGTCGGCGCCCCAGTTTTCAGCCATGCGGGTCACGGCTGAAAGACTGGCCAGGTGATCATTGGTGCTGCCGGCCACGATGCTGCGAAAGGGCAGCGGCCCCTTTGGTAGAGGATCCCAACCGTTGCTGCGAAGGGATTCAGGGGATGGATAGTTGGCAGGCCAAGCCGCGTCGAGATCGGGTGGCGCGGCCAGCAGAGCGCCCTTGATCGGACGACTGAATTGCGCCGCCCAGTGCGCGACCATCAACACACCGGCACTGTGGGCGACCAGAATGACCGGCCCGTCGATCTGTTCAAGTTCGTGCTGGATCGCCCGGACACGCGCCTGGCAATCGAGCTTGTCGGTTTCCAGCGGCGGCACACTGCGTACCTTGCTCAGCCTGGCTTCCAGCAGCGTTTGCCAATGCTCGGCAACGTGCTCGCGCAGACCGGGTACGATCAGAACGGTGGCAGCAGTTTGCAGTTTATCCACGTCAACACCTTCGCTTTCTCGATGACTCGACTGGCTCTTTCGCCAGGGGCTTTTTGTAGTGTCGACATTAAAGAGCGGCCACCCCGCACGCTTTACATTGGACGTCATGCACTTTTCTTTTGATGACAAATTGTCGGACACTCAGACGTGTGACCGATGGTCTAAAATCACCGCAGGTTGGCGCAGGGTCACTGTAATCAACGGATGAGGTGCAATTGCTGCATAACGTGCAGATCGCCGGGCACGGGACAGCATGAAAACATCCGTTACATGACAACTGTTCAACAGCCCACGTGCTGGATATAGTCGCCACGCTCACGCCAATTGCCATCGGCCCAGGGAAGACCTTCGAATGCCCAAGTTTGTTCGCGCCGCCGTGTTGACCAACTACCTGGAGGTTACCCAGTACCTGGGTTTCAACCCGCGTGACGTATTGGCGGACGCAGGCCTGAGCCGAGCCCAGTTGCTAGCCCCTGAGTCGCGCATCACCATCGATTCCGCCGTGCGTCTGCTGGAAGATTCGGCGGCCGCCAGCGGCTGCCAGACTTTCGGCCTGAGCATGGCCGAATCGCGCCAGCTCTCGGACTTCGGCGTGGTCAGCTTGCTGCTCAGCCACCAGCGCACCTTGCGCGACGCTTTGCAGGTGGTATTGAACTACCGGCACCTGATGAACAATTCGCTGGCGATCTTCGTCGAAGAGGCCGGCAAAATGGTGATCATCCGCGAAGAGGTGGTCACCGAATCGCCGATGCCCAGCAAGCAGGCCACTGAATTGGCCATCGGCGTGATGTTCCGGCTGTGCGCCGCCCTGCTCGGCAGCCACTGGCATCCCTACAGCGTCAACTTCATGCACCAGCCGCCGGACAACCTGCAACTGCATCGACGCCTGTTCGGTTGCAACCTGGAGTTTGGCAGCGAGTTCAACGGCATCGTCTGCCCCAATACCAGCCTCGACCTGCCAAACCCCCATGCCGACCCCGCCATGGCCCGTTACGCCCAGAGCTACCTCGACTCGCTGCAAAACGACGAAGGCGCCTCCTTGCTGTTCGAAGTGCGCAAGGCCATCTACATGCTGTTGCCCATGGGGCGCGCCACCATCGAGCAAATCGCCCAGACCCAAGGCATGAACGTGCGCACCCTGCAACGCCGCCTAAAGGAAGACGGATGCGCCTTCAACGACGTGATCAACGACGTGCGCCGCGACCTGGTGCTGCGTTACCTGGAAAACCCGAACTACTCGCTCAGCCGGATTGCCGACATGCTCGGCTATTCGATGGCGAGTTCGTTTACGCGGTGGTTCATCAACCAGTTCGGCATGCCGCCGGCTAACTGGCGGGCGCAAAAGCAGGGGGCTGCGAAAACGCCGGGGGATGCTGCGGGGCAATCAGTTCCCAAAGAAACCTGATTCGGCCCGAGATGAGCGTTGCGGTTGAAAAGCGACTAACGGGGATGATCTCGACGTTGATGTTAATCCAACAGTCCAGCGCCAGTAACCCACCCCGCGCACAGCGAGCCCACGCGGATCGATGACCGCGAGCGTGGGCGTTGCGTGATGCTCACCGGGATTGTTCACGCGCTCTCGATAGCATTCGCTGTCGCGTGGCGTCTACTGTCAGAAATTACAGGTGGATGCCACGGCTCTAATCTTTGACAGCCAAAAAAAACGGCGACTGCTGGTACAGTCGCCGTGTAAAGACCGGTGTTTATGACACCGGTCGAGAGCTTCACTGTGACGAGGAGCCAGCCCAGTGAAGCCCTGCCATAAACCTTGCGTTCTCAGAGCCCCCAGCGCAGCAACAACAGCACCAGCACGACGAGGAACACCGTCTCACCCACCATCAGCAGGATCGGTTTGATCCCGACCGAAGCCAGCTCCTTGAGCCGGGTCTTCATGCCCAGTGCGCTGATGGAGATCACCAGGCACCAGCGCGACAATTCGTTGACCGAACCTTGCACCGCCGGGGCTATCCAACCGGTGCTGTTGATGCACGCCAGAATCAGAAAACCGACGGCGAACCACGGCAGCAACGGTGGACGTTTGCCAGTCGGGTCGGCGCCCTGCATGCGAGTGATCATGGCGGCGGTGACGATCACCGGCAGCAGCATGGCAACCCGCATCAACTTGACCACCGTGGCCGTGTCGCCGGTCTCGGTCGACATGCTGTAGCCGGCACCGACCACCTGGGCCACGTCGTGGATGGTGGCGCCGAGGAACACGCCCGCCACCTGCGGCGACAAATGCAGCCAGTTGGCGATCATCGGGTAGACGATCATCGCCATGGTCGACAGCGCGGAAACGCCGATCACCGTGAACAAGGTCGCGCGTTCTTTCTGCGGATGATTCGGCAGCGCTGCCGCCAGGGCCAATGCCGCCGACGCACCGCAGATCGCCGTCGCGCCACCGGTGAGCATGCCGAACAGGCGTTGAAAGCCCAGAGCCTTGGCCGCGATCACGGAAACGCTGATGGTCACCACCACCAGGATTACCACCAACGCAATCGGCTTCCAGCCCAGTGCTGCCATTTGTTCGAGGGTGATGCGCATGCCCAGCAGCGCCACGCCGATGCGCAAAACGGTGCGTGCAGTGAATTCGACACCGGCCTTGCACGGGCCGTCATCGGCAAGAAAATTCAGTGCCATGCCCAACAGCAAGGCAAACAGCATGACCGGCGCACCGTAGTGCTCCGACAAAAACGACGCAGCGGCCGCCACGATCAGGCTGACGATAAAGCCCGGGGCCAATTCGCGTGTGCGGCTATGGATACGGGTGAGAGCGATGGCGCTCATGGCGCGGCCTCCTCGGGAACAATGACGATAAACGCCTGGTCGTCGATGATCTCGACCGGGTAGCTGTTGACTTTGACCAGTTTGGAATTGAGCAAATAGCCGCTATGCAAATCGAAGCGCAGGCCATGGGCGCAGCATTGAATCACCCGACCATCCAAACGCCCGCCACACAGCGAGGCGCCCTGGTGCGGGCAACTGTCGTCGATAGCGAACAGCTGTCCGTCGACGTTGAACAACGCCAGGCTTTTGTCTTCGAATTCGAATAGCGCCCGGCCACCGGCCTGCGGGTGTTTCCCGGCAGGTACGGGGATGCGCCGGGTCATGCCGGTTGCCGCTCGAGTTCACTGTCCTTGAGTGCCTGGTTCATGGCCCCGAGCAGCGCCTGAGCCGGTTGTGCACCGATGACCGTCAGGCGGCGGTCGAACTGAAAGCTCGGCACGCCACTGGTCGCGTCGGGAGAACCTTCAAATGGCGTGCCGTCGCCCTTCAGGCAATCGAGCACCACGTCCGTATCGACACCGCAGGAGCGGACGATGGCGAGCAAGGTCTCTCGGCACCCGAGGTTTTCGCGTCTCTGGAAATACGCGGCGAACATCCGTTCGAGCAGCATTTCACGCTGCGCTGTATTACCCAGTTCACTCACACGCTCGAACATACGATGGGCGTCGGCGGTGTTGGGCATCGTCTCGATGCGGCTGAGATCGATGGTCAGTCCAACCGCCGAGGCTGCCTGCTGTACTTGTGCCTGACGCATGGTCACTGCGTCGGCATTGCCCAGGCGCTTGCGGTAGAAATCGGCGAAGGGCTCACCCTCTGCTGGCAACTGCGGCAGCAACTGCGTGCCATGCCACACCGTGGTGATCTTCACGTCCGGGTGGCGACTAAGGAACTGTACCTGCGCATGCTCCAATTGGCGTTTGCCGATCAGGCACCAGGGGCAGATAAAATCGAAAAACACATCAATCTGTAAACGACGACTCACAACTTCACCTCTATCCCGGCGGCACTGACTGGTTCAGGCACGCTCTGACCTTCAAGCCGGGCGATATCTTTTTGGTAATGACACTTGGCGTAGAAGAACACCGCTGCCGCCGCGAGGCTGACCAGTGGCACCAATTGGAACGCGGCATGCAGGCCGATGAGGTCGGACACACGACCCGTGAGGAACGGCCCGGGCGCCAGGCCCAGCAGGTTATTGGCCAGGGTCAGCGTGGCGAACGCCGTACCGTGGACCGAGTAATGGGTCAGGTTGGCAACCATCGCGCCGGCAGGGCCGGTGGTACCGGTGGCAATCAGCATGCCCAGGCAGATCAGCAGCAGTTGCAACGGTCCCGCCTGCAAGGCAAACGCAGCGGACAGCAACAGGCAGCTGCCCAGGCAGAAGCCGATGGCCAGGCTGACCTTGCGCTCCGGCGAGTTGCGGCACAGGCGATCACTGAGCATGCCGCACAGGATCATCCCGGCGCCGCTGCACAAGACGATGATCGCCGCCATGCCGCCAGCCTTGTCAGTGGGCATCTCGTAGTAGCGATTGAGATAGCTGGGAATCCACACCATCACCGTGCCGCCAACGAACAGCTGCAAGCCACTGCCAATGTAAGTCGCCACCACCGAACGGCTGGACCACAGCGTACTCAACGGACGCTTGACCGCTGCCACTTTGCTCGCCAGTTGCGCTGCACGCTTGGGCGCAATGCGCGCTTCCTTGACGATGATCGGGTAAAGCACCGCCAGCACCAGGCCGAACAGCGCCATGCCGGCAAACGACCAGCGCCAGCCGAGCTTGGCCGCAATCGCACCGCCCAACGCCATGCCCAGCACCGAGCCGAACATGCCGCCGGCCATGAAGGCACTGGCCAGGGTGGCGCGCATGTGTTTCGGAAACACCGAAATCACGACCGCGATGCCGACGCTGCCGTAGGCTGCTTCGCCGACGCCGACCATGAAGCGGGCGATGAACATTTGCTGATAGTCCTGCGCCAACGCGCAGCCCAGCGTAGCCACACTCCACAGCATCGCCATCAGTGCGAGGCTTTTGACCCGGCCGAAGCGGTCGGCCATCAACGACAGCGGGAATGTCAGCAGGCCGACCATCAGGGCAACGATGCCACTGAGCAGCCCGAGCTGGCCGTCGCTCAAGGCCCATTCGCCCTTGAGCAGCGGGAACACCGCATTCAGGACCTGACGCGACATGTAATCGGAAATCAACAGGCCGAACGTCAATGCAAAGACGATCCAGGCATATTGGCGCGCAACGCCGACTTCGCAGGAGTCGTCATCGTCGGCGGCGATTGGGTGAAAGGCCATGCAGCCTCCTCAAAAGCTTTTATTTATTGTTGTTATCAAGCGTGTTGCAGTGCAGCGGACGAGAGGTCACGGCCCCTCGCCCGGACCAAGGATCAGCCGCGTTGCGGCACACCTTTTTGCCCAGCCTTGCGGTTGGGGGCCATACCGTTTGCGAGCAGGGTTTCTTCGATGCTCTGGTACTGCACGCCGATGCGGTAGATCTCGCGGGCTTCTTTGCCGGTAGCGATTTCACGACCCAGCTCATGGGCAATGCGCACGGTTTGCTTGATCTGTGCCACCGAGCCGAAACGCTCGCCCTTGTGATCAATAATAGTGTCTTCGTTGCCCACACGCGGGTGCAGCCCCATGGACATCGCCATGGTGTTGAACGGCAGCACGTTCTTGAGCAGCGACTCGGAAGTCAGGGTGCAACCGTCCGGAACGCGGTGAATGAAGTTGAAGAAGTTGAACGGGTTCGGGCCGTCGAAACCACCGCCGATGCCGATCCAGGTCAGGTTCAGCGGGCCTTTGTAGACGCCACGGCGCACCAGGCGCTCAAGGGTTTCCAGCGCGTGCATGCCGGTCAGCTGGAAGTGCGGCTGAATGCCGTTGTCCATCAGGCGCTTGAGGTGCTCGGCAACCCAGGCCGGGCCGGCCGGCACGGTCATCTCGCTGTAGGCCGCGTGGATCATCGGGTTGTCCAGAGAAGTGCCCTTCAGGTACTCCGGATACAGCAACTCCATGATGTTCATCTGGGTGGTGTTGATCGCCACCGTGACCTGGTCCGGTTTTGGCGTCAGCTCGGCCAGCATGTGGCGAGTGTCGTCGGACAGCCACTTGGCGGCTTCACCATCGCTTTCCGGAGCGAAGGAAATCGAACCGCCGACCTGGATGATCATGTCTGGCACGGCTTCACGCACACCGGCGATCAGCTCGTTGAATTTCGACAGGCGCTTGGAGCCCTTGCCGTCCAGTTCACGCACGTGCAAGTGCAACACGGTGGCACCGGCTTCGTAGCATTCAACCGCTTTCTGGACCTGTTCATCCATGGTCAGCGGGATGTCTTCAGGGAAGTCTTCCGGCATCCATTCCGGGCCGTACGGGGCTACGGTGATGACTACCTTTTCCATGTTTTCGGGGTGCAGGGAATCGTCGAAGAATTGCATGATTACTCCAGTTCTTATGCCAGTTCTTATGATTGTCCCGCCCACCCGGGGTCGCGCCGGGCAGACGTATTTACGAGTTCGAATGCAGAGCGGTCGATCAGTAAGTCTTTTCGCCGATAATCCCGGCGCGCTCCATCTTGCGATGGCACGGCGGGTAATCCATGACGGCGTAGTGCTGGGTACTGCGGTTATCCCAGATGGCGATGCTGTTGGGTTTCCAGCGCCAGCGCACTTGATACTCAGGGATGTACGCCTGGCTGATCAGGTAGCGCAGCAACTCGCTCGCGCCGGGGTTGGCGTCCTGGCCGAAGCGCACCCGCTCAGGGGTGTGGTAGTTGCTCAAGTGCGTGGTGAAGGCGTTGACGAACAGCACCTTCTCGCCGGTTTCCGGGTGAGTGCGCACCACCGGGTGCTCGGCATCCGGGTACATCGCCTTGAGCGCCAGACGCTTCTCGATCGGCATGGCCGCACCGAAGCTCGCTTCGATGCTGTGGCGGGCGCGCAGGTCGGCAATCTTTACCTTCACATCTTCAGGCAGACGCGCATAAGCCTCGACCATGTTTGCCCACATGGTGTCGCCGCCCACTGGCGGGCATTCCACACAGCGCAGCACGCAACCCATCGGTGGCGCATCGCGCCAGGTCGCATCGGTGTGCCAGGCGTTTTCGTAACGGTCCATCGGCTGGTCCGGATTCTTGTAAATCCGCACCAGTCCCGGATGCTCCGGGTCGCTGCCGGCCACCGGGTGATCCTCCAGCTCGCCGAAGCGACGGGCGAAGGCCACGTGATCGGCGCGGGAGATTTCCTGGTCACGCAGGAACACCACGCGATGCTTGAGCAGTTGGTCACGAATCTCGGCAAACAAGCCGTCGTCGTGCACGGCGTCGGCGAGGTTGACGCCGATCAGTTCGGCGCCAATGGTGGCGGTCAATTGTTCGACTTTCATGGCTGGCAGCTCCTTAAATGACGAAAATCGACGAGCCGGTGGTCTTGCGTGACTCAAGGTCGCGATGGGCCTGCACCGCGTCCTGCAACGCGTAGTGCTGGTTGATCTCGATCTTGATTCGGCCGCTGCCAACATGGTCGAACAACTCGCCAGCCAGCTCGGCTTTTTCGGCCGGGTCGCTGATGTAGTTGGCCAGGGCCGGACGGGTCAGGTACAGGGAACCTTTCATCGCCAGCATCACCGGGTCGAACGCCGGGATCGGCCCCGACGCGGTGCCCACGCAGACCATCAGGCCACGGGGTTTCAACGAATCCAGCGACCCCATGAAGGTGTTCTTGCCAACGCTGTCGAACACGACGTTGACGCCCACGCCATCGGTCAATTCGCGAACGCGAGCGGCGACGTCTTCATGGCTGTAATTGATCGTATGGTCGCAACCGTGAGCCCGGGCTATTTCAGCCTTTTGTTCGGTCGACACGGTGCCAATCACGTTCAGCCCGAGCAATTTTGCCCACTGCGAAACGATCAGGCCGACACCACCGGCAGCAGCGTGCAGCAGAATGCTGTCGCCGGCCTTGAAGTCGTAGATGCGGCGCATCAGGTACGAGGACGTCAGCCCGCGCATGGTCATCGCGGCGGCGGTCTCGAAGCTGATGGTTTCCGGCAGCTTGATCAGCGGCGCGGCCGGAATCAGGCGCTCGGTACTGTAGGCGCCGAGGGTGTTGAGAAAACCGGTGTACGTAACGCGGTCGCCCACCTGGACGTTAGTCACGCCCTCGCCGATGGCCTGGACCACCCCGGAGGCTTCAACGCCCATGCCGTTAGGCATCGGAATCGGGTAAGTACCATTGCGGAAGTAGGTGTCGGCATAGTTCAGGCCAACGGCTACATGACGAAGACGGACCTGGCCAGGACCGGGTTCGCCGACTTCGACGTCCTCATAGCGAAGAACATCGGGACCACCGGTTTCGTAAAAGCGTACGGCTTTGGCCATTATTTTTATTCTCCAATCTGCAAGTTGGCTGTGGCATCGAATTGCACTGATTGGACTGTAGGTTGCGGCCTGATGCGACGCTTCTCATCAGGCGACAATGGCTTTTCATTTCATGACAGGTGTGGCAGCCCCCTCCTCGGCTATTCGATCTGAATAGGCCCTTTGGTGCCGGCACCACTGTCGGTCCAGTAGTCCTCGTTCTCCAACCGCCGGTCGCCCTGGATCGTGAAAGTGAGCTTGCCCTGGCGAAATTGCAGCGTGCCATCGGTGCGCTTGGCCTTGACCCGTTCGCCGTTGACCCAGACGTTCTCCTTGGAATCGATACGAATGGTGGCGACCGTCGCGCCGGCATCACTCTTGGCGACCCACTGCCCGGCGTACGGGGTCTGGGTGGTTGTACTGTCGTCGGCGGCTGGTGCTTGGGGATTGCTGAATCCGGCCTTGGCGTTTTCAGCCTTGCTCTTGTGGATGTCGCACCCCTCCAACTCGCTGACCTGGGTGCAACCCGAGGCCTCAAGCTGTTTGCGGTACTTGTCGTTGATGGCGTAGGCCGGGGATTGGCCCAGGATCACAAGGGCCAGCGCCGGCAGGATAAATCTGTTCATGCGTACCTCTGTGCAATTAAAAATGTGTTGAAGCGCCGACAAACGGCGTTGCCGATTCACATTAGCCTGTCCTGCCGCCACCTGCGATATCATCGCCCGCCTCTGCGCCCCAAGAGCCCTGACCCGGATGTCCGTAACCCTGCCACCGCCCACCGATCTTAATTCCCTGCCACCGGTACTCGCCGGCCCGCTGTTGCGGCGTCTGGAACCCACGCGGCTGGTGTTGTGGCTGGTGGCTTCGCGAGTGCTGGAACTGACCTTGCGCATGCAGGGTGTCGCCGATATCCGCCTCGACGCCGGGCAGTGCACGGTGATTGCGGTGGGCACTCATGCTTTCGTGCATTTGATCGATGTGCAACTGGACAACGCTCTGCCCTGTGATGAGCGCATCGAATACGACCTGTTGATGAGTGACGGCAAAGGTATCGCCGATTGGGCGCCGCATCTGCTTTATGGCGATGCTGTGCGTCCGAATTTCGTCCTGCGCTCGCGGATCGATCAGTTGCTGCACGGATCCTGCCGCAAACCCCATCACCCGGCGGCCGACGGTCTGCTCTGCGTCGATGCCCTGTTGGCGCAAGCACACGATGCCAGGGAGCGCCCGGCGCTGCTGATGATGAGCGGCGACCAGGTCTACGCCGACGATGTCGCCGGGCCAATGCTGCGGGCGATTCATGCCTTGATCGAGCGGCTGGGTTTGTTCGGTGAGCACCTCGAAGGCGCCGTCGTCAGCGACAGTGCCGAACTGTACGGCCACGCTGCCTGCTACTACCACCGCGCCGATTTGCTGCCGGCACTGAAGAGCAACGAAACCCTGCGTGATCGCTTCTTCGGCGGTGTGCGCAAGCCGATTTTCACCAGCAGCAGTGCCGACAATCATTTGGTGACTTTCGCTGAAGTCATGGCCATGTATCTGTTGGTCTGGTCGCCGACGCCTTGGTCGCTGATCGCACCAAAGCCGCCGAAACTGATCAAGGAACGGCGGGAGCGTTATGCGCTGGAACAGACGCGCATCGACGGTTTCAAGGCAGGCCTGGGCAACGTAGCGCGAGCGCTGGCGCATTTGCCGACGCTGATGATTTTCGACGACCACGACATTACCGATGACTGGAACCTTTCCGCGCAATGGGAGGAGACGGCCTACGGCCATCCGTTCTCCAAACGCATCATCGGCAACGCGCTGCTCGCCTACATGTTGTGCCAGGGCTGGGGCAACAACCCGGATGCGTTCCGCGGCGTACTGGAAAAAGCTGGCTCGTTGAGTGCCACCGGTCAAGACCGCTACCTCGACAGCCCGGTGCAGGACGCATTGATCGATGAGTTGCTGCGTTTCCAGCAGTGGCATTACGTGCTGCCCACCAGCCCGGCGATGGTGGTGCTCGACACCCGCACGCGGCGCTGGCGCAGCGAGATGACACTCAAGCAACCCTCGGGTTTGCTCGACTGGGAAGCCCTCAGCGAACTGCAACAGGAACTGCTGGACCACCCGTCAGCAATCATCGTTTCGCCAGCGCCGGTGTTCGGCGTCAAACTGATCGAGACCGTGCAACGGGTGTTCAGTTGGTGCGGCTATCCACTGTTGGTGGACGCGGAAAACTGGATGGCCCATCGCGGTGCGGCGCAGGTGATCCTGAACATTTTCCGACACTCGCGGACACCGGGTAACTACGTGGTGCTGTCAGGCGATGTGCATTATTCCTTCGTCTACGAAGTACTGATCCGACACCGCAAGGCCGGGCCGCGCATCTGGCAGATCACCAGCAGCGGCATCAAGAATGAGTTTCCGCCGAGACTGCTGGAATGGTTCGACCGCCTCAACCGCTGGTTGTACTCCCCACGCTCGCCGCTCAACTGGCTGACCAAACGTCGGCGCATGCGCATCGTCCCGCACGTCCCGGAGCATGCTGAAGCGGGCGAACGGCTGTGGAACTCGGCGGGAATCGGCCAGGTGTTCTTCAATGAACAAGGGCAGCCACGGGATATTTTCCAGCACAACGCCAATGGCTCGCCGAAAACGCGGATGGTGGCGCCTGAGGGAGATGATTAAAAAACCTGTGGGAGCGAGCCTGCTCGCGATGGCGCCCTGACAATCACCCTCGAAGTGCCTGATGGATTGTTTCGCGAGCAAGCGTGCTCCTACGACGAATCGGTGTCGCCCATGGATCTCACCCGAACCCTGATCATCGGCAATTCCGGTTCCGGCAAAAGCTGGCTGGCGCAAAGCCTGGCCGAGCAAATCCAGGCGCCGTGGACCGATCTCGACCTGATTCACTGGCTATCCGACGAACACAGCATCGCCCGCCCCCGCGCCGAAGCATTGGCCCTGGCGCGGATCGCTGCCGGTGCAGAGCGTTGGGTGATCGAAGGTGTGTACGGCTGGATCGTCAGCGAGCTTTTGCCTCGAGCGACAGCACTGATCTGGCTAACCGTTGACGACGAAACTTGCATCGCCAACATTCGCCAGCGCGAGGCGAAACGGGATAAGAAGGATGAGTTGCTGGTCGCGTTGCTGGAGTGGGCCGGCAGCTATCGGTTGCGTGAGGACTCCAGTGGATTTGGCGTACATCAGCAATTATTCGAAAGTTTTGTCGGCTCAAAATTTCAGCTGCAGAACCGGGCAGATATCACCGAATTCGCAACGCAGAAAATCCCCCTGTAGGAGCATATTTCAAGCGACTTTTATCGAGTGGCTCACCCCTCTCACAATCATCTCCACCTCCCGTTCATCGATCGTCAGCGGTGGCAGCAGGCGAATGGTCTGGCCCCGGGTTACGTTGATCAGCAAGGCGTGATCCCGTGCGGCGATAAGGCTCAGGTCGCGGATCGGTTGCTTGAGTTCGATGCCGATCATCAAACCCCGGCCGCGGATCGCTTTTATGTTCGGGCTATCCGCCAGTTCCATGCGCAACCTGCCGAGCAGGCGTTCGCCCTGTAGCCGCGCGTTGTCCAGCAACGCTTGTTCTTCGATGATTTCCAGCACTGTGCAACCGACCCGGCAAGCTAGCGGGTTACCGCCGAACGTGCTGCCGTGGCTACCAGGGGTAAAGAGTTCGGCGGCTTTGCCACGGGCCAGGCAGGCGCCGATCGGGATGCCGTTGCCGAGTCCTTTGGCCAGGGTCATGACGTCGGGAACGATGCCTTCGTGCTGGAAAGCGAACCACTGGCCGGTCCGGCCGATGCCGGTCTGGATTTCGTCGAGCATCATCAACCACGAGCGCCGGTCGCACAGTTCACGCACGGCTTTGAGATAGCCGGGCGGCGCCAGTTGCACGCCGCCCTCGCCCTGAATCGGCTCCATCAGAATCGCCACGATGCGCGCGCCATAGACCTGCTGCACCTGGTCCAGAGCCTGGAGATCGCCGAACGGCACTTTGACGAAATCCCCCGGCAATTTGTTGAACCCCAATCTGACCGCCGGGCCATCGCTGGCGGACAGGGTGCCGAGTGTCCGGCCATGAAAAGCGTTCTCCATGACCACCACCAGCGGCTGTTCGATGCCTTTGTGCCAGCCATACAGCCGCGCGATTTTCAGCGCTGTTTCATTGGCCTCGGCCCCTGAATTGTTGAAAAACGCCCGGTCCATGCCCGCCAGTCCGGTGAGTTTGTGTGCCAGCCTCTGCTGCCAGTCGATGCTGTAGAGGTTCGAGGTGTGAAGGAGCAAGCCGGCTTGCTCACTGATGGCTGCGACAATTTTCGGGTGGGAATGGCCTACGTTGGTCACCGCCACCCCGGCCACTGCATCGAGGTATTCACGACCGGCCTGATCCCACAGTCGCGTTCCCAGGCCTTTGCTGAAACTCAAGGCCAGGGGTTGGTAAGTGCTCATCAGGCAGGCGGCGGTCATGACATCAGGCTCCATCAATTGTCGGTGTTTTTGCAGTATGGTTATCCACCTGAGCTGGATAAACGCTGCAAAACTTCAATCATTTAAAAGCTGAGCTTGATAATGGACCTGTTCCAAGCAATGACCGTTTACGTAACAGTCGTGGAAGCCGGCAGCATGACTGCCGCGGCGCAGCAGTGCGAAATGTCCACGACAATGGTCGGCAATCACCTCAAAGCGCTGGAGCAGCGCCTGGGTGTGCGCCTGCTCAACCGTACGACGCGGCGTCAGCGGTTGACGGAATTTGGCACCGCTTACTATCAGCGCTGCCTCGAAGTCCTAGGGCTGGTGGAAGATTCCGAACGTCTCGCCGAGCAGGCGCTCGATGAGCCCAGCGGCACGCTGCGCATCACGGCGCCGCTGACTTTCGGCACCGAACGCCTGGCGCCCGCATTGAGTGAATTCAGCTTGCACAACCCGCGGGTGAAGCTCGACGTAGTGCTGACCAATCGCCGCCCGGACCTGATGGATCATGGCTTTGACGTGGCATTCCGTCTCGGTGCGCTCGAACCTTCCAACTTGATCGCCCGCCCGTTGATTGATTACACCCTGACCATGTGCGCCTCCAGAGACTATCTGGCGCGCCGTGGAACCCCGGAAAAACCAGAAGACCTGCAACACCATGATTGCCTGGCGTTTGCCTACCCGGCCGGCGACGACTGGCAGTCCGTGGAAAAACAATGGCGCCTGAGCGGCCCGGAAGGCGAAGTCGTGGTGGCGGTCAGCGGATCGATGTTGATCAACAGCTCATCGGGCCTGCATCAGGCCGCACGCACCGGCATGGGCATTGTGATGGTGCCGGATGCGCTGGTGGAGCAGGATCTCAAGGACGGAAGACTGGTGGCGCTGATGCAGAGTTATCGACTGCCGAGTCGACCGATGCACCTGGTATACGCCCAGGATCGCTACCGCTTGCCGAAACTGCGTCGTTTCGTCGACTTCGCCGTGCAGATGTGGGGCAAGCACTAGCGGGGCCGTGGCGCCATGCACTAATCTGCGCGACAGGCAGGTCATTTTGATATCAGGACGCCATGGAGAGCAGCAATGGGTGAAGCATCGAACGTCGAACCGTTGAAGTTCAACGTGTCGGACATGAACGACGACATGCTGCACACCATCCTGGAATTGGTCAGCGACGGTATTTGGGACTGGAACGCCAATACCGGTTTCGTCTACCGCAACCCTGGCTGGTACAAAATGCTCGGTTACACCCCCCACTCCCTGGATAACAACGTGTTTACCTGGGAAAGCGTGATCCATCCGGACGATTACCCGCACGTCATGGCGCAGTTCGATGCCTACCTGACGCAGCATGCGCCTGCTTATCAGGCCGAATATCGTTGCCGTATGCAGGACGGCAGTTACACCTGGATCGAAGATCGTGGCTACGTACTGGCGCGCAATGCCGATGGCTCGGTAGCGCGAATGGTCGGCGCACACCGCAGCATCGAAGACAAAAAGCGTCTGCTGGAAGAACTCGAACGACGCAATCAGTCCCTTGAAGCCATCGTTGAAGAACGCACCCGTGAATTGTCCCGGGTCAATCAGCAACTGCAGATTCAACTCGAAGAGAACCGCAAGCTGGCGGAAACCGATGTACTGACCTCGGTTGCCAATCGTTATCGACTGGAAAAAGCCCTGCCCCAGGCGTGCGAGCGCGCCCAACGCTTTCGGCAGCCACTGGCGCTGATCGCCATGGACATCGACGACTTCAAGACCATCAACGACCACTACGGCCATGCACTCGGCGATGCTGCATTGGTGCAGGTGGTCGAGAGCGTAGAACGTTGCGTACGCGAAGGCGATTTGTTCGCCCGTTGGGGCGGTGACGAGTTCATCGTGATCCTGCCCGATACTTCTCTTGCTGATGCCAGGCTTCTCGCCGAGAAAATCCGCCACAGGCTCGGCAGTCTGCCGCCCGTGGGGGACTTCCAGGTCACTATGAGTTTCGGCGTAGTCCAGCGTTTTGAAGATGAGCAGCAGACCGGCCTCATGGCCCGGGCCGACCAAGCGCTCTATCGGTCAAAGATTTCCGGCAAGAATGTCATTAGCGGATGAGTGCCATCCCCGCTCATCCCCTCTCTCCTACATACCCGCCTTCACCAACACCGGTTTTTCCTGATACCGCTGCGGATACAACTGCTTGAGCTGGGCCACCTTCGGTAGATCGTTGATCACGATGTAGGGATAGGTCGGATGTTCGGTCAAAAAGTCTTGATGCTCTTCTTCCGCCGGGTAGAAACCGTTGTAGGTTTCCAGCTTGGTCACAATGGGTTTGTCAAACGAGCGGGCGCTGTCCAGCTGGGCAATGTAAGCCTGAGCCACACGTTGCTGCTCCGGGTTCTGCACAAATATCGCCGAGCGATACTGCGTCCCGTGGTCTGGCCCCTGACGATTAAGTTCGGTCGGGTTATGCGCTACTGAAAAGTAGATTTGCAGCAGACTGCCGTAACTGACCTGGCCCGGATCGAAGGTGACTTCGACGGCTTCCGCATGCCCGGTATCACCGTTGCTGACACGCTCGTACTGCGCCGTGTTGGCGGCACCACCCGCGTAACCGGAAACAGCTTTCTTCACGCCTTTGACGTGCTGGAACACACCCTGAACGCCCCAGAAACAACCCCCGGCAAAGACTACGGTTTCGCTGTGGGCCTGGGTGATTTCGTCGATGCTCGGCGGTGGAATGACGACCGCATCTTCAGCACCGAAAGAGAGGGCCAGGCATTGGCCAATGACGCCGGCAGCGGCCAGGCCTAACAACGTACGGCGCCAGGTGAATACAACTTTCATGGGGCTGACTCCTGAGTAATTGCAATCGCGATCAACCGAACTTCGGGATCACACCTGTTTGAATATCATCGCCAGGCCGTTCATGCAGTAGCGCAGCCCGGTGGGTTTGGGTCCGTCATCGAAAACATGGCCCAGATGGCCCCCACATCGGCGGCAATGAACCTCTTCGCGCAGTACGCCGAAGGAGCGGTCCTGGCGGGTGGCAACAGCCTTTTCCAGGGGAGCCCAGAAACTGGGCCAACCGGTGCGACTGTCGAATTTGGTCGCGGAAGAAAACAGCGGTAAATCGCAACCGGCACAGGCGAACGTGCCGTCTCGGTGCTCATTGTTCAGCGCGCTGCTGTAGGCCCGTTCAGTGCCCTCTTCGCGGAGTATTTCGTATTGCTCGTCGCTCAGGATCGAGTGCCATTCGCTGTCGCTGTGGCTCACTTCGAATACCTCCGCCGCGCTGGCATCGCTGATCAGTGCAGACCCCGTGGAAAATTTTGGCAATACACCGATCGCCAGGGCTGCGACCCCCAGCCCGCCGCTCGCCAACAGAAATTGCCGTCGTGAAAACATGCTTGTCTCCGAAAATTCCAGGTGCCTGTCATGGAACACAGCCTAGGCTTGGGTTGATCGCCAAATCCTCACGGAAAGTTAAATAATTCGTGATAACTCAGGCCCCGAAAAACCCGCACAATGCGCTCATTGCGCCGAAGGATTGAGCTGGATGGAACAGACCAAACGTGTCCTCGTGGTCGAGGACGACCTGCATATCGCCGACCTTATCTGCCTGCATCTGCGTGATGAGCAGTTCGAGGTGGTGCACTGCGCCGATGGCAATGAAGGCATGCGTCTGCTGCAGCAAGGAAGTTGGGATGCACTGATTCTCGACCTGATGCTGCCCGGCGTCGATGGCCTGGAAATCTGCCGCCGTGCCAGGGCCATGGCGCGCTATACACCGATCATCATTACCAGTGCGCGCTCCAGCGAAGTGCACCGGATCCTGGGGCTCGAACTGGGCGCCGACGATTATCTGGCCAAGCCGTTTTCCATGCTTGAACTGGTGGCACGCGTCAAAGCGCTGTTGCGCCGTGTCGACGCCATGGCCCGTAACCTGAAAATGGACGCCGGTGGCCTGGACATCGATGGTCTGACCATCGACCCGATTACTCGCGAAGTGTCCCTGGAAGGGCGTCGCCTCGATCTCACGCCCAGGGAGTTCGACCTGCTGCACTACTTCGCCCGCCAGCCCGGAAAAGTATTTTCACGAATGGACCTGCTCGACGCCGTTTGGGGTTACAGCCACGAGGGCTACGAACACACGGTCAACACGCACATCAACCGCTTGCGCGCGAAAATCGAGGCTGATCCGGCTCAACCGGCGCGCATCCTCACGGTGTGGGGGCGCGGCTACAAATTCGCCACCCGTCAGGAGCAGGAACCATGAGGCTGACCCTCACACAACGCCTGTCAATGGTGTTCGCCATGTTGCTGCTTGTGTGCTGCGGCACGTCGGCCTGGATGCAAGTGCGCTCCAACCAGATGCATGAACAGGAAGTGGTGCAAGGGCTGTCCCGGGATCTGGCGCAACACATCGCCCGCGACACGGTGCTGATGGACAGCAAGGGCCTGATGCCCGATGCCGTGCGTGACCTGTTCAGCAAGCTGATGCTGGTCAACCCCAGTGTCGAGGTCTATCTGCTGGACACCGAGGGCAAGATTGTCGGCAGCGCCGCACCCGAGGGGCGGATACGACGCGAACGGGTCGACCTGGCGCCGATCCAGCGCCTGCTCAGGGGCGATACCCTGCCGATTCCCGGCGATGATCCGCGCAGCAACGATGGGCTCAAGGTCTTCAGCGCCGCGCCGCTCAAGGTCGACGGCAAACCGGCAGGCTATCTGTATGTGGTCTTGCTCGGCGAAGACCACGACCGCATCGCTGAACGCGGTGCCACCAGTGCAGCGCTCAATACCGCATTGATGTCCATCGCACTGGTGGCGCTGCTGTGCCTGATCGCCGGTCTCACGGCGTTTGCCCTGATCACTCGGCCGTTGCGGCGCCTGACCGAAACCGTCAGCCAGTTCGATATCGATGGTGTGCCGGTCTCGGTACCGTTAACGGCTCCGGTGGATAAAGCTGCCAGCCACGACGAAATTGCAATACTCGACGCTACCTTCCGACAGATGCAGGCGCGACTTGGTGAACAATGGCGTTCGTTGACCCGCCAGGATCAGGAGCGCCGCGAACTGGTGGCGAACATTTCCCACGACCTGCGAACGCCGCTGGCGTCGCTGCATGGTTACCTGGAAACCCTCTCGCTCAAGGACGCCACGTTGTCCCCCGCCGACCGCCGCCGCTACCTCGGCATCGCACTGGACCAAAGCCGCAAGGTCGGCGGTCTGGCGCAGTCGTTGCTGGAACTGGTGCGGCTGGAACATGGTTTTGTGCAACCGGTGCTGGAGCGCTTTTCCCTGACCGATCTGGCACAGGACATCTTCCAGAAATTCGAACTGACCGCCGAGGCGCGTGAGGTCGAACTGAAGGCTACATTCGCGCCCAATGTTTCTTCGACCTGCGCCGACCTGGGGTTGATCGAGCGGGTACTGACCAACCTGTTCGACAACGCCCTGCGCCATACCCCGCCCGGTGGGGAAATTGAACTCGGCTTGCGCCCGCAAGGGTCGTTTATTGAAGTGACTGTCAGCGACACCGGTCCTGGTATAGCCCCGGAGCTGCGTGAAGGGTTGTTCCTGCGGCCGTTCAATATCGGCGGCGCACGGCGTGATGGCGGGTTGGGCCTGCGGATTGTGCATCGCATCCTGCAATTGCATGGGCGCGATATTCAGTTGATCGATGTTCCCGGGCGCGGCGCGACCTTCCGGTTTTCACTGGCGGTGGATGAAGCAACTGCATCGGCGTTGGCAGAGCGTTCGATGAACCTGAATACACCGGGGTAAACCTGAGCTCCTTCACGGCTATGTCTGTTGGTCCGTGACAACGCCGCCCCGGTCCAATAGATTAGGCGACCTGAAAAGGCCCCCGTGCTTTCTCGCCTCTATTCAAGTTAAAGAAGTAGTGAAATTTCAATGTCCGATTCCAACACCGCTGAATCCGTAGTCACCCTGTCGTCCAAAGCGGAATACGAAAACTCCATCAATCTTTCACAACACGTGCCCCAGGCGAAAACCATCAGCGAGATGGTCCTCGACGCTTTCCAGTCCACCCGCGAAAGCGACCAGATCCGCGAACTGCGCGCAGCCATTCGCCAGGCCCACGACAGCTTCGACGACGATAAGGCCTATGAGCTGATGGGCGAACTCAAGCAGTTGAAAGACGCCGAGGCCGCCGACATTGCCGCCCTGGAAGACCTGAGCAGCAAGTTTTCGATCAATCGCATCCTTTCCAGCTTCAAGGACGATCCAGCCTTTCAGGAAATCGTCTACGGGCTGGCATTGAAAGTGTTGAACCAGACTCACCAGGCCATCAGCAACCCGGGTAGCGGCAAGAGCAAAGCGGCACGGGCCAAGAAGGACGTCGAGGTGTTCACCATCAGCAAGGACGGCGTCAGCGTCACCTTGCCGCTGCGTACCCCGCGTTCGCGCTTGAACGTTGACCGTGAAGCGCTGGAGTTCCTGGGTTTCACCTTCGTCGGTGAAGGCGATGAAGCTGAGCTGGAAAGCGAAACCTTCCTCGACAATACCGGCGCGGAACAGGCCGTCAATCGCAAGAACATCATCACCGCACTGCAACAGCAGACCGCATTTGACGGTTACAGCATCGCTGCACAGTAATACTCGTCATAGACACCGAAAAGCCCCGCCCTGAGACTCAGTGCGGGGCTTTTTAATGCCTGCATTTTCATCAGCAACCACTTTACAACGCTGTTGGCCGCAACGCCGCGACCATGTCGACTTCGATGGCCGCATTTTTTGGCAACTGATAAACACCGACCGTGGTCCGCGTATGTTTACCAGCATCGCCCAGCACATGGCTGAAGACGTCCGACGCACCGTTGGCCACTTCACTCAGGTCGACAAAATCCCCGGTGGATTTGACGTAGACCGTGACGCGCAGCAGCGACTTGATTTTGTCCAGTGAACCGATGGCATCGACGATCAGTGCCAACCCGCGCAACGCACTGATGCTGGCGGCTCTTTGCGCATCTGTCAGCGACAACTCCTGCCCTACCCGGCCCGGGTACTGAATCTCGCCATTCATCCGCGGCACCAGGCCACTGATGTAGAGCTCATCGTGATGCCGAATCAGCGGAGCGTAATGCCCGCCGGCGGTATTCTCGCCGTAGATGTCGTAGCCAACCTCTTTAGCCAGCGCGATGAAGCGTTCATCGCAAGTCTTGTGTTCAGTCATCTGCGCCCCTTGATCGGTCATTGCATCCAATGGTTTGACAGATTAGTTCAGATTCTCGCTACCGGGGCGATTCAGATGAATCGATTAACTCGCAGTGGAAGGCACTCGATAAAATCCGCCACTCAGCAAAAAGCCCCGCTCTTCTCTCGAAGGCGGGGCTTTTCGATCCTGCATCTGAAGCTTAAGGCGCGTACGTCAGCAACAACTCTGTCGGCACTTTGAAGTCCAGGGACATCATCACGCTCAACGCGGTAATGGTGAAGATCGAGAACACGAACAGCTTGCGTGCCCAGACCGTGTCATCCACTGCCTTGTAGCCGGTCCAGGCCATGTACAACCAGTACATGCCCATGGCCGCGGCGACGGCGAGGTAGCTCATGCCAGCGTAGCCGCTGAAGGTCAACATCAAGGTCGCCACGAGGAAGGCCAGGATGTAGATCAGGATGTGCTTCTTGGCCACCTGGATTCCGCGCTTCACTGGCAGCACCGGAATCGATGCGGCCAGGTAATCGTTGAAGCGGAAGATCGCGATGGCGTAGGAATGCGGCATCTGCCACAGGCTGAACATCACCAGCAGGGTCAGCGCGGCCATGTCGAAGGTGTTGCTGACGGCGACGTAACCGATCACCGGCGGCATCGCCCCCGACAGGCTGCCCACCAGTGTGCCGTGAACCGACTTGCGCTTGAGGTACAGGCTGTAGAAGCCGACGTAGATCACGAAGCCGATGACTGCGAACAACGCAGCCAACGGGTTGGCCACCTTGTACAACAGCGCAACGCCGGCGACACCCAGGACGGTCGCGTAGATCAGGGCCAGCTTCAGGGAGATCAAGCCCTGGACCAGCACCCGGTTCTTGGTGCGTTCCATCTTCAGGTCGATGTCGCGGTCGATGCAGTTGTTGAACACGCAACCGGAGGCAACCACCAGGGACGTGCCGATCATGGCGGCCAGGAAAATGGCCAGATCGACATGCCCTTTGGAGGCCAGGAAAAATCCGCCTGCCACAGAAAGCACGTTACCGAAAATGATCCCCGGTTTGGTGATTTGGATAAAGTGCTTAAAGGACATGCGGACTTACCTCACTTCGCCATCATGAACGTGTGGATGCTGAACATGATCCACAGCGACAGGCCAACCAGCAGGACGATCACGATCGCGGCGAAGACAAACGCAATCACGTTGTTACGCTGCGCAGCGGAACGGTCCAGGTGCAGGAAGTACACCAGGTGCACCAGCACCTGGATCACCGCAAAGGCCAGAACGATCAACAGGGTGATCGACTTCGGCAGCGTCGGGTACATCACCAGACCGAACGGAATCAGGGTCAGGATCACCGACAGCACGAAGCCAATGACGTAGGACTTGACGCTGCCGTGACCGGCGTCGTCGTGGCCATTGTGGGAATGAGCTGCGTTAGCCATTTACATAGTCCCCATCAGATAAACAACCGTGAATACGCAGATCCACACCACGTCCAGGAAGTGCCAGAACAGGCTCAGGCAGCTCAGACGGGTCTTGTTGGTCGCCGTCAGGCCGTTTTTCTGCACCTGGTACATCATGATCGCCATCCAGATCAGACCGCTGGTCACGTGCAGACCGTGGGTGCCGACCAGGGTGAAGAACCCGGACAGGAAGCCGGAACGGCTAGGGCCGTAGCCCTCGGAGATCAGCATGTGGAACTCGTTGATCTCCATGCCGATGAAGCCGGCACCGAACAGGAAGGTCAGGGCCAGCCAGCCCAGGACCTGCTTCTTGTTACCCCGGAAGAACGCCAGCATGGCGAAGCCGTAGGTGATCGAACTGAACAGCAGCAGAGCGGTTTCGCCCAGTACGTACGGCAGTTCGAAGATGTCGTGGCCCGACGGGCCACCCGCTACGTTGTTAACCAGTACCGCGTACGCTGCGAAGATCGACGCAAACAGGATGCAGTCGGTCATCAGGTAGAGCCAGAAACCGAATACGGTCATCTCGCCCGAGTCGTGGTGATGGTCATCATGCCCATGTCCATCGACATGGGTGTGTCCAGCATTGGTCACTAAGTTCGACATGGTTTAAGCCTGTTCCAACGAGGTTTCAACACGGGTGGCGGTGGCTGGGACTTTCCCGGCCGCTACCAGACGCTTGTGCTGCTCGGCTTCGATGCGCTCGATCACGTCGACCGGCACGTAATAGCCTTGATCATCACGAGCGGCGTGGATCACGAAGTAGATCACGGTGCCGGCCAGGCCAGCGATTGCCAGCCACCAGATGTGCCAGATCATCGCGAAACCAAACACCGTCAACAGAGCGCCCATGACCACACCAGTGGCGGTGTTGTTTGGCATGTGGATCGGTTCGTACTTGGCCGGAGTCTGGTACGCGGTACCGTTTTCCTTGGCTTCGGTGAACGGATCGACGCAATCGGCTTTCGGCAGCACAGCGAAGTTGTAGAACGGAGGTGGCGACGAGGTCGACCATTCCAGGGTATGGGCATTCCACGGGTCGCCGTGTTCGCACATGTTCTCTGGCTTGTTGCGGTCACGCACACTCACGTAGAGCTGGATCAGCTGGCAAGCGATACCGACAGCGATCATCACCGCACCGAACATCGCAACGTAGAGGTACGGCACCCACTCAGGGTTGGTGGTGGCGTTCAGACGACGGGTCATGCCCATGAAGCCCAGTGCATAGAGCGGCATGAACGCGACGAAGAAGCCCGAGATCCAGAACCAGAACGCTGCTTTACCCCAGCCTTCGTGCAGCTTGAAGCCGAACGCTTTCGGGAAGTAGAAGCCGAAGCCTGCGATGTAACCGAATACCGCGCCGCCGATGATCACGTTGTGGAAGTGCGCGATCACGAACAGGCTGTTGTGCAGCACGAAGTCAGCACCCGGGATGGCCAGCAGTACGCCGGTCATGCCGCCGATGGCGAAGGTCACCATGAAGCCCAGGGTCCACAGAACCTGGCTGGTGAAGCGCAGACGACCTTGGTAAATCGTGAACAGCCAGTTAAACAGTTTCACACCCGTCGGGATGGAAATCAGCATCGTCGCCAGACCGAAGAAGGCGTTGACGCTGGCACCCGAACCCATGGTGAAGAAGTGGTGCAGCCACACCATGAAGCCCAGGATCGAGATTGCGCCCGATGCGTAGATCATCGAGTGGTGGCCGAACAGTTTCTTGCCGGTGAAGGCCGAGATGACTTCCGAGAAAATGCCGAATGCCGGCAGGATCAGGATGTACACCTCAGGGTGACCCCACGCCCAGAACAGGTTGACGTACATCATTGGATTGCCACCAAGTTCATTGGTGAAAATGTGGAAATCCATATAACGGTCAAGCGTCAGCAGTGCCAGGGTAGCGGTCAGGATCGGGAACGATGCCACGATCAGGACGTTGGCCCAGGTGCAGGTCCAGGTGAAGATCGGCATGTCCATCAGCTTCATGCCAGGGGTACGCATTTTCAGCACGGTGGCCAGGAAGTTGACCCCCGTTAGCGTCGTACCTAGCCCGGATAGCTGTAGCGCCCAGATGTAGTAATCCATCCCCACGCCAGGGCTGTATTGCAGGCCCGACAGCGGCGGATAGGCAACCCAACCGGTCTTGGCGAATTCGCCGACGCCCAGGGACAGGTTGATTAGCACCACGCCGGAAACCAGCAGCCAGAAGCTCAGGGAGTTCAGGAACGGGTAGGCAACGTCACGCGCGCCGATCTGCAGCGGCACTGCAAGGTTCATCAGGCCGGTGAAGAATGGCATCGCCATGAAGATGATCATGATCACACCGTGAGCGGTGAAGATCTGGTCATAGTGTTCAGGTGGCAGGTAGCCAGGCGAACCCTCGGTGGCCATGGCCAGTTGGGTACGCATCATGATGGCGTCGGCAAAACCGCGCAGCAGCATGACCATGGCGACGATGATGTACATCACGCCGATTTTCTTGTGGTCGACCGACGTCAGCCACTCGGTCCACAGGTAGGTCCACTTCTTGAAGTAGGTGATTGCAGCGAACAGTGCCAGACCGCCGAGCGCGATCATGGCGATGGTCACCATTACGATCGGCTCGTGGAACGGGACCGCTTCCCAACTTAATTTACCAAACATCGTTTACTCCTCTGCCCCGGCAGCTGAATGCGAGTCCATGTCCGTAGCGGCCACTTCTTTCTCTTTCTTCTCGTGCTTCACTTTCGGGCCTGGTTTCATGCCTTCGTACTTGTCGACGATGGTCTGGAACAGGTTCGGTGTGACCGAGGAGTAGAGCTCGACTGGGTTGTTCTGGCTCTGCTTGGCAAGGGCTGCGTATTCAGCTTGTTCAAGCTGTTTAGGTGCCTTTTTGACTTCACTGACCCAGGCGTCGAAATCTTCCTGGGAAGTTGCGATCGCTTTGAATTTCATACCGGTGAAACCGGCGCCGCTGTAGTTGGCGGAGATACCGTCCATCTCAGCGTTCTCGTTGGCGATCAGGTGCAGTTTGGTCTGCATGCCCGCCATCGCGTAGATCTGGCCGCCCAGCGCAGGAATGAAGAACGAGTTCATCACGGCGTCAGAGGTGATCTTGAAGTTGATCGGGGTGTGCGCCGGGAACACGATCTTGTTGACCGTGGCGATGCCTTGTTCCGGGTAGATGAACAGCCACTTCCAGTCCAGCGCGACCACTTCGATGGTCACTGGCTTGACGTCGGATTCCAGCGGCTTGTACGGGTCAAGGGCGTGGGTCGACTTGTAGGTCACGTAACCCAGGGCAATGATGATCAGAATTGGAACTGCCCACACCGCGATCTCGATCTTGGTGGAGTGGTTCCATTTCGGGGTGTAGGTGGCGTTGGTGTTGGACGCGCGGTATTTCCAGGCGAACAGGAACGTCATGACGATGACCGGGATCACGACCAACAGCATCAGCAGCGTTGCGGTGATGATCAGGTTTCGCTCGTCCAGACCGACCTGGCCCTTGGGATTGAGCAAGGTCATGTTGCAGCCTGACAGCAGCAACGTGCCGATCAGCGGCAATAAGCCTAGTAGTCTGGGGTACCTGTTTTTACTCATCTCACGACCTCTAAAGCAGCTTGCGCAATGCAGTTGGGTTTTGATCGCCAACACTTCACCCTGCCAAGGGTTGGCATTTTTCTTGGATTGAATAAGGGCTGGCCCGTCGTGCGTCAGACGCGTTTCGACAAATCCTGGGCTAGCGTTGAGTTCTTATTCGAATTCGTGGTCAAAGGCCTTGTTACAGACCAATTCCATTTGGTGCGGATAGTTGGAGGCACCGACACCTGGAAGTCGCATGAAGCCACCCGGCCTCTCGACACCCTGTTCCTGCTCAAATACCTCGTGAGGCTGAGCAGCGCCGGGAATTCAGTGCGGGCGATTGTAGTTATGTAGCGTTTTTTAAACCATGTCTCATCCCGAAATAATTTATATCCCGGGCCGCAACAATGCTTCGCGGAATGCGTAAAAGTGGCGCATGTTATCGGAATTAATTCTCAACAAAAACACCAAAAACAGTAGGGCCACCACCCGCATTTCAGACAGGTCCAGTGGCCCGACAGCTGTTCTCTACCCCGCCCAAGCGCCCATATGACAAGGGCTCTGGCAAATCGCCAGAGCCTGTTAAAAATGCCTGCTTCCGTCTGGCGACGGCAAAAGGATCCGCCTCAAAAACAGACCAATTTCATTGCGGGAGTGCCTACCAATTCGACACTGCGAAAGCCGGTGCGGCACTCAAGATGTGACAACATGTCGCACGCGTGTCGCCCCCCTGTTTACACCTGCGACGGTGTTTTCAACGGGCCTCTGATATGCAAAAACGCCCCGGCCCTCACTTGAGAGGGCCGGGGCGTTTTTTTGTTCGACAAACGATAGAGCGGATGCTCTCAGCGCAGTGCCTTGCGGTTACGCATCGTCAGCAGCGGCACCAGCACCACCACCAGCACGAAGGCTACCAGCGCCCATTGCGCCAGAGACAAACCTAGGATCGGCGGATACGGCGTCGAGCAGAATCCATCGACCTGAAAACCCAGCGGGAATATCTTCGCCAACGGCAAGCCATCGACTATCGGTTGCAGCACATCGATGCCGCAACTGACCGCAGGATAGAACTGCGTGTAAACGTGATGCCCGGCCACGCCGACGCCCGCCAGCGCGCAGATCACCACCAGGGTTTCAAACACCGTGATACTGCGTCGAGTGCGCATGGCCGCGCCGATGAAGGCGAAAATCGCGATCAACAACAAGGCATAACGTTGCAGGATGCACAGCGGGCACGGCGCCTCGCCCAGGACGACTTGCATGTACAGAGCCCCGCCAATCAGCGCCAGACAGATGATGCCCAGCAACACCAGATAGCGTCGTTCACGCCCCAACCGCATTGTTTCCTCGCTCATCGCGTTTCCCTTCAAGATATCGAATGCCCGCCAGTCTACACGCTGGCCCTGACGTTTGAGAGCATGGCGCGTATCGGCGGGTGTCGGAGGGAATAGACGACAAGACGGTTAAGAAGAGATTAACTTTCGAGCGGACTTTCAATTCAAGACAGAGGTGAAGCAATCGCGGGCAAGCCACGCTCCTACAGATTTGTGTCGATTCACTCTGATGCGAACGACAAGTATCCTGCAGGAACGTGGCTTGCCCGCGATGTTTGCGACGCGGTGAGCCTGACTCACCGCGCCTGTAACTTACTCCAGCGCCGCAGCCGGCCCGAAGAACTCGTAACGGCTTTGCTTCTCGGGCACACCCAAGGCTTTGAGGTGACGCTTGATCGCCGCCATGAAGCCTTTAGGCCCCAGGAAGTAAGCATCCACGTCGCGCTCTGCCGGCAGCCATTCGCCCAGTTGCTCCTGGCTCAACAGGCCAACTTTATGCGCCGCCGGGCTGACACCGTCATCCTCGGAATAGCAGTAGAAGCGCTTGAGCTGCGGGTGACGCTCGGCCAGCCCGTCGATCCAGTCGCGGAACGCGTGAACGCTGCCGTTGCGGGCGCAGTGAATGAAGTGCACCGGGCGCTGGGTTTCCAGTGCCGCTTCAAGCATCGCCAGAGTCGGGGTGATGCCCACGCCGCCGCTGATCAGCACCAACGGTTTTTCGCTGGCGGTCAGGGTGAACTCGCCCGATGGCGGGAACAACTGGATGCTCGAACCGACGTGCAACTGGTCGTGCAGGTGATTGGAGGCGCGACCGCCCGCCTCACGCTTGACGCTGATGCGGTACTGACCCTTGTTCGCCAACGCTGAGAGCGAGTAATTGCGACGAATCTCTTCGCCATCGAGGGTCAGCTTCATGCCGATGTACTGGCCTGGCTCTGCCGCCAGAATCGGGCCTTTGTCAGCCGGTTCGAAGTAGAACGAGGTAATTTCCGTGCTTTCCTCGACCTTGGCCGCGACGATGAATTCCCGCGCCCCGCGCCAGCCGCCCGGTGCCTGTTCTTTCTGGTCGTAGATGCTTTTTTCGGCGCCGATCAGAATGTCCGCCAGTTGACCATAAGCCGCACCCCAGGCCGCGATGACTTCCGCAGTAGCGATTTCTTCGCCCAGCACTTCGGCGATGGCACGCAACAGGCAGGTGCCTACAATCGGGTAGTGCTCTGGCAGAATCTGCAGGGCGACGTGCTTGTTGATGATCTTGGCTACCAAGTCACCCAACTGATCGAGCTGGTCGATGTGGCGCGCATACATCAGCACACCGTTGGCCAGGGCTCGCGGCTGGTCACCGGTGGCCTGGTGAGCCTGGTTGAACAGCGGACGAACTTCCGGGTACTCGGACAGCATCATGCGGTAGAAGTGAGTGATCAGGGCTTCGCCACCGCTTTCCAGCAGCGGCACAGTGGATTTGACGATGGCACGGTCTTGGACGCTAAGCATAAAGTGACTCCTGAGCAACGAGGGTTTCTGAACTATTGCTCTATGCTTATCAGGTTCCATGCCAGATTTTAAACTGTTAAAAATCAATAAGTTAAAACATACATAGTCATATCGACACAGGCTGCTCTATAGTCACACCGACTACATGGAGTCACTATGACTGCAAAATCCCTGCTCACCACCCTGCTGCCACTGGTCTCTGACCTGTCCCGCGAACTCCCCGAAGGCGAGCGCTATCGACGCTTGCTGGAAGCCATGCGCGCCCTGCTTCCCTGCGATGCGGCCGCCCTGCTGCGCCTCGATGGCGAATGGCTGGTGCCGCTGGCCGTCGACGGGTTGAGCACGGACACGCTCGGCCGCCGCTTCAAGGTCAGTGAACATCCGCGTTTTGAAGCGCTGCTCAGCAGTACCGGACCGACCCGTTTCGCCGCCGACAGTGACATGCCTGACCCTTATGACGGCCTCGTCGATGGCCTTGATGATCACCTGGAAGTCCACGACTGCATGGGTTGCCCGCTGTTCATCGATGAGCGTCCGTGGGGTCTGCTGACATTGGATGCGCTGGACCCGGAACGCTTCGAGCCGATCGAACTGGATGCGCTGGAAGCCTTCGCCAGCCTCGCCGCCGCCACCGTAAATGCCGCCGAACGCATCGAACGCCTGAACAATCGCGTCGAAGACGAACATCAGCGCGCCGAGGTCTACCGCCAGGCCAGCGGCCAGCAGAACCGCGAAATGATCGGCCAGAGCAAAGCGCACAAACGCTTGGTGGAAGAAATCAATCTGGTGGGCGGCAGCGACCTGACCGTGTTGATCACCGGGGAAACCGGGGTCGGCAAGGAATTGGTAGCCCAGGCCATCCACGCCGCTTCGCCCCGCGCCAACAAGCCGATCATCAGTCTCAACTGCGCCGCGTTGCCGGACACGCTGGTGGAGAGCGAGTTGTTCGGTCATGTGCGCGGCGCCTTCACCGGGGCGATGAACGATCGACGCGGCAAGTTTGAGCTGGCCAATGGCGGCACGTTGTTTCTCGATGAAGTCGGTGAGCTGTCGCTGACGGTGCAGGCCAAATTGCTGCGGGTGCTGCAAAGCGGTCAGTTGCAGCGACTGGGTTCCGACAAGGAGCATCAGGTCGATGTTCGACTGATCGCCGCGACCAACCGCGACCTGGCCGAGGAGGTGCGCAGCGGCCGTTACCGTGCCGACTTCTATCACCGCCTCAGCGTTTATCCGTTACTGGTACCGGCCCTGCGTGATCGCGGGCGGGATGTGCTGTTGCTCAGCGGTTACTTCCTGGAGCAAAACCGCTCGCGCATGGGCCTCAACAGCCTGCGCCTGAACGCCGACGCACAGGCTGCGCTGTTGGGTTACGACTGGCCCGGAAACGTCCGCGAGCTGGAACACTTGATTGGCCGCAGCGCCCTCAAGGCTTTGGGTAGCTGCAAGGAACGTCCGAAGATTCTCAGCCTGAGTGCCTCCGACCTGGATCTGCCCAATGGCAGTATCGAAGTCACCGCCGAACAACCGGCCGCCGCGGCAATGGCGTTGGTGACGGGCGATTTGCGCGAGGCCACCGAAAACTATCAACGCCAATTGATCGGCGCTTGTCTGGAACGGCATCACAACAACTGGGCCAGCGCGGCCCGTGAGCTAGGCTTGGATCGGGCGAATCTTGGGCGGATGGCCAAGCGGTTGGGGATGAAGTAAGAAAAGATCGTCCGAATGCCTTATCCCTGTAGGAGCCGGCTTACTGGCTCCTACAGGATCGATTGTCGATGGGGAATTAACCTAAAGCCTGCCCCGGACAAGTCGATAACCCGGCATCGATAGCTGTTGGCGTTCCTCGCGTTCGCCCGCCACCTTTTTCCACAGAAGGTTTTTATGTCCTCCACCAAAGCTCGCGCAGATTCACTTTCGCTTCTGTTGTTCACCTTGCGCAGCGGCAAGTTGATGGCGATCAACCTGCTCAAAGTCAGTGAAATCATCCCCTGCCCGCCGCTGACCAAACTCCCCGAGGCGCACCCTCACGTCAAAGGCATCGCCACATTGCGCGGCACCTCGTTGTCGGTGATCGATCTCAGCCGCGCCATTGGCGAGCGTCCACTGGAAGACCCGAACGGTGGCTGCCTGATCGTCACCGATGTCAGTCGTTCCAAGCAGGGCCTGCACGTTCAGGCGGTGAGCAAGATCGTTCACTGCCTGACCACCGACATCCGGCCGCCGCCATTCGGTTCGGGTGGCGTGCGCTCCTACATCACTGGCGTGACCTCGGTCGACGGCACTCTGGTGCAAGTGCTGGACATCGAAAAGGTCATCCACGGCATCGCCCCGGCGCAGATCGAAATGGCGCCGACCGAACTGAGCATGGAAGATGCTGAACAATTGGGCAACGCGCGGATTCTGGTGGTCGATGACAGCCAGGTCGCCCTGCAACAATCGGTGCACACCCTGCGCAATCTCGGCCTGCAATGCCACACGGCGCGCAGTGCAAAGGAAGCCATCGATTGCCTGCTGGATCTGCAAGGCACGGCCCAGCAGATCAACCTGATCGTCTCCGACATCGAAATGTCGGAAATGGACGGTTACGCCTTCACCCGTACCCTGCGCGAAACCCCGGATTTCGCGCACCTCTACGTCTTGCTGCACACCTCACTGGACAGTGCGATGAACAGCGAAAAGGCTCGTCTGGCCGGCGCGAACGCGGTGCTGACCAAATTCTCTTCGCCGGAACTGACCCAGTGCCTGATCACAGCAGCCAAAGCTGTGGCCGAACAAGGTTATTGAGTTTGGCCGAGGAATTTTGCTTTCTGATGCGGCGCAACCTGGCCGAGGTTGTGCCGCCGATCATTTGGCCGACCTGCATTCAATTGTCCGAATACCGACCTGAACTTGCCGCTGCCGTGCACCACTTGATGGAGTTGGGTTACCGGGACGGTGGCGGTCGCGTGGCGGAGCTGGAAGTCTGGCAGCAGCGGTTTGAAACCGATCCTGAATACGATCCCGGCCTGTGCTTCATCGCCATGGATGCCGAAGGTATCGTTGCCGTGTGCCAGTGTTGGACCAGCGCCTACATCAAGAACCTGGTGGTGCATCCTCGCGCTCAAGGGCAAGGTCTGGGACGCGCGCTGCTGCTGAATGCATTCAAGGTGTTTCAACAACGCCGGGAAGGTTTCGTGGATTTGAAGGTGCTGGAGGACAACCTGCGGGCGCGGCAGTTGTATGAAAGTGTCGGGATGTATGTGGTACGCCGGGAACCGGTTCCAACCTGATACCGCTGCGATCTTGGCGATGGCCCTCAGAATTTATCCCCTGAGGCATACTCCAACCTTGGCCATTACCCTCCAAGGATGCCTGATCAATGAAAGCCGCCACCCTGTCCGTCCTCTGCCTAACCGTCCTAGCCCCCTTGGCCCACGCCTCCAGCCCCGATGCCTGGGCTGCCTACGACAAAGCCGTGCTCGCCAGTTGCACCAAGGCCAGCGGCCTGAAGGATGCCAAACCCGTCGGCAACGCCGCTCAGTTCGATGACCGGGTCGGTTACACCGCGCTCCTGCTGCAAGGTCAGTACCCGCAAAAACACATGAAAGGCCAGCAAGGTACCGAGCTGTGCCTCTACAACAAGAAAAGCAAAACCGCTTTCGTCACCGAATGGGACTCCATCCGCCCAACCGCGAAGGCGCAATGACTGGCGCATAACTTGCTTCAACAGGCATTTTTGCGGTGGCATCCTGTCGCCACCTGATTCCCTCGAAAGCGACTGACTGCTCGATGAATACACTGTTTTCCTGCGTTGGATGTGGCAAATGCTGCAATGATCACCACGTGCCCTTGACCTTGCCCGAAGCCCGGATGTGGGCGGCCGATGGCGGTCAGGTCATCGTGCTGGTGGAAGGTTTCCTGGGCAACGGGCTAGGCCTGGCGGCGCAACAACGCGAACATGCGCAACGCCGTTCGGCGCGGATACGTAGCGCTGATGCAGACGCCTACATCGCTATCACCTTTGCGGCTTATAACGTGGGGGCTTGCCGGAATCTTGACGAAAATAATCTCTGCCGCATCTATGAACGCCGACCACTGGTGTGCCGCATCTACCCGATGGAAATCAATCCGCACATCCCCCTCAACCCGACCATCAAGGAATGCCCGCCCGAGTCGTGGGAAAAAGGACCGGAGCTGATTGTCGGCGGTGAGTTGGTGGACCAGGAACTGACGCAACTGATCCAGCGCTCCCGCCAGGCGGATCGCGACGATATTCAGGCGAAGGTGGCGATTTGCACGTCGTTGGGGATTCGGACGACGGCGCTGAAGGGCGACGGGTTCACGGCGTACTTGCCGGATATGTCGGAGTTCATCTCGATCATCGACGAACAAGCGGCACACCCATTGCCGACGCAGGATTGCGAATGGCTGTTCCATGTGTCGGGTGACGATGTCGCTGGGCAGGTACTGGCGGCCGGCGCGCAAGTGGCGACGGATGTGCCGGTGAACTATTCGTTTATTTCGTTGCGGGCGGTTTGATTCAAAACATGCAGTGTTTTTAATGGCCTCATCGCTAGCAAGCTCCCACAGGAGACTTTCAGTGAACACGGAATTTTTGTACCTCCGCAATCCACTGTGTGGAAGCTAGCCTGCCAGCGATGGCAATACACCTGCCAATCAGGATCTTGAACCTTAACGCTTACCCATCGAACGCCGAGTCCCCGGAGGCGCCATGCCCGGGGTCTTGGTGTGGCCGTTCTTGGCGCCGTTCTTGTACCACGGCTGGTTGCCGTTTTTGGCGCTGGCCAGTTCACCCGGTTTGAACGGGAACTTGAATGCCGGGATCTCGGCTTTGGTTTCGCTGTCGATGCTGTCTGGCAGCTCTGCCGGCTCGTCGCTCAAGGTGTCGGCGACCGGCGGTTGTTTCGGGGAAGTCATGAAAGCTCCGGGTGCTGCGCAAAATGTCGGGCCCGGTCAGCGAGCCACGAAAGGCGGCAGTATAGCGGAACGGCAGCTGGAACCTTCAAGCTGAACGCTGCAAGTTAAGAGCAGTGAGGTAGCTTTTGGGGCTTGCGGCTGGGCGGCTGAAACTTGTAGCTTGCTAAGCATTCCACCGCCCGACGAGCCCTGCCCCCATGAAAAAGACCGTCCTCGCCTTCAGCCGCGTCACGCCTGAAATGGTCGAACGCCTGCAACAAGACTTCGATGTCATCGTGCCGAATCCGAAAAACGGCGACATCAGCGCCCAGTTCAACGAAGCCCTGCCCCACGCCCACGGCTTGATCGGCGTCGGCCGCAAACTCGGTCGTGCGCAACTGGAGAACGCAACCAAGCTGGAAGTGGTGTCGAGCGTTTCGGTGGGCTATGACAACTACGACGTCACGTACCTCAGCGAACGCGGCATCATGCTGACCAACACGCCGGATGTACTCACCGAAAGCACCGCCGACCTGGCCTTCGCCTTATTGATGAGCAGCGCCCGACGAGTGGCCGAGCTCGACGCCTGGACCAAGGCGGGTCAATGGCAAGCGACGGTCGGTGCGCCGTTGTTCGGTAGCGATGTCCACGGCAAGACCCTGGGCATCGTCGGCATGGGCAACATCGGCGCGGCCATCGCCCGCCGTGGTCGCTTGGGGTTCAACATGCCGATCATCTACAGCGGCAACAGTCGCAAGACGGCGCTGGAACAGGAACTCGGTGCCCAATTCCGCAGCCTGGATCAACTGTTGGCCGAAGCCGACTTCGTCTGCCTGGTGGTGCCACTCAGCGAGAAGACCAAACACCTGATCAGCCATCGTGAACTGGCGTTAATGAAGCCGAGCGCGATTCTGGTGAATATTGCCCGCGGCCCGGTGGTGGACGAACAGGCGTTGATCGAAGCACTGCAAAACAACCGTATTCGTGGCGCCGGACTGGATGTCTACGAAAAGGAACCGTTGGCCGAGTCACCGCTGTTCCAACTGAAAAACGCCGTGACCTTGCCACACATCGGTTCGGCCACCCACGAAACTCGCGACGCAATGGCCAACCGTGCCCTCGCCAATTTGCGCAGCGCCTTGTTGGGCGAACGACCGCAGGACTTGGTCAACCCGCAAGTCTGGAAAGATTAAAAAACACGGGCAGGCGTTTTATACGCTTGCCCGTTAATCCTGAAGCGATTAAATAATCCTTATTAAAACTTCCTCCGCACATACCTTGCAATTCAGTTCACCACCAAACAAACAACCCGCGCTATAAACTCTCCAAACTAATCACCTGGATGTGAAACCGTTAAGGAGAACAACAATTGAATCAACTTACCACCAGTCAGGTCATCAAAATAAGCAAAGCCAGCATAATGCTGTTCATAAGCTTTTTTGGTCTACTGATGATGTATAGCAACATTACCGACTATGCTACAAACTATGAGTACCTTGCCCATATCCTGAGCATGGACACTACACGAGACGATCACAAATACGCCCACCGAGCAATAACGTCGCCGATGATTCACCATCGAATCTACTGGTTCATCATTACACTTGAAGTCATGTTTACTGTTTTTTGCATGGTGGGAACCTTCCAGTTATTCAAAAACATCAACACCACCACAAAGGAATTCCATGAGGCTAAAAAATACGCACTTATCGGATTATTGATCGCGCTTTTTCTTTATTATGTTTGCTTTCAGATTATTGGCGTCGAATGGTTCAACATGGACGAGTCAGTGCAGTGGAGTTACAAAGACTGGGCCCGGCACATCATCGATTTCATGTTGCCAGCACTTATATATGTGGCGATCAGGATCGAACACTGAAGGCGAACGCATTCGACCCTGACGCGGCTTCAAGCAAGCTTGCCATTCCCCGCGACTATCGGTGCCTTGGGCTTACGAAACACCAACACGTTCCCCATCATCACCAGTACCAAACCCAGCAGCGCCGGAGCGGTCCATTGGTAACCCTCGGCAAACGCTGACACATTGAGCGCCACCACCGGGAACAACACGGTGCAGTAGGCGGCGCGCTCCGGCCCCATGCGCCCGACCAGCGTCAGGTAGGCGGTGAAACCGATCACTGAACCCGGGATAACCAGATACAGCAGCGACCCCATGTAGCGGACATTCCATTCCATGTCGAACGGAATCCCTTTGACCAGGCACCAGGTCGACAGCATCGCCGCACCATAGGCCATGCCCCAGGCGTTGGTTGTCAGCGGCTTGAGCCCGGCTTTCTGTTGCAGGCTCGACAGCATGTTACCCGCCGAGAAACACAGGGTGCCGAGCAACGCCAGGCCCAAGCCGAGCAAGGTTTCCGGGCTGGCGGTGTGGCCCGCCAGTTCGGGCCAGAACAGCAGCCCCAGCCCCAGCAGTCCCAGTGCGCCGCCCATCAGCACATTGCGGGCGATTTTCTGACCGAAGAACACCCGCGCATTGAGCGCGTTCCACAGGGTTGCGGTGGAGAACACCACGGCCACCAGACCACTGGGAATCCACTGACTCGCCGTCAAAAAGCACATGAAGTTAATGCAAAACAGGCACAGCCCTTGCGCCAGGCAGATCAGGTGCCCACGGCGGTTCATCACTTGCAGCTTTCGGCTGAGCAGCAACATCACGAAAAGCACCAGTGCGGCAAGGCCGAAGCGATAAACGATCGACACCGGAATCGCCACCACGCCCAACTGCCATTTCAGGGCAATCCAGGTCGTGCCCCAGATCAGCACGGTCAGCAAGTACAAAGAAAGGTTCATGGCAAAGGCTCCTCAATAGGCGCCCAGTTTCCTGCGCCACACCTTGGCGCACTTGCATAAACTTGCGCTTTTGTCAGGCGACTGGCTGGCAGGCGATGGTCTACGGAGTAGGATGCAGGCGTTGGATGCAAGTGTCAGAGAACAACGATCATGGCCGCACTGGAAACCCTGCAAGTCTTTCAAGCCCTCAACCGCTCGCCCAATGCTCGCCTCGAGCACAGCGCCGAGCTCGGTGACGGCTTGTCCGTAGCCTTGTGGAGCAATCATCACGACGCCCAGGATTACGAAGCGCCAAGCCACCACACTCTCTCTTGCTACATCGCCGGCGGCACCGGCACCTTCCGCCGCGACCAACCCGGCAACAAGGGCGGTCCGGACAAGCTGTGCATCCTGCCGGCCGACCATCAGTCAGGCTGGGTGATCAACGGCGACATTCGCCTGGCTCATCTGTATTTCAGCCCCGAACAATTTGCCCTTGGCTGCGTCACCCTGCTCGATCGTGAACCGCGGGAAGTGCAGCTACGCGAGCAAACCTTTCTGGATGACCCGCAGCAGGCGTCACGCTTTCGGCAGTTGATCAGCCTCAACTGGGATGAACCGGGCGAGCGCCTGTTCACCAGCAGCCTGGCCCACGAAATGCTCGGCCATGCGTTGCTCAGCCAGGTCAGCAGTCGCCACGGCCTGCGTCTCAAGGGTGGCCTGGCCGCCCATCAACGACGGCTGTTGGTGGAGTACATCGACAGCCAGTTGGCCGAGGCCATCAGCCTGGGACAATTGGCAGCGTTGTGTTCGCTGTCGGAATATCACTTTGCGCGGATGTTCCGGGAGAGCTTCGGCTTGCCACCGCATCAGTATGTGTTGGCGCGGCGTCTGAGCCGGGCTCGGGAGTTGCTGCGCTCGACATCGCAACCGTTGGGGGAGATTGCGCTGGCCTGCGGGTTTGCCAGTGCCAGTCACTTTACCAACCGGTTTCGGCAGGCGTTGGGTGGGACGCCGGGGGAATATCGCCAGGCGTTTTTGCGCTGACTGTGCCGCCGCCATCGCGAGCAGGCTCGCTCCCACAGTTTTTTGAGTCAATACAAACCCTGTGGGAGCTGGCCTGCCAGCGATGAACGATGACGCGGTTTAAAGTCAAAATTCCAAGGTGCTGGACAACGTCACCTGCCGCGAATCCCCCATCGACACAAAGAACCGACTCGCCGCCGAGGTGTAGTAAGTGCGGTCAAACAGGTTCTTAACATTGAGCTGAAACTTTACCTTCTGCCCGTCGAGCTGGGTGTCATACGTCGCAAAGGCATCGGCGACGGTGTAGCTCGGCAGCTCGAAATCGTTCACCGCGTTACCCGCCCGCTCCCCGACATACCGCGCACCCGCGCCGATCCGCAGCTGATCGCCACCCATGATCGAGCCGAAGTCGTACACCGCTGACAGCGAGCCGCTGTTCTTTGCAACGTTTTGCAGTTTCTTGCCTTTGTAGTCGGGGTCTTCGGTCACTTCGGCATCGGTATAGGCGTAGCTGCCGATCATGCTCCAACGGTCGCTGAGCTGGCCGCTCAAATCCACTTCCAGCCCTCGGGATCGCACTTCGCCAGCGGCACTGTAGATCGTCACCGGCCCTTCCGAGTTAGCGACCAGCACGTTGCGCTTCTTGATGTCGAACAGGGCAACGTTGCCCGTGACCTGACCCGGCATATCAAGCCTGGCGCCGATTTCCCAGGACTTGGCTTCTTCCGGCGCAACGCTGCCGTCGAGCACAGTGCTGCTGCCGCTCAATGGCGCGATGGTCGAATTGGGTTTGAACGACTCGGTATAGCTGCCGTAGAACGACAACTCATCGGTGTAACGATAAACGAGACCGGCACGCGGCACCCATTTCTGACCATTGCTGTCGGTATTGGCCTTGAACGGCACGCCTTTACCCGCGTACTGGTCGTACTCCTGGAAACGTCCGCCGGCCACCAGAATCCATTGGTCGGTGAGGTGAATCGAATCCTGTAGAAACAGCGAATCGCTGCGTAGTTTGTCCGTCTGCGCGCTGTCGGCCGGGCTGACAGTGGTGCCGGCAACTTCACGGCCATACACCGGATTGAGATAACTGAATGTGGTCAGGCTTTTCTGCCGGATCAGGTCTTCGCGGTAGATCTTGCGGTAGTCGTCATCGATACCGAACACCAGGTCATGGCGCATGCCCGCGACATCGACGTTGCCTTCAAGACTGACCGTGGTGAAGCGGTCGGTACTGAGCGCATTCTGGGTGCCGTCCATGCTGCGGGTCAGGGTGCCTTTATTGGTGTCGATGGCCGTCACGCGCACTTGGCTGGCGTCGTAGGTTTCTCGGTTCCAGCTGTAGCCGAAGTGCGCGCTCCAGTTGTCGTTGAGTTGGTGATCGGCTTCGAAGTGATACAGATCCGAACGCCCTTCCATGTTGTTGAAGGGTTCGTCGAGCCGTCGATCGCGGGGGATGTCCAGCGGATGATTGTCACGCGGATCGATCACCGTGCCACGGTCGAACGGGGTCAGGAATTCGCGGTGCTCGTAGGCGAACAACAACTGGGTGTTTTCGCCGAACCAGGCCAGCGATGGCGCCACCAGCGTCTCGCGATGCACACCGTAGTTGCGCCAGTAATCTTCGTCTTCGTGGTCCAGCACCATGCGATAGGCCAGCCCGGACTGCCCTAATGCGCCGGTGCTGTCGAAGGTGCCGCCGCTGCCGTTCTTGCCGTCGCCATAGGTCGAGCCGCGCGCGGTCAATGCATTGTATTGCTCAAGCTCGGGTTTCTTGCTGACCATGTTGACCACGCCGCCCGGGTCCTGAATCCCGTACAGCAACGAGGCGGGGCCCTTGAGCACTTCGACTCGGTCCACCGTAGCGTTCATGCCACGGCCCTGCACAATCGGCATGCCGTCGCGCATGATCGAGCCGTTGCGGTTGTCGCCGAAGCCGCGGGTCATCACCGAATCCTGAGTGCTGCCCAGGGTGTTGCCCTGGGTGATGCCGCTGACATTGGCCAGCGCATCATCAAGATTGCGCGGCGTCTGATCACGGATGACCTGCGCCGGGACGATGTTGACGGTCTGCGGAATTTCCTGAAGCGATGCCGAGGTGCGCATCACCGAACTGGTGTCGGGCGGCTGGTAGCTCGTCGACTGATCCATCACCGAGGTAATGGTGGTCGCGCCCAGGTTCAAGGCGCCCTCGGTGGGCAGCGGTTCGAGCACCAACGTGTGGCCGTCGGTACGGCGGAAAGTGAAACCTGAACCGGCGAGCAAGCGCTGCATTGCCTGTTCGGCGCTCAACTGCCCGCTGACGGGCGGTGCGGTGATGCCGTAAGGCGCTTCATCGGTGTAGATCACGCTGGTGCCGGTGATGCGGCTAAAGTCGCTCAAGGCCTGGGGCAGCGGTTTGGCAGCCATCGAAAAGCTGAACTGCGTGCGTTGTTCGGCACTGGTCTCTGCCGCCATTGCCACATTCAGTGGCAGCAACGCCAACGCCGAGAAGCTCAACGCCGAAACACCCACCCATTGTTTGACCGAACCCGATTTTGCCCTGGACTTCATGACTCATGACCTGTGTAGAACCGCAACGGATGCGAATGACTCGCAGTTTCAGTCACTACACGGATGGCGTTCGGTTTTACCTCAGCAGAAAGTTGAAAATATTTTTATTGGCGGTCTGATCGACCGCGATCGCTGGCAAGCCAGCTCCTACAGGACCGCGTTATCTGAGCTGGCTTGCCAGGGATGATGTCATCAGCTCAACGCAAAATAATCAGATGCCCCAACACCTGATGCTGCTCAAACCCGAACACTCCTTGCAACGAACTCAACACCGCCTGCGGGTCCTTGCTCGGAAAACTGCCGCTGACCTGACGCTTCGCCAGTTCATCATTGAGCAGCACGATCCGCCCCGGGTAATAACGGCCCAAATCCCAGACCACATCGGCGAGTGTCGCCTTGTAGTAATTGAGCCATCCTTGGCGCCATGCCAGCTGCGCTTCGCTGTCCACCGCATGAAGCGGTTGTGCTGAACCTTCGCCATACGCCACTTGCTGGCCGGCGGTGAGGATTTGCTGCTGGGCGTTCTTGTCTGCCGTCACCCCTACTCGACCGGACAACACCGTGACCTGCGCCCCATGGGGTTGCAGGCGCACCTCGAACTGCGTGCCGAGCACCCGCGCCTGGCCCTTTTCGGCCTCCACCACAAACGGCTCGCCGGTGTGAGTCACGCTGAAAAATCCGGCACCGCGACGCACTTGCACATGCCGCTCACCACGGCTGAAATCCACGGCAATCGCACTGTCGGCATCAAGGGTGACTTGCGACTGATCGGCCAACGTGACGGTGCGGATTACCCCGGGGGCCGACACATAATCGGCGCCCAGATCATCGATCCAGCGCGATGGCTGCCAACCGCTGCCGAGGCTGATCATCAGCAGCAAACATGCGGCCACGGCGAGCGTTCCGGACCAGCGCCGGACACTGCTGCGGCGTGAGCGATTCATCGCATTGAGGTAACCCTGCAGAGCAAATGCGTCTTCATCGGCGAGCGTGCGCGCAGGCCCTTCGCTCAACTCCCACACCACTTGCGCCCGAGCGTACGCCTCGGCATGGGCCGGGTCGGCCTGCAACCATTGGCTGAAGGTCGCCTGATCGCCGCCGCTCGGCTGGTCATGCAGCAGACTCAGCCAGGCTAGCGCGGCCTGCTCCTGAGCGGGCGTCGGGTTGACGCGTTCCAAGTTATTCACAGTGCTTTCCCTGGCATGCGCGGGTCGGGCTCCCGCAGGCTGGCCTTGCAGGCCTCGAGCGCGCGCATCATATGTTTTTCCACGGCACTTTGGGACAACCCCATGGCCTTGGCGATTTCGGCGTATTTGCGGCCATGAATGCGGTTGAGCAAAAAGATCTGCCGCGTGCGCTCGGGTAACGCGCGCAAAGCCGCTTCGACATGACGCAAATCATTGCCTGCCTCCAGCGCCGCTTGCGGCTCGCCGCCCACGCTGTCCGACGGCTCCGCCATCAAGCCTTCATTGGCCCGAACCCGCGTGCCTTCGCTGCGCAAATGATCGATGGCGATGTTGCCGGCGCAGCGCAACAAGTAGGTACTGAGTTCCTCGACCTGCACCAGCGGCCGCCGCCAGAAACGCAGGAACAAGTCCTGCACCAGGTCCGCGGCAGTCGCCCGGCAACCCACGCGACGACTCACCAGCGCTTCCATTTGCGAACGCTGCGAGAGGAACACCTGGAGAAAATGCGCACGGTCGCCGCGCGGTTCATCGCGCTCGCCTTCACAGGGCTCTTTTTCACAGAACTGGGGAGGACGGCTGATCATCGATTCAATACTGCGCCAACACGACAATCGGGCTGGTTACCAGGCTCAAGCCCGCCAGCGACAACGCCAGATACGGGCGATACGGCATCAACAGCACAAGCAGCAAGGCACTGAGCATCAACACCGCGCACCACTCCACCAAACCCAGCTCCCAACCTGTGGTCGATATCGCCGCCCACAACGACAAGCCAAGCAACAACCAGCCCGAAAGCTTCAGCCATAGACGCAGGCGCGGTGAAAGTTTGCGTCCCAGCAGATCTGCATGATGCCGATCCATGGATAAACACAGGGCAGTAAACGCGCTGTAGCAGAGCAAACAGCCGAGCAGCATTCAGTTCGCCTCCTGTTCTAGGGTGACCGCTCGCGCACGTTGCTGGCTGTGGACTTCAACCTGCCCGGCGCGCTGCATTTTCCACGTGGCCCAACCGAGAAACAGACCGCTGCCCAGGCACGCCAGATCGAAGCCGGCCATCGCCCAGTCGCCCTGCACCAGCGTGACGCCCAGGTGATACGGCGTGGTCAAGGCGTTCAACAACGGCACTGCGCTGAACAGTAGCGCCGCCAAAGCCAACTGTTCCACCCACGCCGAACGACCGCGACGGAACATGGCATGCAACAGGCTCAAGCCCCAGACGATAAAGAAGCTGTTTACCTCCCAATCCGCCCGGTCGGCCATGTCGACGGGCAGCAAGCGGTTGGCCCAGAAGAACACCGCCACCGCGACCACAAGACCCGACATGCTCGCGATGTTCAATATTTCTACCAACCGCAGTTCAAACGGCATCACGCCGCTCTTGGCGTGCTTGAGTTGACGCTTGCCGAGCCAGATCACCAGACCCGTGCCGATCATCGCCGTGCTCGCCAACCCACAAATAAAGTACAGCCAGCGCAACACCGGCGCGGCAAAATGGCCCATGTGCAAACCGTAGAAACTGCCGGCAATCGCCATCGGCAGCGCTTGTTCTGGTGTTGCATCCAGCAGCTGACCGCTGACGCCGTTGAAGGTCACGGCACTGCCAAAGTCGTGAACCACACGGTCCGCGCCATCGCGCGCCAGCACTACCGTGGCATTCGCGTCACCTGGATTGTTCACGGTCAAGCGCCCGACTCGCCCGCCCGACCACTGCTCTCGGGCCTTTTCCAACAGCGGCGCCAACGGCAGCAATTGAACAGGTTCGCCGGTGGCTTTCGCGGTAATGGCCGCCGGAAAAACCTCGCTGAAAAACGCCTGCACATCACCTTTATAGGAAGCCAGGATGCTCGCCGGCATCAACATGGACATGAAAATCACCAGGCTGCTGTAGGTGATCATCAGGTGAAATGGCAACACCAGCACGCCCACCGCGTTGTGCCCGTCGAGCCAGGAACGTTGGCCCTTGCGCGGGCGGAAGGTGAAGAAGTCCTTGAAGATTTTCTTGTGGGTAATGATCCCGCTGATCAGCGCGACGAACATCACCATGGCTGCGATGGTCGACAGCCAGCGGCCCCATGGATAAGGCATTTGCAACTGAAAGTGAAAACGGTAGAAGAACTCGCCGCCCCGTGTTTCACGCCCCTGCACCTCGCTGCCGGTTTGCGGATCGAGGAGTTTTTCCGTGAGCTGGCCGCGCTCACCGGGCTTGGCCGGGGTCTGCTGCCAGCGCACCGAAAGGCCGGGCTCACGGGCATCGGGCAAATCGATGATCCAGCGTGAAGCCTTCGGGGCGTGATGTTGCAGATAATCCTGAGCGACGGCCACGCTGCCTTCGGAGGACACCGAGCGTGCAGGAATTTCAGGCTGCATCCAGTGATTGGTCTCGTCCTTGAAGTAAGCGAGTGTTCCAGTGAGGAAAATTGCAAACAGCAGCCAGCCGAAGGTCAAACCGGCCCAGGTGTGCAACCAGGCCATCGCCTGGCGAAAGCCCTCTTTCATGAGTGCTCCATCCAGTAGGCCAATCCCGCTGCCGCCGCCAATAACAAGCTAGTGACGATCAACCCGAACCAGGCCCGCCACGCTGTACGACAGGCAAAACACCAGATCACCGCCAGCAGATAGACCATGAATGAACTCATCATTCCGGTCACTACAGCTTCGGTGAGGGCCATGGGTACCCATAGCGTCAGGCAAACACTGGCCAACGCTGTCACGAGGTACCCGCCGAACACGGCCGCCAGCACCCGCGAAGTGACCGCCAGTCGATAGGAAACGGGGAGCGTGGTGCATCTGCCTTTCATGTCGCGACCTTGAAACCGAGTGAGACCGCATGAACGTCACGGGGCCAGCAAGGCGCGATATTAATGATAAATATTCTCATACGCAAAAGAAGCGGATGACTGATCACTAAACCTGTGGCGAGGGAGCTTGCTCCCTCGCCACAGGGTATCGGTGAACTCTAGAAACAAAACGGGCCTGCGTTGCAGGCCCGTTTGAGTGGGGAGGGTAAAAAAGTGAATCAGGCTTCAGCCGTTTAGCGCAGCCTGTTCGTTTTCAAGAAACTCTTCTTCCAGTAGCACATCGGCGTGAGCCCTGCGCTCGAACGGCACCACGGCGGCGCGTGGTTTGCCTCGCAATTTGCCGAACAAGTGTTCCAGCGCATGCTCGAGTTTCTCGGCGGCTCCATCGATCGCCAGTTCCAGGCTGGCGGCTTTATGGGTGACAGAAATCGGTTGGTGGCCTTTTGGCCGCGCTTCCAGTTGGCAGCGCAAATCGTGGGGACCCGGCTTGTCGCCGTTCTCGTCCCTCAGGTGGACTTCGACACGAGTCAGGTCTTCTTCGTATCGTTCGAGCGTGCTCTCAATGGTAGTACGTACCCACTCCTCCAGTCGGATGCTGCTTTGAATATGGTTATCGCTATTGACTTGGATTTGCATAGTTCATCCCTTATTTCAGCTAGCTCGCGAGAGGCCGGTCAGCTAAGCCCTTGGGCGTCATCACCGTGACCTCTTGTTTACACAATCGGTCTGTACGCTGAACAATTCAACCCCTAAAAAAAGATAAATTTGTAATCGCAAAAAAAGCCGGACAACCGGTAAAAGCGCTGTTAAGGTCGGGAGTTGAGTCGCCCTGCTCCTCTGTCACAAATTCTCACATCTGCTGGTCCGCCAGCGGGTGCAAACCACGAAAAATCCCCGCCTCTTCCACCAGCCAGTCATGCACCGCACGCACGCCCGGATGGCTCAGCGCACCCGGCGCATAGAGCACCATGTAGCGCTTGTGATTGGGCACCGCCAGACCAAACGGCACGATCAAGGCGCCGCGTTCCAGTTCGTCGTTGAGCAGCGTTCGCCGCGCAATTGCCACGCCCATCCCGGCGATGGCCGCCTCGATGGTCAGGTGATTGCGATTGAAGGTATGTCCGCGTCGAACATCCGCACCTTCAAAGCCGATGGCATTCAAATAAAACTCCCATTCCGCATATTCATAACTGCCGCGCCAGGCAGTGATGTCGTGCAGCAGCGGGAAATGCATCAGATCCGCCGGCCCATGCAAGGGCGGCCGTCCGCGCAGCAGCCCTGGCGCACACACCGGGAAAATCTGCTCGTCGAGCAAGGCTGTGGATAACAATCCGGGATAGCTGCCGTCGTTCAGGTCAATGGCTAGATCGAAGTCGCCCTCGTGCAACGGCACGCTGCTGTCCTCGGCCACCAGGCGCAACTGAATATCGGGAAAACGCTGCTGCAACCGCGGCAGGCGCGGGGTTAGCCACTTGCTCAGGAACGACGGAATCGACCGCACCCGCAACGTCCCGCTGATCATGCCCGCATCCAGTCGGCGCAATTCCGCATCGATGCTGCCGTAGGCCTCGTTGACGGTGATTGCCAGTCGTTGGCCTTCAGCACTCAGTTCCACGCCCCGAGCGCGTCGATGAAACAAGCGGAAACCCAAGCGCTCTTCCAGTTGGCGGATCTGCTGGCTGACGGCCCCCGGCGTGATGTGCAGCTCTTCAGCGCAACGGGTAAACGATAAGTGCCGCGCGGCGCAGGAAAACACCTGTAGCCACACGTAGGTCTGGGCGTGCAATTGACGGCTCATCGTTTAGTCCTGCTAAAGGCTTTCTTAGGAAGTTTCGTTGGTCACGTAGGACCTAGGGCGGCAGTATCGCTGAAAGTGCGCTTGTCCTACAAAAATGGCAGCGATTTATCTTCCATTGCAGGAATAGGCTTTAGCATGGCTATCAGTGTTTTCGATCTCTTTAAAGTCGGCATCGGTCCGTCCAGCTCCCACACCGTGGGTCCGATGCGCGCTGCCGCGACCTTCGCCCAGGCCCTGGTGGATCAAGCTTTCCTGGCTGACGTGCGGCGAGTAGAAATCCGCCTCTATGGCTCCCTGTCGGCCACCGGTGTCGGTCACGCCACCGACCGCGCCTGCGTGATGGGTCTGATGGGCGAATGGCCGGATCGCATCGATCCTTCCACCATCGACAGCCGTATCCACACCGTGCGTGAAATCGGCGAATTATCATTGGCTGGCAAAGTGACCATCGCCTTCGACTGGTCGCGCGATCTCCTGCTGCTCGACGAGAGTTTGCCCTACCACCCCAACGCGATGTCTCTGACAGCCTTCGGCGAAACCGGCGAGCTGTTCGAACAAACGTACTACTCAGTTGGCGGCGGTTTCATCATCGAAGCGGCCGAAGCCGAGTCCGGTGTTGCCCCCGTCAGCGACGTCATGCTGCCGTACGATTTTTCCAGCGCCGCCGAACTGCTCAAGCTCTGTAACGAGCATGGCCTACGGGTTTGCGAGTTGATGATGGCCAACGAGCGGGCTTGGCGCAGTGACGAAGAGATCCGCCAGGGCCTGCTGCATATCTGGTCGGTGATGCGCGAATGTGTCGAGCAAGGACTGGAACACGAAGGCATTTTGCCCGGCGGTCTGAATGTGCCGCGTCGCGCTGCGAAACTGCACCGCAGCCTGTTGGAAATCGGCAAGCCGAACGTCATCACTTCGACCCTGTCCGCCATGGAATGGGTGAACCTGTTCGCCCTCGCCGTGAACGAAGAAAACGCCGCTGGCGGGCGCATGGTCACCGCACCGACCAACGGCGCGGCGGGAATCATTCCGGCGGTGCTGCACTACTACATGAAATTCAACCCGGACGCGTCGGACGATGACGTTGTCTCGTTCTTTCTGGGCGCGGCGGCCGTGGGCATTCTCTGCAAGAAAAACGCGTCGATCTCCGGCGCTGAAGTCGGCTGTCAGGGCGAAGTTGGCAGCGCCTGCGCCATGGCCGCCGCCGGCCTTGCAGAGGTGCTCGGCGCCACGCCGGAGCAACTGGAAAACGCCGCTGAAATCGGTCTTGAACACAACCTCGGCCTGACCTGCGACCCGGTCGGCGGTTTAGTACAAGTGCCCTGCATCGAGCGCAACGCGATTGCCGCCGTGAAAGCGATCAATGCCACGCAAATGGCCCTGCGTGGCGACGGTAAGCACTTCATTTCTTTGGATCGGGTGATCCGCACCATGCGCGATACCGGCGCTGACATGCACGACAAATACAAAGAAACGTCACGGGGTGGCCTGGCGGTGAACTGGGTGGAGTGCTGATCGTTTTGAAAGCACGGCAAAGTTTATTGCCCTGAAACGGGCAGGTAAAAAGAAGGCGGGCCACAGTGCCCGCCTTCTTTTTACCTGCATTTATTGTCCGACAATCGTTCCGGCATGCCCTTTGCTACATCCCGACCGAGGGCAAAAAGGACTTTTGCAAACCTCAGCGAGCGACACGCCGATGGTCTGGAGTGGCGAACTAATCCCGATCACGGCCGTCAACAACTGCACGTTCAATCAGGCGGTGACGCATCATGGACAACCCTTTTCAGCTCATTACCGATGCTTTTGCAGCGGATTATCAAATCAACCTGAGCATTCAGGGTCTGGATGGCAGCATCATGCTGACCCTGTCCAACAGTGGCCGTGTAGTAGCCAAGCGGATGATCAGCACCGAACAACGCAACGACCCCGAGCGCATCAAACGCTTGGTGCAAAGCATTCAATTCGGCATTGCCATCGAACAGGGCCACAGTGCCGTGGCCATCCTCGAAGCCATGACCGATGACGGGGCACGCAACCTTCCACCACCCTCCGTCAAAGGCCGGCCGGGACCGGCCATGGGGCTTTAAAGCTCGCCCTTCTCCACTTCCGGATGTTCACCTGAACCCGCACCCGTCTTACGGTGCGGGTGTTCGATCTTCACCGACGGAAATTGTGACGAGGCGTAACGCACCACCAGGATTGCAAACGCCAGCAGCAAGATTCCGCCGCACAGGTAGATGATCCCCAGATCCGGGGGATTGTGGTGCGACACGTTGGAGATCAGCAACCGAGTCAACGCGGTGATTGCCACGTAGATCAGGAAGCGCACGGGCATGTGATTGGTCTTGAAGTAAATCCCGACCATTGCGCCCAGTTCGAGGTAGATGAACAGCAGCAAGATGTCATCGATCTTGATATGCCCCTGTTCGAGCATCCCGAGAAACTCCATCACCGCTGCCCATGCGGTGACTGCACCAATAGCGAACAGCGCCAGGTAGTGGAAGGTCTCGACGAACAAATTGCCCAGGGACTCTGCCAGTTCATGCACGTTCTGCCGCAGCTTCTCGGCCCAGTTGATTTTCACGATGATGCTTCCTTAGGTCGGTTCGACCGGATAATGCAGGGTGGACGTGACGGTTGTTCTGCATGCAGAAAAAAGGCCAGTGGCCGTCGAGTGAGATGACAAGCGGTCAAGACGAGGCACTTTCTGACATCGTTGCATCGCGCTACATCCGGGTCGGGACTGGTATTTCTTACAGTATCTTTGGCGAAAAGAACGAGGCACATTGGCGGAGCCGCAACTCCTCCGGACGACCTCATGCCTGCCACTGCACGTAGTCTCGATTATTCAACTCCGGCAATCATGGTGATCGAACCCAGAGGCCTGATCGTTCGAAAGATTATGTATTGCCGAAACGTGGCCGGGGGCGAAACCGAAACAAGAGTGACCCGCCAGGTCTATAACCATGCGGCTCAACAAGTAGCCAATTGGGACCCTCGCCTCTTGAAACTGGCAGAGTCCCAGCCGGACACCAAGGCTAATCTGACTTCGCGCTTCACCATGACTGGCGCTTCATTGTTCACCGACAGTGTCGATGCAGGGTGGCGGCTTGCGTTGATGAATGACGCAGGTGGGGCGTGTCGGAACTGGGACTCACGCGGTACTCAGAGGCACACCGAATATGACTTTCAGCTAAGGCCGGTGGCCGTGATTGAGCACGAGAAGGGGGGTGAGCCAAAAACCGTTGAGCGCTTTACCTTTGAAGCTAATCGTCAGCCATCGGCAGAGCACAACAGCTGCGGTCGCCTTATACGTCACGACGACACTGCGGGCACCCGGGAGATCCCGGGATATGACCTTCATGGACAGCCGCTGGGTGAAACGCGGCGTTTTTTGAACCAGCTACAGACCCCCTCCTGGCCGCAAGAATTGCCACTTCGTGAGCAACTACTCGGATCAGAACGCTTCACCTCCAGCGACCGGTTTTCGCCGACCGGCGAACAGCTGGAAACGATCGATGCGAGGGGTAACTGCCAACTTCATCAATACAACCTCTCTGGACAACCCAATCAAATCAAGCTGCGTTTGTTCAAGGGCCCAGAACATACCGTGCTCAGCGAAATTCGCTACAACGCTCTTGGGCAGATGGAAAGCGAAACGGCTGGAAATGGCGTAATCAGCCGCGCTGAATACCGGCCCGAAGATGGTCGATTATTACGGCTCGTTTCGCTCCACTCGGTTCACCCTGTGCTGCAGGATTTAAGTTATGACTACGACCCTGTGGGTAATATCGTTCGCATCGAAGAGTCGGCACTCACAACGCTTTATTTCAATAATCAACAGACTCGACCTGAATCGATCTACTGCTACGACACCCTTTACCAACTGATCAAATCCACCGGCCGCGAGAGCTGCTTGCCCACGCCTGGCGCCTGTCTTCCTGATTACCAGCCACTACCTCCCGATCCAACACAGATGGCTAATTATGTTCAAACCTTTGATTACGATAAGGGTGGCAACCTGCGAAAACTGGTGCACGTCGGTGCACGGCAATACTCCCGACACATGTCCACGGCGCCAGAGAGCAATCGCAGCTTGTCTGTGCCAGTAGATGGAAGCGAACCGGACTTCTCCGCGAGTTTCGATCTAAACGGCAATCTCAAACGCTTGCAGGCGGGACCGGAGATGGACTGGGATCTGCGCAATCAATTGCAAGAAGTCACTCTCGTCTGTCGACCGGACGGTGCCAATGATCGCGAACAATATGTGTATGACGGTGGTGGCCAGCGGGTTCGCAAAATAACCACTACTCAAGCCAAAAACGTGATCCATTTTGCCGAAGTGCTGTACCTGCGAGACCTGGAGATTCGTACCAACAGTGCCAGCAACGAAATTCTCCACGTTATTAATGTCCACACCGGACGCGGCAGTGTGCGAGTCCTGCATTGGGAATCCCCGCCTCCCCAGAATGTCGACAACGATCAACTACGCTATGGCCTCTCCGACCACTTGGGATCCGGTGCCCTGGAATTGGATGAGTCCGCGCAAGTACTGAGTCGGGAAGGTTACTACCCGTATGGCGGCACGGCATGGTTTGCGGCTCGCAGCGAGACTGAAGGCAAATACAAAACCATTCGTTATTCGGGCAAAGAGCGGGATGTCAGTGGGCTTTATTACTATGGGTTTCGGTATTACATCGCTTGGTGGTGTCGGTGGTTGAATCCGGATCCGATTGGCGTATTAGGCGGGATGAATTTGTATCAAATGGTGCGAAATAATCCTGTGGTGAACATCGATCCTGATGGACATATGGAGCGAGGAGTAGGTCAACCCGGTGCGCAACGTACTGCCCCGCCGCCCGTTCCGGCCAGGCCTCAATCAACGCTGACCAACTCAGCTCGACTTCTAGCTCAATCAACCGATTCAACACGCCAGATATTTAGCCTGGAGGACATACTCAAACTGCCTACCCTATCCAAAGATAAATTTGAAAAAACAATAGTACAGCTTTTAGAAACGTCCCAAGCCGCTGACTTTCAATCCATAAATGACTTCATTGAGGCCGGTCAAGGACACCCAAATAGAGACCTAAGAAAACTGGCAAACTCAAAAAGCTTACGGCTAAAAGACAGCACCACAGAGCTAATTAATGAGCTGCACAAACTTGGCGCAATGGAAGAAAAACTCATTGCATATCGATCAATTAAAACTACGGAAATGGGTATTGCAGAGCTGCAAAAAAAAGGAAATCTGGTCACAGACCTAGGAATACAAAGCGCCTCGGTAACCCGTAAAAATGCTGAAGACTGGGGCAGTGGCTGGGCAAAAGATGCTTCGAAGGTCCCTAGAGATGTCATGATTATTTTTGGAGCTGATGTCCCAAAGACTAATCTTGCAACCGGATTTTTGATTGACCATGTCGCAATATTACCAGCAGAGAAACTTGAAGTAGCCGACTCTGAACTCAAAGACGGAAAACTTTACGTCCTATTGACAAAGCCCACATCCGCTAATGACATCAATACCGTATTTACAATTTTCGATGGAACTATCATTAATAATCTTTCAGAAATTCAGAGTTTTCTTAGATCAGTTGGCTCTGCATAATCGAGGTAATTATCTCGAATATGTGGTGAATTCATGAGAATCCGCCTAAAAACAGCTTTCTAATCTTTCACAGCGTCCAGAGACAAAAGGTGAATCTCCCCTGACGCCTAGACAAGCCGAAAGCCTCCCGACCCACACAATCTCCAGCTAAAGTAAAAACCCACTACCCAAACCCCAAGGTTTCGCTTATCCTTTAGCTGTATATAGATACAGTAGTCGATACCGACAACAAAATGTGAAGGCATGTGAGGTGGTGAATGGCCGTCGAAGTGGTATACCGCAGCAGCCGAGATCTGGAGCGCTTGTTCATGGATAAAGCCGAAGCTGACCGTCATGACAAAATGCTCGAGCTGGCCGAGTTGCTGGCTGAAGTGTTGCAAAAAGCCGTTCCGTCCCTGACCGAGCAGCAAGTGGAAGAAGCCGGGATCTACATGGCGAAGAATCGCGATGTGTTTGCCAAGGCATTCAAGAGCCAGCCGGACGCCTTGTCCGAACTGCTCACAGCGCCAGCTGAAGTTGCAGAGCCAGTAAAGGTGGCTGCACCCGTTGAGGAAGCAGAAGCTGAGCCTGTTGCCCCGGCCAAGCCAGCCAAGGCCGCCAAAGCAGCAAAGTAAGCAACGCCCGAATTGAATAGGCCCTGAGTCCGGTGGACTCAGGGCCTTTTTCATTTTGATCTTTTGATCTGGCTATCGGTACAACACTTTCTCCGCCAATTCATCCGCCACCCGCGCCGGCGAACGTTTTTCCGCTTGCGCGTGGGCGAACACCTCGGTGAGTCGCGAACTGATTTTCGACAGGTGTGCGGTGATGGTTCCCAACTCTTCGCCCCGGTGTTTGAGCGAAACATAAATCAGCCCGCCGGCATTGATCACGTAGTCCGGCGCATACAGGATGCCGCGCCGCTCCAACTGATCAGCGACGTCCAGATGAGTCAATTGGTTGTTCGCCGAACCTGCCACTGCCGAGCAGCGCAGTTGCGTGACGCTGTGGCTGTTCAGCACCCCGCCCAAACCACATGGCGCGAGAATATCGCAAGGCGTGCTGAGCAATGCGTCGTTGGCAATCGGGTGCGCGCCGAGTTGCTCCATCGCCAATTGCACCTTGCCGTGATCGATATCGCTGACCAGCAGTTCAGCCCCGGCGGCGTGCAACTGTTCCGCCAGGGCATAGCCGACGTTGCCCAAGCCCTGAATGGCCACGCGCAGGCCTTCGAGGTTATCGCTGCCCAGCCGCGCCATCGCCGTGGCGCGAATACCGGTGAACACCCCCATCGCCGCGTGCGGAGCAGGGTCGCCCGCCGAGGTGGTGCTGGTGACATGTTGGGTCTGCTGAGCGATGCAATCCATGTCCGCCACCGAAGTGCCGCTGTCGATGGCCGTGATGTAGCGCCCATCGAGCTGATTGATACAGCGCCCGAAAGCCTCAAAGAGCGCAGCGCGGTTGGACACATGAATCGGACGGATAATCACCGCCACCCCGCCGCCCTGGGCCAGACCGGCCAGGGCCGCCTTGTAACTCATGCCTTGGGCAAGACGCACTGCGTCCTCGACCGCGGATTCGTCGCTGGGATAGGCAAGGTAACGACAACCACCCAGGGCAGGCCCCAAACGGCTGTTATGAATGGCAATGACCGCCTTCAACCCGGTGGTCGGGTCGACGCTCAGATGCAGCGATTCAAGGCGAGTGCTTTGCATGAGAGCGAACATCGTAAGGCTCCCGAATCACTTCTTGTAGTCGCCAGTATAGGCTTGCGCTCAAAAATTGCAGAAGCGCACCGGAATAAAAGTAGCGGCTAATCAGGCTTTCGGAAATAACCCGGTTACTCGCCTTTATGGCACTGGACGAATGTCGGAGACGGGGCTAAAACGAGGCATTGCCCGGAGATTCAGATGACACCGCGCCAATCGTTTTTCAACTGTCTACAACGTTCACCGCCCGCACTGTTCGAGGCGGCGCTATGGATTGCGGTCGAGCACGACAAAGAGGTGAACCCGGAAGCCGTATTGCAAGATTTCAAGGATCTGCAACAGCGGGTCAGTTACGGTTTGCCGATGCTGCCGGTAAGCGAATTGGCGCAACCGCTGTTAAGGCGCATGAATGATCTGGGTTTCGCCCAGGACGACTTCACGCCCTTGCGCCCGCAAGCGGCATTGGTCGATAAAGTCCTGGAACGCCGACGCGGTCAGCCGCTGGCATTGGGATTGATTGCGCTGCAGTTGGCCAGAGGCCTGGAAATCCCTATGGTTGGCGTCAATTTCCCAGGCCATTTTCTCTTACGGGTGCCGGGCGCCGATCACTTGCTCGACCCGTGCGGCGGCCGGCGGCTGTATCCCAACGATTGCCGTGAGCTCCTGCATCGCCAGTACGGCCCGAACATGAAGCTCAGCGCCGAACACCTGGTCACCGCCGAGCCGGTGCAAATGCTCCAACGGCTGTCGCGTAACCTGCGCCAGTTGCATCTTTCCCACGATGACTACATCGGTGCGCTGATCGACGCCGAGCGCGTGCTGGAACTGGGCAACGCCAATGCCGCCGATTACCTGGCCCGGGCCAGCCTTTATCAACGACTGGAATGCCCCAATGCCGAGCGTTTCGACCTGGAACATGCCCTGCTGCTGAGCGACGATCCGATCCAGCGGATTCGACTGACGGAACGGCTAGGCCACCTGCCACCGAACTCCATCGTCCATTAAAAGAAAAGCAAAAGATCGCAGCCTTCAGCAGCGCCTACGGAGATCAATGTAGGCGCTGCTGAAGGCTGCGATCTTTTGATCTTGCTCTTATCAAGGCGTATCTGGCTGATTCGCTGGATGCGCCTTGATGAACGCCGGGTGACTAGCCGCCAATGCCGCTACTCGCCGGATTCGCGGATAAGCCTCGAGGGAAATGTTGAAGCGCTCGGCGGCGTACAACTGCGGGATCAGGTAGACGTCCGCCAAACCTGGCTCAGGTCCGAAGCAATAACCGTCATCGCCAATCAGTCGTTCTACGGTCCCCAGGCCCTGGCTGATCCAGTGCCCGATCCACTCCACTACCTGCGGCTCATCGTGACCCAGTTGCCGCAGCTTGTTGAGCACGCTGACGTTGTGCAGCGGATGCACATCGCAGCCAATCACCGCCGCCACACCACGCTCATGAGCGCGGGCAGCGAGATCTTTGGACAGCAGCGGCACCTGTGGATAACGTTCTTCCAGGTACTCAATGATCGCCGGTGACTGGATCACTAACTCACCTTCATCGGTGCGCAAGGCCGGTACTCGACCTTGCGGGTTGACCGCCAGGTAGGGCGGCTGCCGATGTTCACCACCTGGCGGCGCGATCAGATTGATCGGCAGCGCCTGGTAATCCAGCCCCTTCAATGCCAACGCGATGCGCACCCGATAGGAAGAGGTCGAGCGGTAGTAGGTATAGAGCTCCATGACCCGATCCTCTTAACGCGCCGCCAGCACTTTGCCACGGCATTCGCCGAAACCGATGGAGGCAAAACCTTCGCGGCTGCAACGGCCACGCAGGATGATTTCGTCGCCGTCTTCAAGGAACTTGCGTACCTCGCCAGACGCCAGTTCAATCGGTTTTTTACCGCCCTCGGTGATCTCCAGCAGGCTGCCGAACTGACCGTTTTCCGGGCCGGACAATGTGCCCGAACCGAACAAGTCACCGGCCTGCAATTGGCAGCCGTTGACGCTGTGGTGCGCAACCATTTGCGCCACGGTCCAGTACATGTGTTTCGAGTTACTCAAGGTCAGGCGATGGGCCGGCAGATTCTGTTCGCGCATGGCTTCGGTGAGCAGCAGCACCTCCAGCTCGATATCGAAAGCGCCAGCGGCTTGATCGCGCTTATCAAACAGATACGGCAGCGGCTGTGGATCGCCTTCCGGGCGTGCAGGCTGGGCGCGGCGGAACGGCTCCAGCGCTTCAGCCGTTACCACCCAGGGTGAAATGCTGGTGATGAAACTCTTCGACAGGAAGGGCCCCAGCGGTTGGTATTCCCAAGCCTGGATATCGCGCGCCGACCAGTCATTGAGCAGGCAGAAACCGGCGATGTGATCGGCGGCATCACCAATGGCGATGGAGTCGCCCATGTCGTTGCCCTGGCCGATCCAGATCCCCAGCTCCAGTTCGTAGTCCAGGCGTGCACATGGCCCAAACGTCGGCTCGGTCTGGCCGGCCGGCAGGGTCTGGCCTTTCGGACGGCGTACGTCAGTGCCGGACGGGCGAATGGTCGAAGCGCGACCGTGGTAGCCGATCGGCACGTACTTGTAGTTCGGCAGCAACGGATTGTCCGGGCGGAACAGTTTGCCGACGTTCTGCGCGTGCTCGATGCCGACGTAGAAATCGGTGTAGTCGTTGATTTTCGCCGGCAGGTGCATTTCGCAATCCGCCGCCAGCGGCAGCAGCTTTGCGCCTTGGGCTTCGATCTTGCCGTGCAGTGTGCTGCCATCCTTGAGCAATTCGATCAACCGCTCACGCAGGGCTACGCGTGCTTCGCGCCCCAGCTCGAAGAACGCATTCAACTGGCCGCCACGAGTGGCTTCGACAGCGGCTTTTGCAGCGCCATCGAACAAGCCGGCATCCAGTGCCGCTTCAAGATCAAGGATATGGTCGCCGATGGCCACGCCACTGCGTGGCGCCGAACCTTTCACGCTGAATACGCCCAACGGCAGGTTTTGCAGCGGGAAATCCGCATGGTCGTTGGCGGAAGCAACCCAGCTGCGAGGGATGGAAGTCTGCGTCATGGGTTATCTCCGGGTCGGGTCGAAAGTGGCGGGCAACGTGGCCCAGCAAGCATCGTAGTTGGTTTGCAGTTGCGGGCAATCGAGGGCGTAGCGGCTCGGACGCAGCACTTGGCTGGTCTCGAACATGAAGGCCATGGTGTTGTCGATTTTCGCTGGTTTGAGGTCGGCGTTAATCGCCTTGGTGCACGTCTCGCCGTCCGGGCCGTGGGCACTCATGCAGCTGTGCAGTGACGCGCCGCCGGGCACAAAACCTTCGGCCTTGGCATCGTATTCGCCTTGGATCAGACCCATGAATTCGTTCATCAGGTTGCGATGGAACCACGGTGGACGGAAGGTATTCTCGGCCACCATCCAGCGCGGCGGGAAAATCACGAAGTCGAGATTGGCCAGGCCGTGGACACTGGTCGGCGAGGTCAGAACGGTAAAGATCGACGGGTCCGGGTGATCGAAACTGACGGTGCCAATGGTGTTGAAACGGCGCAGGTCATATTTGTACGGCACGTTGTTGCCGTGCCAGGCGACCACGTTCAACGGCGAGTGATTGAGCTCGCAACCCCACAACTGGCCGAGGAATTTCTGCACCAGGGTTGTCGGCTGCTGAAGGTTTTCATAAGAAGCCACCGGGGTCAGGAAGTCCCGTGGATTAGCCAGGCCGTTGCTGCCGATCGGCCCCAGGTCCGGCAGACGCAATGGCGCACCGTGGTTCTCGGCGATATAGCCGCGGGCTTGCGGGTCGAGCAGTTCGACGCGGAATTTCAGCCCGCGAGGCAGCACGACAATCTCCAGTGGAGCTACGTCCAGCACACCCAATTCGGTAGCGATGCGCAGACGGCCCTGTTGCGGCACCAGCAGCATTTCGCCGTCAGCGTTGAAGAACACGCGCTCCATGGAACGATTGGCGCGATATTGGTAGATGCTGATCCCCGCAGGCTTATCCGCGCCGGAGTTGGCCGCCATGCTCACCAGGCCGTCAATGAAATCAGTCGGCTCGGCGGGAATTTCCAACGCGTTCCAGCGCAAGCGATTGGGGGTTACTTCCCCCAATGGTCCGCCGGCCAGTTGCCGCTCGAGTTTGACGAATGCCGGGTGGTTGGCCGACGGCTGAATGCGATACATCCACGTCCGCCGCGCTTCGCTGCGGGCCATGGTGAACGCCGTGCCGGAAAACAGTTCGGTGTAGAGGCCGTAAGGTGCTTTTTGCGGGGAGTTCTGGCCGACGGGCAATGCGCCGGGCAGCGCTTCACTGCTGAATTCATTGCCGAAGCCTGACTGATAGGCCAGTGCTGGCGTCGTTGAATCGGAGTTCATGGAGCCTCCTGAACAGGGAGTCGACAGTGGCCGATGGCTCAATTGCAGAGGTCGTGGCACGTCGCGGTTATTTTTATCGTAATTCGATTACGCATAACGTAATTTGATTGGTATTGACCGTCAAGCTATAAAGACGCCCATTCGTCCCGGGATCACACTGCCTCCATGGAAAAGCCTGATAGCAACGGTAAACAGAAAGTCCGCTCGGCCGAGGTAGGCACTGACATCCTCAAGGCCCTGGCCGAGTTGTCACCCTCGACTTCGCTTTCGCGCCTGGCTGAACACGTGCAGATGCCGGCGAGCAAAGTTCACCGCTATTTGCAGGCGCTGATCGCCAGTGGCTTTGCCGAACAGAACGCCGCGACCAACCATTACGGCCTGGGCCGTGAAGCCTTGCGCGTGGGGCTGGCGGCACTCAACAGTATGGACGTGCTGAAAGTATCCGCCCTGCCCCTGGCCGAGCTGCGCGACGACTTGAACGAAACCTGTTTTTTGGCGGTGTGGGGCAACCAGGGTGCAACCGTGGTGCGTATCGAACCGGCGGTGCGAGCGGTGACGGTAGTCACGCAATTGGGTTCCGTGCTGCCGTTGCTCAGCTCTTCGACCGGACTGGTCTTTGGCGCGTATCTACCCAAACGCGAAACCGTGGATTTGCGCGAACAGGAATTGCACGCTCATACAGCGCACGCGCTGGCAGACGATCAGGCCTATGCCGCCATCTGCGAACAAATCCGCGCGCGCGGCCTGCATCATGTGCATGGCTTGCTGATGCCTGGCGTGGATGCGTTATCGGCCCCCGTGTTTAACGCAATGGGCAATGTCGTGGCCGTGCTGACGGTGGTTGGCCCGACATCGTTGTTTCATGCCGATGAAAACGGCCCCGCGGCGCAGCGATTACTCGCGGCAACGCGGGCCGTCAGTTGGCGGATGGGTTACCAAAGCCGCCCAGGATCAGATCAGGAAATCGGGAACAATTTCGATCACTAAATGGGTGATATCCCGTGGCGTGAGCTGCGGATGCAGATGATCTTCCTCAGCGCTGTGAGCGACCGTATAAACACCCGAATGGTCGCCATGGTAATAAGGAATTTCATCGTGGCGCAGAGATTCAAATAAATCGTCAGCCAAACGTCGAGACTTGAATACTTTTCGCTCACCATTTTCAATAATGAAACTGGTGATATACACCTCATCAAAGTTGATATCAGTCACACTTCGCTCCAGCGCCCCCCTTACATCTTCAAGACCTAAAGACCGAACCGAGCGTTTGGCGAGGTTAATGGATGGCTCCGTCGTCAACGCCCTCACTATCTCAATAACAATTTTTTCAAAACCCAACAACTCCAGCCCGATTACTTTTTCTTTTGAATCAAAGGAAAACCGGCGAATGAAGATATCGCTTAGATTTTGCACATAATTTGGATACTGCTCTCTTTTCACCCACTCCATTGTCTCTTCAAATAACGTCCGCGAAGATTCAACTCCCCCGCCTAGAATATCCACCAACGTATTAATATACGCATTGAAAGGGCTGACTCCAAACCCCTGCAGGCGTTCAGTCAACAGCACCTCTACCGCAAAATCCGCACGAATGTTTTTCAGCAATTTAACATTGCTGCTTGCAAAAAAACTGTCACTCATAAAAATCCCTTTCTCAGTATAAAACTCGAGCATCCCGCCCGAACCATTGATTAACTAACAAATCCTAAATCACTTAACACCACTCATTGAGATGATGCACCCACAGAGAAACCACTTACTTCATTGTGCAGCACTGCAAGCCAAACTAAACTTACAGCGAACAATTAAAAAAAACACAACCAAGTTGTGTGCATTCGTAAAGCAACCCTATAACTTTACAACTTAATTGACCACGCCCATTGCTTTAGCTTTGGCCACGGCTTGCGTACGACGCTCAACACCCAACTTGCTATGAATACGCCGGGCGTGGGTTTTAACCGTATGTAATGAAATAAACAGCTGCTCGGCAATTTGTTGATTCGAGTTGCCTTGTGCGATCAGGCTGAGTACCTCCAATTCTCGTGCACTCAATGGGTTAACCTCCAGGGTCGACGGCGTCAGGTGCTCGTCTTCGCCCAAACGGCTGAGCAATGTCGGCTGGCGCAGGCGCAGTTCGCGCAAGGCCTGTTGCAAATGGCAACGCCTCACCAATGCCAACCCCGCCTGCAAGGCCGACTTCGCCAATGCCGGCTCGCCGGTCAGGTCTGCCACTTCGCAAATCACCAGCTGAAGCTCCGCTTCCAACGCCAGCATCGCGTGCTGTTGCGCGTGATCGAGCAAGGCCTTGAGCCGTTCCAGCGGTTGTTTCGCCAGATGCAGATGAGTCTCGGCGAGCACCAACTGGTATTCGATACGCGCGATCAGCTCCAGCGTTGCCGGGGGTGCTTGACGAGCACTCGGCCCGCGGTAATGACGCAGTACGCGAGTCAACGCTTCGCAGGCCAGTTGCGGCCGACCTTGTTGCAACCAGAAGTGACTGCTGACTTGCAGCAGCACACCGCGATAAACCGTGTCGGGAATTTGCCGCTGCTGCATCAACCGCTCGGCGTCGCGCAGTCGGTCAAACGCGATCGCGTAATCGTGCTGATTGGCCGCCAGCTGCGCCTGTCCGAGAAAACCATACAGCGCACGTTTGTCCTGACTGTGCAGGCAATCGCGCAAGCCGCTCTGAAAGAATTCACCGGCCACTTCATCCTGTCCCTGCCAGAGCGCCAGGCGCCCGCGCCGCAAGGCAATTCGCCCCAGCAGCGGCGTCGGGCGATCCGCCTGTCGATTCAACAACTCATGGATATCGGCCAGCAGGCTTTCGGCGCGCCGCGGAGCACCGCGTTGCTCCAGCAACTGCGCATGGTCAAGTTCGAGCAGTCCTTCAAACAACAGCGAACCTTGCGCACGTGCCAGGCACAGCGCCTCTCGGTTGAAGGCCTGCGCGGCGTCGAGGTCGGCGCTGAGCAGGGCTTGTTGCGTCAGGCCGGACAGGCACAACAATCGCGCCGCCCACGCATCGGCCCCCAGTTCGGCCAGCGCCTCGACAAAGTGCGCCCGTGCCGCTTCCATGCGCCCCTGCAGGTGCAGCAGCCAACCTTGCTGCGCCTGCCAGCGAGCCAACAGTTGCCGCTGCAGGATTGCCGTCGGCTGCGGGGTAAACCGGACCATTTGCTCAATGCACAAAGCGGCCTGATCGAAACGCCCTGCAAACAGCAGAGCTGCGGTGATCAACCCTACCAATTGCGGCGTTCCGAGGGTCAATTCTTCACCCTGGCGCTCATGCAGATTCAATAACAAGCGCACATTCTCTCTGAGGAACAAGTGCTCAAAGCTGAAGTGCTGTAAAAGACTGACCGCGACCTCGAACTCTTCGGCCAACAATGCCTGCTCGAATGCACCCTGCCAGTCCTCTTCGGCGGTGAACCATTGGCACGCACGCCGATGCCAGGAACGACCTGCCGAACCTTGTTCGTCACGCATGGCCCGGCCCAGTGGCACGAAGATGCGCAACCATTCGGCGGAGTCTTCCCAGGGCTCGATGAAACAGCCCATATCCTGCAAGGCGTGCAAGTACTGCGCACCTTCACCGGCGCCGAAAAGATGCTCGCACAGGCTGGCATTGAATCGCGGTAGATGGGCCAGAACCTGCCAGGCTTCAACCAGTTCCGGCGTCAATGTGTTGAACAGTTCATGCTGCAAATAATCGAGCAGCGTTGCCGAGCGCCCCTGCTGGTTCTCCCCGGCCGCCCACTGGCATCCGTCGAGCAAGGCAATGCGCACGCCGGCGCACCAGCCACCGCTGCGCTGAATGATCCGCCGGGCCGTACTCGCGGCCTGCGACGGCTCGACATGGAGGAGCAACTGTTCGATGTCGTGCTCATTAAACGCCAGCGCACGCCCTTCGCATTCGTACAACTCATCGTCGAGCAATAAACGGGGCCAGTTGCATTGCGGACGTCGACGCGTACTTAGCCACCAATTCAACAACGGGTTTCTGATAGCCAGTAATCGGTCCAGCAAACGATCGAGTTCGGGATTGGGCACGCGGCAGTAATCATCGAGGAACAGCCAGGTCGGCGTCTGCAACCGTGCCAGTGATTCCAGTAGCGTTTGTTCATCCGACGATGACAACCCCAGCGTTTGCGCCAATCGCCGCTGAAGTTCGGCCACACTCAACGATTCACCCACCAAGGGTAGCCAGTACGCCCGACCCTGCGTCGGCGCACGCAACAGGCACTCGGTGAGCAGCGCACTTTTGCCGCTGCCGGCCGGTGCACAAAGCAGCTTCACCCGCGCTGGCGAAACCAGCAACGGCTCGATCAAGCGCTCGCGGGACAGGTGATGCGGCGACAAGCGAGGCAGGAGTCCAGGACGGTCCAGACTCGGCGTCATGGCAGTCATAGTGATGCGCCTTTTTATAGTTGTGGCGCCACCCTATTCCTCTCTTGAGCGCTTATTGAAGAAGTATTCAGCAGGCTGATTTGTAGCCATAAAAAAGGTGACCATAAAGTCACCTTTTTGTGTAGGAGCCTGTAGGACGATTACCTAACGCCCGTACTCCGCAGGGCTGCAGGCGTGTAGTCCCCGGCTTTTGCCGCGATGTTGAATTCGAAGCTGCGCTTCTCTTCGTTCTTCATCCCCAGAGCAATATAACGACCGGCAATCAGGTCATACAGTGCCTCGACGGTATAGGCCGGGACCTGGTGATCGTAGTAGAACTGCGCGTGCCCTTCAGCCACACGCCAGAGTTGGCCGCGACCGTCATAGTGATCGGCCAGTGCCACCTGCCAGGTGTCTTCGTCGATGTACATGTGGCGCTTGGCGTACACGTGCCGCTCGTTGGGCTTGACCGTGGCGACCACCTCCCAGACCCGGTGCAACTCATAGCGGGTCAGGTCCTGATTGATGTGCCCGGCCTTGATCACATCGGTGTACTTGAGGTCAGGCGAATCGAGTTTGTAGCTGTTGTACGGGATGTACATTTCCTTCTTGCCGATCAACTTCCAGTCGTAGCGATCCGGCGCACCGGAAAACATGTCGAAGTTATCGGTGGTACGCAGCCCGTCAGACGAGGTGCCGACGCCGTCATAGGCCACTTGCGGTGCACGCCGCACACGGCGCTGGCCGGCGTTGTAGATCCAGGCCTTGCGCGGTTCCTGGACCTGATCCAGGGTTTCGTGCACCAGCAACACGTTACCCGCCAGCCGCGCCGGCGCCGTCACTTCCTGTTTGAAATAGCTGAGCACGTTGTCATCGCTCCCCGGTTTCAAATCCCCCAGCAGCGACGGCACGGCCACTTCGTCCTTGAAGCGGATGACGGTGAAATCGCCATTGGATTGAGGGGTTGCCTGGGTGATGGTGCGCCGCAGATTGCCGCCGTGGTAACGAGTGATGTGGTTCCAGATCACCTCGACTCCATTCTTCGGAATCGGGAACGCGTAGTAGCGGTTCCCGGTGAAGTTGGCCAGACCGTTACCGTCGTTGATGGGTGTCACGTTCAGCGCACTGCGCTTGGCCGACTCATAGATTTCCGCCGGCAGGGCCGCGGTGCGGTGGGTTGGATAGACCGGGATCTTGTAGGTCTCCGGGTAGCGCTTGAACATCGCCAGCTGTCCGTCGGAGAGCTTGTCCTTGTACTTGTCGACCGTCGCCGCCGTGATGATGAACAGCGGCTTTTCATTGGCGAACGGATCGGCCAGAAAGCCCTTGCTGTCCACCGCACCGGCGTTTTTTGGAATGCCGCCGGTCCACGGCGGAATAGAGCCATCGGCGTTGCCGGCCTTCTCACCGCCCAACGGCGTGAGGCTAGTGCCGAGCTTATTCGCCTCTTCCGCCGAAACCGCTGCCATCACGTTCACAGCGAGCAGACTCAGGGCCAGGGCGGTGCCAAATTGCAGAATCATCTTGCGCATTGAATTCATCCTTTTCAGCCAGATCAGAAGTTCACGCCAAAGCTCAGCGCCACGAAGTCGCGGTCTTCGAGCACGTTGTAGTCACCGCCGAAGAAATCGGTGTAACTGAGACTGGCGGTGTAAGTGTTGCGATAGTCCGCATCGACGCCGACGCTGACGGCCTTCGCGCCTTCGTTAAACAGCCCGTTAGGGCCGTAACCGGAGACGTCGTGGGACCACGACAGATTGGGCCGGAAGTTGATCCCGGCAATGACGTTGTTGTAATCGAGGATCGCGCGCGCGCGATAACCCCATGAAGTCGAGGTCACGAAACCGTCGGTATCGCCACCGAAACCATACTGGCCATACACCGAGTCGCGGCCGTAACGCAGCTTGCTGCGAGACTCCAGGCCACCGACGCGAACCACCGCCGCTTCGCCCACCAGTGTCAGGCGATCGGCGCCCGCAACCTGATCGATGAAGTGCGTCAGGGTGCTCTGGATCTGCGTCACTTCCTTGCGCCGATAGCCTTTGTTGTCTGCGCCGGGCGACGTCGCAATAGGCGATGCCGCGCCACCGGCTATCGGGTTGAGCATCGCCAGCGTCAGGTCGTTGGTGTTGACCTGCACCGGTGCGTTGGGGCGGTAGCTGATCTCGCCGGTCCACGCGGTGCCGGTGGGCAGCGTGGTGGAGAAACTGGCGCCGTAGAGGCGAATGTCTTCCGGGTATTCGAGGTAATACTGACCACGCCCGAGCATCACACTTTGCGCCAGACCGGAACCACTACCCGGTGCAATGCGGTTGGCCGTGGCGACGATTCCCGGAATGCTCGCCAGCGTACTGAGCCCGGCAGTAGTCGTGCCGACCGTCGGTGTGCGGCTGTGGTAATTCATGAAATACAAGCCGTACTCGGTATCGTCACCCAGCCAACGCAGCGCCGTCCCCCACTGGCCCGAATCGCGGGCATCGCGGTCGCTGCCACGGGGAACGACCACGCCTTCACTAGTGACCTCAAAACCCTGGCCGAACGCAGCGGCAATCGGTTGCAACGGTGCAATGGCTGGACTGGCGACGGTGTAACCCTTGTTGCAACCGTCCGCCACCACGTCGACACCGAAGAAGGTACCGCAGTTGTCGACGACGGTCTGATCCCACTCCAACTGATAGAAGCCTTCCACGGTCAACTTGTCGGTCAACCCTTGGGAGGCGAACAACATGTTCACCGGAATCAGGCCTTCCTTGATCTCGGCACCGGGACGGCGGAACGCGGAAACGTCGACCGGGTTGATGCTGTTGATCGAGTTACCGATAAAGGTACTTTCACCCCAGCTCACGACCTGTTTACCGACGCGAGCGGTGCCTGGCAGATCGGCGATGGAGTAATTGTGATAGAGGAACGCATCGAGGATTTGCCCACCGGACGATTTAGAGCCCTCTTTGCGATTGTGATCGCTGATCGGCTTGAACGGCCGGTCTTCGTCCTTCAATTCGAAGTCGTACCAATATTTGCCACGGACAAACACACCGGTGTCGCCGTACTTCAGTTCGAGATCGTGAATGCCTTTGAAGATCTTGGAGAAGGTTTCGCCTTTCTTGAAATTCAGGCGCCCGTCATCACCGGTCGACGCCTGCCCGCTACCGCCGTTGACGGTGCCTACCAGTGCGTCATCGGCATCGCGCATGCCCCAACTTGCGCCCACTGAAAGCGATGAATCGAACGTCCCCTCGATCTCGCCAATGTTGAATGAAACAGCCTGCGCCTGGGCACAGCAACCCAAGGCAACCGCAGCGGCCAGCGCCTGCGGTGTGAAGATGGCGCGCATTGTTGTTTTTGTCATGCGTCTTCCCCGGTGAGTGACAGAAGGCCTCACCCTACTGCCGCCTACCGGGGGTGATAAGCGCACCAAGGAGGTATTCGTGGTGTACCTCTTTAGAATTACTGGGCGTATGGAACGAGGGTTTGCGCGAGGCATGCATGGGCTGGATTGGGCGCCATCAGCGATGCGCATGTTGCGCGTGTTTGAATTCGGGAACTGTTGCGCAGGCTGTAACACTGCATGTCGCGAATGAATGTTTTTCCTTGGCCAGCAACCACTTATCCTTACCTGGCTTTCACAGAAAACAGCTTGAAAGCACGAAGCAACGGCCCGTGATTCTCCGAGCCGCTCGCGACAGATTTCAGATGAGATTGAAGGCTTCGACTCATCGCCCCGTGTACACCGACGTTGATTTGTAGCTCCTGGATCCAACGTCTACTTGGCCGCTGCGTTTGCAGCGGCCTTTTTTATGGGCGGATTTTTCCTTTTTTTAGAGTCGTCGTTTATTGCAGGTTTTTCTCAATAGCGGGAAAATTCCTACAGTTAATAATCAACAACCTTTCTACATACGAAAACACAACCAGCTTACATATCGACCGGAAAACACTTACACCTTTCTCGGACACAACTGAGAACTTCTTAACGTAATCTTATTTCGGCACAACCGATTAACTACGTTCATGGAAGATCACAATGTCAGAAAAACAAGGTCCCCCGCACCACTTACCGGCGACGGATATTCGCGGAGAAAAAGGATACATTGAATTAGATACGACCTATATTGGAAAACAACCGACTCCGGGAAAGAATCCAAAAGGTGGTGGATTTAGCGTACCGCCGACGCGAGCAGGCGGAATGGGTTCGGGCATTACAAACAACGAAGGGCTCAGACGCCAAACCAGAGACAACATCAAGGCGGCCGAGGCACTTATAAAAAATGAGTACGCTGCAAAATCTCAAGAGCTTCCAAACTTAACCGAGGTCGATATCGCTAATATGCGGGCGCAATTTTCTGTGCCAGCTTCTACACCGTCACAGGCTTATCAACACGAACTAAATATTAGAAACCTGGTAATTCAGCATAAAACCGCTGAACTGCACGCCCAAACACTTCTCGCCAATACTTTCTATGGGCATAGTCCACTCAATGCAACGATTGGTGATTACCTGGCCAGAGCTCAAGCTCTCGATAAAACTGTCACCCCACGAGGGCCTGCTTATTCAACATGGGTTACCTCCTATAAAGCTGCCTACTCTGCACAACTACTGACCGCGCAAATTCAGCTTCTAAATAATCAACAAGTACACGTACAACAGCTTTTCTCCGCTGCGCAAGCACAAGAACAAAGGGCTGCCGCTGAACACGCACGAATGGCAGCGGAGCAGGCTCGTCTTGAAGCCGAGGCCGAAGTACAGCGTCAAGCCGAGCAATTGCGCCTCGAAAATCAACGACAAGCGGAGGAAGGCGAAGCTCTTCGCAAAGCGATGGAGGCCGCTCAAGGCGCTCGCCCGTTTTCCGTATCGGGAGCGGCGGCGGCAAGCGGTCCGGTGTTCACCGTTGCAGCGGGAACTCTGGCATTCGATGCAGCTACCTCCCTCGCGATCAAGACTGCGTTGCGTTCGGCAACCGCCACTGCAATCACAGCTTTGGCAGCAGCCGTCGGTACAGCATCAGGAGCCGTAATAGTTGTTGGAGTCGCAACGCTGGTTTACTACGCGCTCCAGCGAAACAAAGAACCGTACACGCTCAGCGTACCGCTCTCGGGTTTCACAACATACGACGCAGATGAACTGCATGCCATCGCTGAGGCCAATGGGGAAATCGAACTCCCGGTAGTGCTGGGTTCAAAAACTACGGAAAGCACTACAGAGTTCGTTGTTGCCACTGCAAATAACGCTGCGGTGCCTGGAAAAGTTCCAGTGCGTATTGCCACCTACGATCCTCTTCTAAATCACTACAGCGCCCATCATCCCGGCACGCCGGGAATAGGCATGACGTGGACGCCCATTGTAAGGCTTGGAAATTCATCAACGGCCCTACCGGTACACGAGCAAAATGTCGTCAGCTACGACGGCGCGATCCTCACAGCCCTCGAAGGACGGATAGATACATCCCCAGCACTGGATGTGTACAGCTTTGGTGGATTCATTTATGTGTTCCCTATTGAGTCGGGTATTCCGCCTCAATATGTGGTGTTAAGCACTCCTTATGATGGGGCCACTACAATAGGGAAATTCAGTGGGCGCAAATTCAATCCAGAACGATCAGGTGGGCCGATACTTGAGCTGGACTGGCGCACAGCAACAGTCACTCGGGAAGGAGTCGACCTAGTAAGGCTGCATACTGCTCGACTCGATCAGTCTGACGCCAACGACATTATGATCAAGCGCCTTGAAAATATACTGAAAGGTGAATTGGCCCTAACTGATACGGATCGACGTTATTACACTCATGAAATCCGGGAACTGGAAAGATTCAGACTCATGGGACTGAGTGATGTTTTTATGCCAGAAGAAGGTTCGCAGGAATGGAACAACGCTCATACCGCCACACTGGAAGACTTCAAGCTTGGGGCCAGTGAGTCTTTGCTGTACTCCGCAGACGCACTCGAAGCTGGAAATAAACAAATTGAAAGAATCTACGAAAATCTTCTTAAAGGAGGCTTCCAGTGAACACTATTGAGCAAATCGTAAAAAACGAACCCGTTGCGGATATCGTGACAGCGTTCGGCGTAGGTCTCGGATACCCATCACTGGACAGAATGTTCAGTCAGTACCGCTTTGAAGTCATTGCAAATGGAGAGCTTCTGCGAGTCTATGCCCAACTTTTCCAAGAAGGAGTACTTGCGCACGGTGAAGGCCCAGTAGCAGTGAAAGGCCCTAACTGGAAAGCACCTCGGTTCGTCGCAGAAAAACGCTACGTCGAGTAAAAAATAACACCCCAAGCCCTACCCACCGGCTTGGGGTGTCGAAGACTTTCTTACAACGAATACTTCTGCAAATTCCCCATCATTTCCTTCAGCGCTTCAATATTGTCCTTCGGATGCGCCGCTCCTTCGAAATCACAAATTTGCTGCCAGTGCGCCGCCACGTCTTCCGGGGAGAAACCGATCCGTGGGTCGAACCCGGCGCCGAGGCTGCGTTCCCAGCGCACTTTGCCCATCCAGCCGCCGCCGACTTCGAACAGCCCGGAGGTTTCCTGACAGTTTTCGCTGGCCAGGTACACCACCAGCGGACTGACCAGTTCCGGTTTGAGTTGTTCGAACACTTGTGGCGGGATCAGGCCTTCGGTCATGCGGGTGCCGCCGGTGGGGGCGATGGCGTTGACCAGGATGTTGTTCTTGCGGCCTTCGATGGCCAGGGTGCGGGTCAGGCCGTAGAGGCCGAGTTTGGCCATGCCGTAGTTGGACTGGCCGAAGTTGCCGTAGATGCCTGAAGTGGACGCGGTGAAGATCACCCGGCCGTAGTTTTGCTCGCGCATGTGCGGCCAGGCGGCGCGGGTGACTTTGTAGGCGCCTTCGACGTGGACGCGGTAAACCAGGTCCCAGTCGCCGTCCTCCATTTTGTGGAAGGTTTTGTCGCGCAGGATACCGGCGTTGTTGACCACCACATCGACACGGCCAAAGACGTCGAGGGCGTGTTGAACGAGTTTGTCACCGTCGGTGACCGAGTCGTGGTTGGCCACGGCAGTGCCGCCGGCTTCACGAATTTCCGCGACCACGCGGTCTGCTGCCGAGGCGTTGGCACCTTCGCCCTGGGCCGAGCCGCCGAGGTCGTTGACCAATACTTTGGCGCCCTGCTTGGCGAACAACAGTGCATGCGCCCGTCCCAGACCGCCACCTGCACCGGTGATGATCACGACTTTATCTTCGAAGCGCACAGACTCATTCATGGGGAACTCCAGCAGGCCAGGGACATTGCCTTGGAGTTTCAGGCACGGGGCCGCGGGTCACAATGAACAGAGGGGTGGCTGAATGGTGCGCGATAAGGCTGGGGGATGATGAGTGCCCTGAACACAGCGACGACGTTGTGGCGAGGGAGCTTGCTCCCGCTCGGCTGCGCAGCAGTCGCCCATCCCGGATAAAACAACGTCCGCTCCGCGGCCCAGCGGGAGCCAGCTCCCTCGCCACGGGTGTTTCAGCGCTCAGCAGAAATCAGGAACAAGCCACCTTGAGCGAAGGTGAAATCTGCTGCTCGCGAAATTCCAGGTAATGCTTGAGCACCTGACACGGCGCCTCGATCTGCGGGTAATGACCGATACCGTTCAGCAGCACGGTATCCGGGTTGGGAATCAGCTCTCGATAGCGCAAAACCATGTGCGCACCGGAGATCGGATCGACCTCGCCATCGATCACCCGCAAAGGCACTTCACCACGCTGCATCGCGTTGACCCAACGCTCGCGCTGTACGCGGCGTTCGGGAATGTAAGTGATCAACTTGTGCATGATACGTGGCCCGTGATTGCTTTCGATCAGGCTCCAGAAATCATCCATTTCGCTTTCGGTGGGAAGGGTTCTCGGGCCGAAGATCTGATTGAAACTCTTCACCAGGCCATCACGACTGAAAGCGCGGCCAATCATCCAGCCCAATGGGCTGAGCAGGAGCTTTTGGATCAGCACTGGATGGTGGGTTTCAGGGAACAACCCACCATTGAGGAATACACAACTGGCGACCTGAACACTGGATTCGTAATGCCGGGCCAGCAGTTCCTGGGCCACGCTGTCGCCGTAGTCGTGGGCCAGCAGGTGTACCGGCTGTGTGACATTCAAGTGATCCAGCAACGCCTGCTGCAGATCGGCTTGTTCCAGCAAGCTGTATTCGTGGTTCACCGGTTTGGCCGAGTCGCCGAATCCCAGCATGTCGCAGGCAATTACCCGATAGCGCTGGGCCAGCGGCTGCCACAGGTAATGCCAGTCCCAACTGGCGCTCGGAAAGCCATGAATGAGCAGTAGCGGCTCACCCTGCCCCGCCGTCCAGAAACGGATGGCCTGACCACGAAAGTCGAACGTCTGGCTGCGTTTGCGCCAGATGCACAGAGGGATCTCGGCGAGTGCCATCAGAGTTTATAACCCGGGTCTTGTTTATCGAGTTTGCGCAGCAGCGCCGGCCAGGCCAGCGCTCCGCCCATGCCTTGAGCACTTTTGGTAACACCGGCGATCATCGCCTTGGCACCCGCCAGAATCTGCGGTTCGATGGCGATCAACTCGGCACCACCGGTCTGCGCCATGACCTGAATGTCGCAGGCGCGCTGGAAGGTGAACATCATCAGGAACGTGTCGGCGATGGTGCTGCCGCAAGTCAGCAAGCCATGGTTGTGCAGCATCAGAAAATTGTTTTCACCGAGGTCGGCTTGCAGACGCGCCTTTTCTTCGTGGTTCAACGCGACGCCTTCATAGGCGTGATACGCCAGGCTGGGCAGGACAAACAACGACTGCTGGCTGATCGGCAAAATGCCTTGTTTCTGCGCCGACACCGCCACCCCGGACGCCGTGTGGGTGTGCAACACGCAGACGACGTCGTGTCGAACCTCATGCACCGCGCTGTGGATGGTGTACCCCGCCGGGTTGATCTCATAAGGGCTGTCCATCAGCTTGTTACCGGCCTGATCGACTTTGACCAGGCTCGATGCAGTGATTTCGTGAAACATCAGCCCGAACGGGTTGATCAGGAAGTCTTCGGTGCCCGGTACCTTGGCTGAAATGTGGGTAAAAATCAGATCGTCCCAGCCATGCTGGGCGACCAGGCGGTAACAGGCGGCGAGGTCGACACGGGTCTGCCACTCGGCAGCGCTGACCAGGTCTTTGACACTCTGTGGAGATTGAATGGGGGCTACGCTCACGACCAGGAACCTCGGATTTTTATTATGGAGTGTTTCCAATAACAACCGAGTCTAGTCACCCCCCGCGTTCGCGTAGTTGCATTGGCAGCCAGCTTGATGGCCCAACGAGTCAGAGGGTCAACAAGTTTGGATCCGTGTCAAACGGCCGCCGCCAGACGGGTGACAGAGCGCACATTCAAACGCTCCGACAGAACCATGGCGATCCCCTTGAGGGAAGCCGATCAACCTTTCAATGCGTCGACCAATTCCGCCAGCCAGGGCTCGGCATCCGCTTCTGGCGTAACGCTTTCGCTGGCGTCCAGACGCAACATCGGCAGGACTTCGCGAATGCCCAGTTCGCCGAACAACTCGCGCATCAGCTCACCGCCGCCGCAAAACGTATCGCCATAACTCGCATCACCCAGGCCGATCACAGCGCCGGGCAAGCCACGCCAGGCAGCGGGCAAAACGTCACGAATCGAGAAGTACAGCGGCTGCAGGTTGTCCGGCAGCTCGCCCATGCCAGTAGTCGAGGTCACCGCCAGGAAGGCGTCAGGACCAAAGGCCTGGACATCGACCAGGCTGGCACGCGGGTTGTGGAAGGTTTCGAAACCGGCGGCTTTCAACATGTTTGCGGCGTGACGGGCGACTTCTTCAGCCGTGCCGTACACCGAGCCGGAAATGATGGCGACTTTCATCAATCTTGATCCTGAAGCTGAGTAAAAGACCCGGATCTTAACAGCACGGTCTTTATTGTTCTTTTAGAATCCAGCAGACCACCATCAAGGAAGGGTTACGCCGATGATCAATGCAAAACTGCTGCAACTGGCCATCAACGCCTCGAACGACGGCATCGTGATTGCTGAAAAGGAAGGCGATCAAGACAAGATCCTGATTTACGTCAACCCGGCATTCGAACGCCTGACCGGTTATACCAGCGAAGAAATCCTCTATCAGGATTGCCGCTTTCTTCAATCGGGCGACCGCGATCAGGAAGCCCTCGTGAAAATTCGCGACGCGCTGAACAGTGAAGGGGCGTGCCGGGAAATTCTCCGTAACTACCGCAAGGACGGCACACCGTTCTGGAACGAGCTGTCTCTTTCAACGGTGAAAAACCCGAATGACGGCCAGGTTTATTTTGTGGGTGTACAGAAAGACGTCACGGTTCAAGTCAAGGCGTTGCAGCGTGTGGCGCAGCTTGAAGCGCAATTGGCCGAGGTCCAGGCTGAGCTTGCTGCACTGAAAGCGACGAACGGTAAAAACAAAACAGCGAATTAAGTGTCATTAACTACAATCACCGAACAGTTTGTAACTTTTTCTTACGAGCCTGATATGCATCGCGACGCGCTCCTGACCCAGGATGAACTTGATTTCATCCAAACCATGCAGCACAACCCGCAGCTCAATGTGCGGGACGCGACGTCGAGCCTGCTCGTCAACGGTGGTTCGCAAATCCGTGACTTGCTAACGCGCCTTGCTGCGCATGAGCAGGTCACCATTCAAGCCAACTTCGAAAATCAACAGATGACCTTCCCCCTGCATTTGGTGGAAGACGAGTTTCATGCGCTGCATTTGCGTCTTGGCGTTCCGAGTATTTATGAAGACGGGCCTTTGGTCCGGCCATGGCGACTGGTGCTCGAAGAGCCCGTAGCGCTGGAAAATGCCCAGGGACAACCCGGCACGATGTGGGTGCACGAAATATCGTTCAAAGGTGCCTTGATCGAAGTTCGCAACAAAACTAAGGCACCCAAGCATTTTGCCTTGTGGTTCAGCCCCTCAGGCTATGAACGAATCGCTCTGCGTGGCACTTTCGAGAAAGAAACCGAGCAAGGCTTTTACGCCTATCAGTTGAGCCAGAGCGACACGGATGAGACCGAGCGCTTGCGCCAATTCATCCTGCAGCAGCACCGATTGACCCATCCCGCCCTGCATCTCTGACTCTCAAGTATCCAGGCCACCGGCCAGAAACTGTTGCAGTCGCTGACGCATCAGCAATCCCTCATTACCCAGGCATCCGATTGCTGATCCCGCCAGACTCTCCTGAGCCAGATCGGACGCGTCTCCAGCGAGCAACAACGGACACTCCAGGCTCGTCGCCAGGCGATTCAAACGCCGTGGTAGCTCTGGACTCGGCACATGATTGGAAAACAACACCAGCGCCTGGGGCTTGATCCTCTCGCAAACCAGAGTCAACTCCTCAAACGGCTGGTCGACGGTCAGCACGCGCACCCCCGTTTGCCCATCGCTCAGGAACAACGCGGCAATCAGCAATTCAAGTTCACGGCACTGCCCCGACAAAGCGCTGACGATGACTCGCCTTTGCGGCTTGTCACGGATCAGCAGCAAGCGTTGCAATACCCGTGAACGCAGAAAACTATCCAGGAACAGCCACTCACTGGTCACGCCGAATGAATCCTGACGTTGCAGCAATTGCTTCCAGAGCGGGATAAGGATGTCCTGGAACACCACGGACTGAGAGTAAGTGGAAAAAACCTGGCCGTAGACCTGATCCAGCTGTGCATCGTTAAACGCAAAAACAGCAGACCGGACCTGCTGTTGCCATTGCGCGTAATCGGCTTGGACCAGGTCATCGGGGATAATGTGCGACAGCGCCTGCAGCGGTTCGGCCTTGGCCAGTATCTTGCCGATTTTACTGACGGCAACACCGCGTTCGAGCCAGCTGAGGATGCTGCGAACTCGCTCGATATCGTTCGGCGAATACAGACGATGCCCACTTTCGGTGCGTGCTGGCACGATCAGCCCGTACCGGCGCTCCCATGCACGAAGGGTTACCGGGTTGACGCCGGTTAGACGCGACACTTCGCGAATGGGAAAGAGCTCATCCTGCTCAAGTGCGACACCCTGGCTGGAATCCGAAGCGATGTCAGTGAGTACGGGCATCTGGTTAAACGTCCTTGTGTCGTTCGAGCCTCATTCTAACTCTCCCGCGCCGTAAAATTTCCGTAAAGATTCAATACCTGAATCATGAGAAAATGTCACAGACGCTCCGGGACAAATCAGGAATAATCCTTGCTTGTCCCAAGACGCAGCCCACTACCCCGGCGCTGCGCCTGGCGAAACTCCTACCCGGAGTGACGCAATCGTTATACGGAGATACATAATGTCTACCTCACCCGTCACGCTGATGGTTGCGCGCCGCGTCGCCAATGGGCGTTACCAGGACCTGATCGCCTGGTTACGCGAAGGCGAACAGCTGGCCACCGACTTCCCCGGTTATCTCGGCTCTGGCGTGCTCGCTCCGCCGCCCGACGATGACGAATTCCAGATTATCTTCCGCTTCGCCGACGAGCAGACCCTGCACGCCTGGGAACATTCCGCCTCGCGCACTGCCTGGCTGGCCCGTGGCAGCGACTTGTTCGCCCATCCCACGGAACATCGGGTCAGTGGCATCGAAGGCTGGTTCGGCGCTGCCGGCCAACGACCGCCACGCTGGAAACAGGCCGTGGCGATCTGGCTGGCATTCTTCCCGGTTTCGCTGCTGTTCAACTTCGTGCTTGGGCCGTTACTTGGCGAAATGTCACTGCTGCCACGCGTGCTGGTCAGCACACTGTGCCTGACGCCGTTGATGGTTTATTTCTTTATTCCGCTGTCGACCCGTTTGCTGGCGAGTTGGCTTAACAGCACTCCTGCACGACGATTGCCTGCTGAACCCTCTCCCCAAAACCGCTGACAGATCGCAGGCTTCGCCAGCTCCTATATAAAGCGGGAACGTACCCCTTACTGTAGGCGCTGCCGCAGGCTGCGATCTTTTCAGAGGCATCGCACGGCTCGTCGCTGGTATAGTTTTGATCTCACCGCGACGCGAGCCGTTCATGACCTCTTCCTCCGCCCCGATCCTCATCACCGGTGCCGGCCAGCGTGTCGGCCTGCATTGTGCGCAGCGATTGCTCGAAGACGGCCATCGCGTGATATTCAGCTACCGCAGCGAACGTCCCGGCGTGCAAACACTGCGCGATCGAGGGGCAACGGCGGTGTTCGCCGACTTCTCTTCCGAGGCCGGAATCTTCGCCTTCATCAGCGAACTGAAAACCCACACCGACAGCCTGCGGGCGATCGTACATAACGCTTCCGAATGGCTGGCCGAAACGCCGGACACCGACGCCGAGGCGTTTACCCGCATGTTCAGCGTGCACATGCTGGCGCCCTACCTGATCAACCTGCATTGTGCCGACTTGCTCGAACGCTCAAGCCCCGCCGACATCGTGCACATCAGCGATGACGTGACCCGCAAGGGCAGCAGCAGGCACATCGGCTACTGCGCCAGCAAAGCCGGGCTCGACAGCCTGACCCTGTCCTTCGCCGCGAAGTACGCGCCCGCCATCAAGGTCAACGGAATCGCGCCAGCCCTGCTACTGTTCAACCCTGACGATGACGCGGCCTACCGTGCCAAGGCGCTGGCCAAATCCGCGCTGGGCATCGAACCCGGCTGCGACGTGATCTACCAGAGCCTGCGTTATTTACTTGATAACCCTTATGTCACCGGCACGACCCTGACCGTTAACGGCGGAAGGCACATCAAATAAGTGTCTCGCGAGGATTTTCCATGACGTTATCCCTGCCTCAGAACGCCCTGTCCGAGAGCTATCGCGAGATCCTCATCGGTCTGGGTGAAAACCCCGACCGCGAGGGGCTGCGCGACACGCCGCTGCGCGCCGCCAAAGCCATGCGTTACCTGTGTCATGGTTACGAACAAAGTGTCGAGGAAATCGTCAACGGCGCCTTGTTCGCTTCTGACAACGATGAAATGGTCATCGTTGACAACATTGAGCTGTACTCGCTTTGCGAACATCACCTGCTGCCCTTCATCGGCAAGGCGCATGTAGCTTATATTCCGACGGGCAAGGTACTGGGTTTGTCGAAAATTGCGCGTTTGGTGGACATGTTCGCCCGGCGCCTGCAAATCCAGGAAAACCTCACCCGGCAAATCGCCGACGCGGTGCAACAAGTAACCGGCGCGGCAGGGGTTGCCGTGGTCATCGAAGCCCAGCACATGTGCATGATGATGCGCGGCGTCGAGAAACAGAATTCGACCATGAACACCTCGGTGATGCTCGGCGCCTTCCGCGCATCGAGCAACACGCGCCAGGAGTTCCTGCAATTGATTGGACGGAGCAAGAAGTAATGCCACAACTTCAACCAGGCATGGCACGCATCCGGGTCAAGGACCTGTGCCTGCGCACCTTCATCGGCATCAACGAGGACGAAATCCTCAACAAGCAGGATGTGTTGATCAACCTGACCATTCTGTACGCGGCTCAGGAAGCGGTGCGTGACAACGACATCGACCACGCGCTGAATTACCGGACCATCACCAAGGCGATCATCGCGCACGTGGAAGGCAATCGCTTTGCCCTGCTCGAGCGCCTGACACAGGAAATTCTCGATCTGGTCATGGCCAATGAGTCGGTGCTGTACGCCGAGGTCGAAGTCGACAAGCCTCACGCCCTGCGGTTTGCCGAGTCGGTGTCGATTACGCTTGCAGCGAGCCGCTAGCTACAAGCTTCGAGCGACAAGCTGTAAACTTGGACTCATCGCCCATCATCTTGCAGCTTCGAGCTTGCCGCTTGCCGCTGTCTCGCAGAGACCCCCATGACCGATCAACAACGCCTGGAACTTGAAGCCGCCGCCTTCCGCCGGCTAGTCGCGCACCTGGACAGCCGCAAGGATGTGCAGAACATCGACCTGATGAACCTCTCGGGTTTCTGCCGCAACTGCCTGTCCAAGTGGTACAAGGCTGCCGCTGACGAACGCCAGATCGACGTCAGCCTCGATGATGCCCGCGAAGTGGTTTACGGCATGCCGTACGCCGAATGGAAAACCCAATACCAGCAAGAAGCCAGCGCCGAACAACAAGCGGCGTTCGCCAAAGGAAAACCTAATGAGTGATTTGAACACCCTGCGCGCCAGCCTCAAAAGTGGCGAACACGCTTTCGCCGACACCCTGGCGTTCATAGCCGCCGGTTACGACTATCAGCCCCAGGCGTTCACCAACGGTGGCGTGGAAAACGCTGCAGGGCAGAACGAAGGTTCGTGCAAGACGCTGGGACTGGCACTGCTCGAAGGCTTGAGCGATGAAGAAGCCTTGCTGGCGTTTGGAGAGCATTACCGTTCGGTACAGGGAACTCCGGAAGGCAGCGATCACGGCAATATCCGTGCTTTGATCGCCCACGGTCTGGCCGGTGTCAAATTCGCTCAACAGCCACTGACTCGCCGCTGATCTTTGTAGGAGCCGGCTCGCTGGCGATGGCGGCGTATCAATCAACATCGACATTGCCTGACACATCGCGATCGCCAGCCAGCCGGCTCCTACGGGTATTGGCGACACATTCCGACTTTTAAGATTGACCCGGCAACTTTATTTCGTTTGCCCCGCACCACCGCTCACGGCTTAGATAAAAAGAAGCGCCCCTTCTTCAGAGTCGGTCATCCATGAGCAGCGAATCCATCAGTCAGTCGATCAACATCGTTCACCCCGTCACGCTCAGCCACGGCAAAAATGCCGAGGTCTGGGACACTGATGGCAAACGCTTCATCGATTTCGTCGGTGGCATCGGCGTACTGAACCTGGGCCATTGCCATCCGCGTATCGTCGAAGCCATCCAGGAACAAGCCACCCGCCTGATTCATTACGCGTTCAACGCCGCACCCCATACGCCCTACCTCGCTTTCATGGATCGCCTCAGCGCGTTTATCCCGGTGGATTACCCGGTCAGCGGCATGCTCACCAACAGCGGTGCCGAAGCGGCGGAGAACGCCCTGAAGATCGTCCGTGGAGCGACCGGCCGCACGGCCGTCGTCGCCTTCGATGGCGCCTTCCACGGTCGCACACTGGCCACCCTCAACCTCAACGGTAAAGTTGCGCCGTACAAACAAAAAGTCGGTGTGTTGCCAGGGCCGGTGTATCACCTGCCTTATCCGAGCCGTGACAACGACGTGACCTGCGCCGACGCACTGAAGGCCATGGAGCGGCTGTTCAGCGTCGAGATCGACGTCGACGACGTGGCCTGCTTTATCGTCGAGCCGGTGCAGGGCGAAGGCGGTTTCCTGGCGATGGACGTCGAGTTCGCCCAGGCGTTGCGCAGGTTCTGCGACGAAAAAGGCATCGTACTGATCGTCGATGAAATCCAGTCCGGTTTCGGGCGTACCGGCGAGCGCTTTGCGTTCTCGCGCCTGGGCATTGAGCCCGATCTGATCCTGCTAGGCAAAAGCATCGCCGGCGGCGTTCCGTTGGGTGCGGTGGTCGGGCGCAAGGCGCTGCTCGATAATCTGCCCAAGGGTGGCCTTGGTGGCACTTACTCGGGCAATCCCATCGCTTGCGCGGCCGGACTGGCGACTCTGGACGAGATGACCGACGCCCATCTGCAATCCTGGGGTTCGCAACAGGAAGAAGCGATTGTCAGTCGCTACGAAACCTGGCGCGCGAACAAGCTGTCGCCGTATCTCGGCCGCCTGACCGGTGTCGGAGCAATGCGCGGTATCGAGCTGATCAAGCCTGATGGTACGCCCGCTTCGGCGCAGCTGACGCAATTGCTGGCCCTGGCGCGGGACGCGGGTTTGTTACTGATGCCTAGCGGTAAATCGCGAAACATCATTCGGCTGCTGGCGCCGTTGACCACCGAAGCTGCGGTGCTTGAGGAGGGTCTGGACATCCTTGAGGCGTGCCTCGCCAAGCTGTCCCTGTAGGAGCCGGCTTGCTGGCGATGGCGGCATATCTACCAATATTGATATCGCCTGACACACCGCAATCGCCAGCAAGCCGGCTTTTACAGGTCTGCGTCGCCCATAAAAAAACCGGCCGAAGCCGGTTTTTTTATGGGCGCAGAATCAAGCGTTCTTCACGTTGTCGAGGTAGCGCTCGGTATCCAGTGCCGCCATGCAACCGGCACCGGCCGAGGTGATGGCCTGACGATATACGTGATCAGCCACGTCACCGGCGGCGAAGATACCTTCGACGCTAGTGGCAGTGGCGTTGCCGTCACGGCCGCCCTGCACGACCAGGTAGCCGTCTTTCAACGTCAGCTGGCCTTCGAACAGCGAAGTGTTCGGGGTGTGGCCGATGGCGATGAACACGCCGTCGACTTTCACTTCGTCGAAGCTGCCGTCGTTGTTCTTCAGGCGGGCACCGGTCACGCCCATGTTGTCGCCCAGGACTTCGTCCAGGGTCGCGTTCAGCTTAAGGATGATCTTGCCTTCGGCGACGCGGGCATTGAGCTTGTCGATCAGGATTTTCTCGGCGCGGAACGTTTCGCGACGGTGAATCAGAGTCACGGTGCTGGCGATGTTGGCCAGGTATAGCGCTTCTTCAACCGCAGTGTTACCGCCGCCCACAACAGCCACTGGCTTGTTGCGATAGAAGAAACCGTCGCAGGTCGCGCAGGCCGAAACGCCTTTGCCCATGAACGCTTCTTCCGATGGCAGGCCCAGGTAACGAGCACTGGCGCCGGTAGCGATGATCAGGGCGTCGCAGGTGTAGGTCGCGCTGTCGCCGATCAGGGTGTATGGCTTGGCAGCGAAATCCACGGCATTGATGTGATCGAAAACGATCTCGGTTTCAAAGCGCTCGGCGTGCTCTTTCATGCGCTCCATCAACGCCGGGCCGGTCAGGCCGTGAACGTCGCCCGGCCAGTTGTCGACTTCGGTGGTGGTGGTCAGTTGACCGCCGGCCTGCATGCCGGTGATCAGCAATGGCTTGAGGTTGGCACGGGCGGCGTATACCGCAGCGCTGTAACCGGCAGGGCCGGAACCAAGAATAATCACACGCGAATGACGGACTTCAGACATGACCTGCTCCTGTTGACCGGCCCGGAACACCTGGCGCGGAACGCCGGGTTGCCGGCGGGAATAAAAAAGAACGGTGGAAGGCACTTTGGGAAGGCTTGAACCCGACCGTCCTGTAAAAAGATTGGGTGCAGCGTATCGAGGGGGCGAAGATTAAGGAAATACGGTTTAACAATCCAGCTCATAGGTGGTCTCTATTCCGTCGGCGTGATTATCAGGACGCCTTTGTTACAGTGAATGTCGATACCGCTGTCGTGCTTTCACCTGTCAGGCAAAGCCGGTAAGGTCGGCGCGTTTACCCTCTGCTCGGAGCACGTTATGCCCGCCCCCGTTCTGTCCGGCCCGCAATATCTGCGCGAAGGCCTGAAACTGGTTCTCAGCCCCAGCCTGCGCCTTTTTGTATTGCTCCCACTTCTGATCAACCTGGTGCTGTTCGTCGGATTGATCTATCTGGCCGGCCATCAATTCAGCCTGTGGGTCGATACGCTGATGCCGTCCCTGCCTGATTGGCTGAGTTTCCTCAGCTATGTCCTGTGGCCACTCTTTGTGGTGCTCGTGGTGCTGATGGTGTTTTTCACCTTCACCATGCTCGCCAACGTCATCGCCGCACCGTTCAATGGCTTCCTCGCGGAAAAAGTCGAAGTGGTGGTGCGCGGCACCGACGACTTCCCGGCCTTCAGCTGGGGCGAACTGATCGCCATGATCCCGCGGACCTTCGCCCGGGAAATGCGCAAACTCGGCTACTTTCTGCCCCGTGCGATCGGCTTGTTCATCCTCTCGTTCATCCCCGTGGTGAACATCATCGCTGCACCGCTGTGGCTGTTGTTTGGGGTATGGATGATGGCGATCCAGTACATCGACTACCCGGCCGACAACCACAAACTGGGCTGGAACGAGATGCTCGCCTGGCTGCGCGAGAAGCGTTGGCAGAGCATGAGTTTCGGCGGCAGCGTTTATCTGGTGTTGCTGATTCCGGTGGTCAACATCCTGATGATGCCAGCAGCAGTGGCCGGGGCAACGCTGTTCTGGGTCCGCGAACGTGGGGCCGAAAACCTGGTGACCGAACGCTAATCCGGTCACAAATCCATCATCTGACCGTCACAACGCCGACATGGCCTCAGCCGACACTGGGGTCATGACGACAGCTCTGCATATCACCCTGATCACCGAAACATTTCCACCCGAAATCAACGGCGTGGCCAATACCCTTGGTCGCTTGTGCGACGGTTTGCGAGCACGTGGGCATCAAGTGGAATTGGTGCGACCGCGTCAGGACTGCGATCAGCAGAACAGCAGCGACGATGAATTGCTGTTGTGCCGGGGCTGGCCGCTGCCGGGCTATCCCGGTTTGCAATGGGGCCAGTCGTCGATGCACAAGCTGCTGCGGCGCTGGAAGCGTCACCGCCCGGACGTGCTGTACATCGCCACCGAGGGACCGTTGGGACTGTCGGCATTGCGCGCGGCACGGCGCCTGGGGATTTCGGTGGTCAGCGGCTTTCACACCAATTTCCAGCAGTACTCCAGTCAATACGGGCTTGGACTGCTGACGCGTTTGCTTACCCACTATCTGCGCTGGTTTCACAATCGTTCGACGCTGACGCTGGTGCCAAGCGTGAGCCAAAGGATGGAATTGGAACGCCGGCATTTCGAGCGCCTGGCGTTATTGTCCCGAGGCGTCGACAGCCAATTGTTTCACCCGGCCAAACGGGTGAATGCGCTGCGCGAACAATGGGGGCTGGGCGAGAAAGATATCGCTGTCATCCATGTCGGACGTTTGGCCCCGGAAAAAAATCTCGGCCTGCTCAAGCGTTGCTTCGACACACTGAAAACAACTTATCCACAGCGCACCCTGAAATTGATCGTGATCGGTGACGGTCCGCAGCGTGCAGCCCTGGAGAAGGACCTGCCCGAGGCGATTTTCTGTGGCTCACAACGGGGTGAAGTCCTCGCCGGTCACTATGCCTCGGGCGATGTGTTCCTGTTTCCGAGCCTGACGGAAACTTTCGGCAATGTCGTGCTGGAAGCACTGGCCTCCGGTTTGGGCGTGGTGGCTTACGATCAGGCGGCAGCGGCGCAGCATATCCGGCATGGCTACAACGGCGTGTTGGCGATGCCGGGGGATGAGGAGGCATTCTGTGATGCCGCGGTGTGGTTGCTGGAGAAACGCGAAACCTTGCGCTGTGTGCGGCTCAATGCGCGCCAGCATGCCAGCCGGCAGGGTTGGGCGACGATTATCGAGCAGTTTGAGGGGCAGTTACGGGGGGCTTGCGTGGGGGAGTTGGTGATGCCGAATGCACCGACCTTGCCTTGAATCTTTGTTGTTTTTGAGAGGGTCATCGCTGGCAAGCCAGCTCCTACAGTTTCTAAGAAACCGCGACATCTGTAGGAGCCGGCTTGCCGGCGACAGGTTCAGTCCAGACGCTACTTAAACCAGCGTCATCAACGCCTCACGGCTGAACGGCAGGATGTCTTCTTCGCGACCGTCACGCACTTTCTGCGCCCAGTCCGGGTCCACCAGCAGCGCACGGCCAACCGCCACCAGGTCAAACTCGTCGTTGTTCAAACGCTCCAGCAGTTTTTCCAGGCTGGCCGGTTGCGCGACCTTGTCGGTGTTGACCATGAACTGCAAGAATTCGCCATCCAGACCAACGCTGCCCACGGTGATGGTCGGCTTGCCGGTGAGTTTGCGCGTCCAGCCCGCCAGGTTCAGCTCGGAACCGTCGAACTCCGGTTCCCAGAAACGGCGTGTTGAGCAGTGGAAAATATCCACGCCGGCATCGGACAACGGCTTGAGGAACTCACCCAACGCTTCCGGGGTTTGCACCAGGCGCGCCGTGTAGTCCTGCTGCTTCCACTGCGAGAAGCGGAAGATGATCGGGAAACCTTCACCGACCGCGGCACGCACGGCTTGAATCAATTCGATGGCAAAACGCGAACGGTTGGCCAGGCTGCCGCCGTATTCGTCGGTGCGCTGGTTGCTGCCTTCCCAGAAGAACTGGTCGATCAGATAGCCGTGGGCGCCGTGGATTTCCACGCCGTCCATGCCGATGCTCTGGGCATCCTTCGCCGCCTGGGCGAACGCGGCAATCACATCCTGAATATCCTGATGGGTCATGCCGTGAACCACGACCTGGCCGTCCTTCACTTTTTCCGACGGACCGTAACCCGGCACGCTGGCATCCGGCTCGGTGCCGATGCGACGCACGCTGCCTACGTGCCACAACTGCGGAACAATCTTGCCGCCTTCGGCATGTACAGCGTCGACAACTTTTTTCCAGCCAGCCAGCGCAGCCTCACCATAGAAATGCGGCACGTTCGGATAGCCGTTGGACGCCTGGTGACCAACGGTCGTGCCTTCGGTGACGATCAGGCCTACGCCGGCGGCGGCACGACGACGGTAGTATTCGATCACTTTGGAATTAGGTACGCCGCCCGGCGAAAACGAGCGAGTCATCGGCGCCATGACGACGCGGGTCGGCAATTCGAGGGTGCCGAGGTGGAACGGTTTGAACAGGGCTTTTACAGGCATGGGACGCTCCACGAAGAATGACTTTATGACGGCGATAATATGGAGCTTCGTGCGAGCTGGGAAGCACTATTGATTTTGGTGATTAAGGGTCAAAAGGTAGAGAGTCTGTAGGAGCCGGCTTGCTGGCGATCCATGCGCCACGGTGTATCAGGAACACCGCGATCGCTAGCCAGCCAGCTCCTACAAAAGGGAGTGTCAGCTCAGGGCTTTTTCAATCGCCTGAATGACAGAGGGATCATCCGGTGCTGTACGCGGTGAGAACCGCGCCAGCACGCGTCCGTCTTTCCCCAGCAAGAATTTTTCAAAGTTCCAGGTGATGTCACCGGGGAATTCCGCACCCTCGCCCGCCAGCAATTTATACAGCTGGTGACGCTCGTGGCCATTGACTTCCAGCTTGCTGGACAACGGAAACGTCACGCCATAGTTGAGGCTGCAAAACGCCTTGATCTCTTGCTCGGTGCCCGGCTCCTGCCCCGCAAACTGGTTGCACGGCAGCCCCAACACGCTAAAGCCTTTGCCTTTGTATTGCTGGTAGAGGTTTTCCAGTGCCGCGTACTGTGGGGTCAAACCACATTTGGAGGCAACGTTGACCACCAGCACGACATGCCCCTTGAAAGGTGCCAGGGGTAGCGCCTGCCCATCCAGGGCTGTCAAATTAAGATCGTGAAAAGCACTCATGACGTACTCCAGATTCCAGTGTTCTTCTCGAAACAGCCACTTGGCGGCGTCAATCGGGACAGCCGCAACTAAAAAGGCGCCCTCGGGGCGCCTCTCCAGTTATCGAAAGCTTAGCGCAGAAAATCAGTGGTGATGGCCACCTTCGCCATGGACGTGGCCATGAGCGATTTCTTCCTGGCTGGCGTCACGGATGTTGACGATCTTGACCTGGAAATTCAGGCGCTGACCGGCCAACGGGTGGTTGCCGTCGACGGTAACGTCATCGCCGTCCAGATCGCGGATGGTCACTATCTGCATCTGGCCGTCCGGAGCGGAAGCGTGGAACTGCATGCCCACTTCCAGTTCATCAACGCCTTCGAACATGCTGCGGCTCAGGGTGCTGACCAGTTCGGCAGCGTATTCGCCGTAGGCATCTTCCGGCTCAACGGCTACGGTCAGCTCTTCGCCGACTGCTTTGCCTTCCAGTGCCTTTTCCAGGCCAGGGATGATGTTACCTGCGCCTTGCAGGTAGACCAGCGGCGCGCCGCCGGCGGAGCTGTCGATGACCTCACCAGCGTCGTTGGTCAGGGTATAGTCGATGGAGACAGCCTTATTGGCGGCGATCAGCATGGGGCGAGACCTTTTGCAGAAGAATATTGAAAGGCCAAGTTTAGCGAAGCAATCGCCTGAAAGCGAACACAACCCGGACAGACGGGTTGTGACGATCACGGGCTTTCATCAGGACGAGGACGGACACTGGGTGGCCGAGCTTTCCTGCGGCCATACCCAACACCTGCGACACCAGCCACCATGGCAATCGCGAGCCTGGGTCATGGATCCCGTGCAACGTCTTGAAAAAATAGGCCAGCCCTTTGATTGCGGTTGGTGCGCACAGGGCTCGGTTAGCGATAACCTTGGCGACTGAATTGCGGTAGATCGTCAGCTATAGATGGTCGCCATTGCCATGCTCCTTTAGAGAATTCGCATGCAAACTTTTTTTATCGCACCCACCGATTTTGGAGTGGGTCTGACCTCTATCAGCCTCGGGCTGGTGCGCACCCTTGAGCGCGCCGGTCTGAAAGTCGGCTTTTTCAAACCGATTGCCCAGCCACACCCGGGCGACACCGGCCCGGAGCGCTCCACCGAACTGGTGGCCCGTACCCACGGCCTGAAACCGCCGCAGCCGCTGGGCCTGGCCCATGTCGAGCGCATGCTTGGCGATGGTCAGCTGGACGAACTGCTCGAAGAAATCATCACCCTCTATCAGCAGGCCGCCATCGGCAAGGACGTGCTGATCGTCGAAGGCATGGTGCCGACCCGCAGCGCCAGCTATGCCGCACGGGTCAACCTGCATTTGGCCAAAAGTCTCGATGCCGAGGTGATTCTGGTGTCGGCGCCGGAAAACGAAGTGCTGACCGAGCTCTCCGGTCGCGTCGAGTTGCAGGCGCAATTGTTTGGCGGCCCGAAAGACCCGAAAGTCCTCGGCGTGATCCTGAACAAGGTCAAGACCGACGAAAGCATGGAAGACTTCGCCGCGCGCCTGAAGGAGCATTCGCCGCTGTTGCGCAGTGGCGATTTCCGCCTGCTCGGCTGCATTCCGTTCCAGCCTGAACTGAACGCCCCGCGCACCCGAGACGTCGCCGATCTGATGGGCGCCCAGGTGCTCAACGCCGGCGACTACGAAACCCGGCGCATGACCAAAATCATCATTTGCGCGCGCACCATGCGCAACACCGTGGAACTGCTCAAGCCCGGCGTGCTGGTGGTGACACCCGGTGACCGCGACGACATCATCCTCGCCGTCAGCCTCGCCGCCATGAACGGCGTGCCGCTGGCCGGCCTGCTGCTGACCAGCGACACCCTGCCCGACCCGCGCATCATGGACCTCTGCCGTGGCGCTTTGCAGGCCGGCCTGCCGGTGTTGTCGGTGAGCACCGGTTCCTACGACACCGCCAACCAGTTGAACGGCCTGAACAAGGAAATCCCGATCGACGACCGCGAGCGCGCGGAAATCATCACCGATTTCGTCGCCAGCCACCTCGATGCCAACTGGCTGCACCAGCGCTGTGGCACGCCACGGGAAATGCGCCTGTCGCCGGCGGTGTTCCGCTATCAATTGATTCAGCGTGCGCAGAACGCCAACAAACGTATCGTCCTGCCCGAGGGCAGCGAACCGTTGACCGTGCAAGCGGCGGCGATCTGTCAGGCTCGCGGCATCGCTCGTTGCGTATTGCTGGCGAAACCGGCGGACGTCGAAGCCGTAGCCCGCGCCCAAGGCATCGAGTTGCCACCAGGCCTGGAAATCCTCGACCCGGACCTGATCCGCGAGCGTTACGTCGAGCCAATGGTCGCCCTGCGCAAAAGCAAAAGCCTCAATGCGCCGATGGCCGAGCAGCAACTGGAAGACACCGTGGTGATCGGCACCATGATGCTGGCGCTGGATGAAGTCGATGGACTGGTATCGGGTGTGATTCACTCCACCGCCAACACCATTCGCCCGGCCCTTCAACTGATTAAAACCGCGCCGGGTTGCACACTGGTGTCCTCGGTGTTCTTCATGCTGTTTCCAGAGGAAGTGCTGGTTTACGGCGACTGCGTGATGAACCCGCACCCGAGCGCCAGCGAGCTGGCCGAAATTGCACTGCAAAGTGCGGATTCGGCAGCCGCATTCGGCATCACCCCGCGCGTGGCGATGATCAGCTACTCCAGCGGTGAATCGGCCAGTGGCGAAGAAGTCGAAAAGGTCCGTGAAGCCACCCTGCTGGCCCACGAACAACAGCACTCGCTGCTGATCGACGGCCCGTTGCAGTACGACGCCGCTGCCAACGAAACCGTTGCCCGGCAACTGGCGCCGAACAGCCAGGTAGCAGGTCGCGCCACGGTATTCGTGTTCCCCGACCTCAACACCGGCAACACCACGCATAAAGCCGTGCAGCGCAGCGCCGACTGCGTCAGCCTCGGCCCGATGCTGCAAGGCCTGCGCAAACCGGTGAACGATTTGCCACGCGGCGCGCAAGTCGATGACATCGTCTACACCATCGCGTTGACCGCGATCCAGGCAGCCAACCGACCTATGGATGTTTAAATGCTGGATTTTCTACCTGCCGCCGTACGCGGTGTGATTGCATCGCTTTTGCTGGCCCTGAACACAATTTTGCTCTGCTCGTTTCTGTTCTGCGTGGCGATTCTCAAAGTGTTGCCGTTCGCCCTCACTCAACGCTTCACACTTTGGCTGATGAACCATATCCATGAAGCCTGGATCAGTAACAACAAAGGCTGGATGAACTTGGTCAGGCGCACCCGTTGGCACATCAGCGGTCTGCAAGGTCTCGACTACAAGCATTCGTACCTGATCACCAGCAACCACCAGAGCTGGGTCGACATTCTGGTGCTGCAATACGTGCTCAACCGCCGTATCCAGCCGCTGAAGTTCTTCCTCAAGCAAGAGCTGATCTGGGTGCCGGTGATTGGTCTGGCGTGGTGGACGCTGGGGTTTCCGTTCATGAAGCGTTACTCCAAGGCCTATCTGGAAAAACACCCGGAAAAGAAAGGTAAAGACCTGGAAACCACCCGCAAGACTTGCGCGAAGTTTCGCAATAACCCGGTGGGGATTTTCAATTTTGTCGAGGGCACGCGCTTCACTGAGGGCAAACATGCCCAACAGAAATCACCGTTTAAATATCTGCTCAAACCCAAGGCCGGCGGCATTGCCTTTGTGCTGGACGCCATGGGTGAGCAACTGGAATCCATCGTCAACGTGACCATCCACTACCCGGGCGGACGTCCCGGTTTCTGGGACTTGCTGTGCGGGAATGTGGCAGATGTGGTGGTGCATTTTGAAGAACTGAAGATACCGCCGCAGTTCATTGGCAAGAATTACGACCAGGATGGTGAGTATCGCCTGCAATTTCAGGGCTGGATCAACCAGTTGTGGGAAGACAAGGATGCGTTGTTGGGACAGATGCATCGGGAGTATCCAGCAAAGTAATCAGGTGTCTGTTATGGCCTCATCGCTGGCAATCTCGAGGCAATAAAAAACCCGCCGGATGATCACTCATCGGCGGGTTTTTCATTAATGGCTAAGCCTTAGATCGCGCCACGCTTACGCAGCAGATCCAGCACTTGCTTGACGCCTTCTTCCAGCGACACGGACTGAGTGTCGATAACCAGATCGGCATCCAGCGGCACGTCATACGGGAAGGACTCGCCCGGGATGTTATCCCCGGCGGCCGCGTACAGGCCTTGTGGATCACGTTCGGCACAGACCGTTGGCGAGGCCTGGACGTAGACCGTCAACAGACGCTCCTTGCCGATCAGCTCCTTCGCCTGCTCACGACCTTCAGAACTCGGTGCAACGAATGCCGCCAAGGTCAGCAGACCGGCTTCGTTGAACTGACGCGCCACGTGCGCGGCACGACGCCAGTTCTCGGTACGCCCGGCGCGATCCTGTGGCAGACCTTTGTTCAGGTCATGACGCAGGTTCTGGCCATCCAGTACAAACACCGCGCGGCCCAAGTCGAACAACTTGCGTTCAACTGCATACGCCAGGGTGCTTTTACCGGCGCCCGACAAACCACTGAACAACACGGTGGCCGGTTGCTGGCCGAAGCGCTGAGCGCGTTCTTCGGTGGCAACGTGAGCCAGTTTGCCGTGATGCGTGCTGGTGCCGTGCGCCAGTGGTTGCGCGACGATCATGCCCGCGCCAACAGTGCCGTTGGTCAAGCGGTCGATGATGATGAAGGCGCCGGTGGTGCGGTTGCTGTCGTAACCGTCGAGGGCAATCGGCGCGTCGAGCGCGATCTTGACCTTGCCGATTTCGTTCAGCTGCAGCGCGCTGGCAGGGCCTTCCTCAAGGGTGTTCACGTCGACCTTGTTGACGATGCTGGCGATAGAGCCCGGCACGTAACTGGTGGCGCGTTTGATGTCGTACTTCTTGCCCGGCAACATCGGCTCTTCAGCCATCCACACCAGCATCGCTTCGAAGCTGTCGGTCACTGGCGGCACGTTGTCGGCGTGAACCAACAGGTCGCCACGGGAGATGTCGATCTCGTCTTCCATGGTCAGCGTTACCGCTTGGCCAGGACCGGCGTGCTCCAACTCACCTTCAAAAGTGACGATGGATTTCACGCGGCTGCTCTTGCCCGACGGCAGAACCACGACTTCGTCGCCCTTCTTGACGATGCCGCTGGCCAGGGTGCCGGCGAAACCACGGAAGTTCAGGTTTGGACGATTGACGTACTGCACCGGGAAACGCAAGTCGGTGAAGTTGCGGTCGCCCGCCACTTCCACGGTCTCGAGAATTTCCATCAGCGACTGGCCGGTGTACCACGGCGAACGCTCGGACTTGTTCACCACGTTGTCGCCCTTCAGCGCCGACATCGGCACGAAGTGCATGCTGGTCGGCTTGAGCTTCAGGCCTTCAGCGAACTTCAGGTAGTCGGCCTTGATCGACTCGAACACACCCTGATCGAAGTCCTTGAGGTCCATCTTGTTGATGGCGACGACGATGTGCTTGATGCCCAGCAACGAGGCAATGAAGCTGTGGCGACGGGTCTGGGTCTGTACGCCGTAGCGGGCGTCGACCAGGATAATCGCCAGGTCACAGGTAGAGGCACCTGTGGCCATGTTGCGGGTGTACTGCTCATGGCCCGGGGTGTCGGCGATGATGAATTTGCGTTTGGCGGTGGAGAAATAGCGGTACGCGACATCGATGGTGATGCCTTGTTCACGCTCGGCCTGCAGGCCGTCGACCAGCAACGCCAGGTCGATGTCTTCGCCGGTGGTGCCGACTTTTTTCGAGTCGCGGGTGATCGCTTCCAGGTGATCTTCGTAGATCATCTTGGAGTCGTGCAGCAGGCGCCCGATCAGGGTGCTCTTGCCGTCGTCGACGTTACCGCAGGTCAAAAAGCGCAGCAGTTCTTTACGTTCGTGCTGGCCCAGGTAGGCGAGGATGTCCTCGCTGATCAAATCAGATGCGTGCGACATAACAACCCCTTAGAAATAACCCTGACGTTTTTTGTCTTCCATGGAGCCGGCGCCATCGTGGTCGATGACACGGCCCTGGCGCTCGGAAGTTCGCGTCAGGAGCATTTCCTGAATGATGTCCGTTAGGCTTTCGGCCTCGGACTCCACCGCGCCCGTCAACGGGTAGCAGCCAAGGGTACGGAAACGCACTTTCTTTTTGACGATACGGGCTTTGTCTTCATCGCTCAGGTGTTCGAGGATGCGCTCGTCGTCGATCATGATCAGCGTGCCGTTCTTCTCGATGACTTCACGCTCGGCGGCGAAATACAGCGGGACGATCGGGATGCCTTCAAGGTAGATGTACTGCCAGATGTCCAGCTCGGTCCAGTTCGACAGCGGGAATACGCGGATGGATTCGCCCTTGTTGACCTTGCCGTTGTAGACGTTCCACAGCTCAGGGCGCTGGTTTTTTGGGTCCCAGCGGTGCTTGCTGTCGCGGAACGAGTACACGCGCTCTTTGGCGCGCGATTTCTCTTCGTCGCGGCGGGCACCACCGAAAGCGGCGTCGAAACCATGCTTGTCGAGTGCCTGCTTCAGGCCCTCGGTCTTCATGATGTCGGTGTGCTTGGCGCTGCCGTGGGTGAACGGGTTGATGTTCTGCGCCACGCCGTCCGGGTTGATATGGGTGATCAAGTCCAGGCCCAGTTCGGCGACCATCTTGTCGCGGAACTTGTACATCTCCTGGAATTTCCAGCGAGTGTCGACGTGCATCACCGGGAACGGCAGCTTGCCGGGGAAAAAGGCCTTGCGTGCCAGGTGCAGCATCACGGCGGAGTCTTTACCGATGGAGTACAGCATCACCGGGTTGTCGAACTCGGCGGCCACCTCGCGGATGATGTGGATGCTTTCCGCCTCCAGCTGTTTCAGATGCGTCAGTTTGTCGACCATGGCTACTCACGAAATCTTTCTTATGAACGGCCAGCGGGCCGTGTTCGAGCGGGGAATCCTAGCACAGCGACCTCTTCTAATGAGGACACCAACTAGATCGAAAGAGCATATGAATATGCCCGTCCGTTTGGGCCTCCGCGCCTCTGTAGGAGCTGGCTTGCCAGCGATGGGGCCTTCGAATACCGCCGCAATCAAAGGGACGCCATCGCCAGCAAGCCGGCTCCTGCAAAAGCGCTTGGACCTTCTGTGCTTTAAATCGGATTCGGGCAATCGATAAAGATGTGCTCCAGCGCAAAACGCCGTGCCAGGTAATCGCCCAGTGCCTGAACACCATAGCGTTCGGTGGCGTGGTGACCGGCGGCGATGAAGCTGATGTCGTTTTCACGGGCGCTGTGGAAGGTTTGCTCGGACGCTTCGCCGCTGAGGTACAGATCGACGCCCGCCAGCACTGCCTGATCGATGTAGCCCTGACCGCCTCCGGTGCACCAGCCGACGCGGCGAATCATCGCGCTGCCTTCAATCAGCAAGGGCTCGCGGCCCATGACTTCCTGCACGCGCCGGGCGAAATCACGGGGTGTCACCGGTTCGTTCAACGAGCCGACAAGACCGACGACCTTCAGATTGTCGGGGTCCAGCGGACCTTCAACGGTGATGTCCAGCTGACGCGCCAGTTGCACGTTGTTGCCGACGTCCGGATGCAAATCCAGCGGCAGGTGATAAGACAGCAAGCTGATGTCATGCTTGAGCAAGGTCTTCAACCGCCGCTGTTTCATGCCGGTGATGCACGGGTTTTCGCCCTTCCAGAAGTACCCGTGATGCACCAGTACCAAATCGGCATTGGCTTCCACCGCCGCATCAAGCAAAGCCTGGCTGGCGGTGACGCCACTGACGATGCGCATTACTTGCGGCCGCCCTTCGACTTGCAAGCCGTTGGGGCAGTAATCGGCTATTTTCGAGCTGTTGAGGTAACGGTCGGCTTCTTCGACGAGTGTGCTCAGGGCGACGGCCATAAAAGACTCCTAAATATCCCGTTCAGAGGCGCGCGCGCCTCGTATAATGCGCGACATTATGGGCGGTCTCATACCGCCTGCAACCCTCTCAGGACGTGCTTAATGCTCAAGGCGCTGCGTTTTTCCGGCTGGCCGCTGTTGGCCGGCGTGCTTGTCGCTCTGTTGATAATCCAGCGTTACCCGCAGTGGGTCGGGCTTCCAAGCCTCGACGTCAATCTGCAGCAAGCCCCGCAAACCACCACCATGCAGCAAGGTCCGGTGTCCTATTCCGACGCAGTGACCACCGCCGCGCCGTCCGTGGTGAACCTGTACACCACCAAAGTCATCAACAAACCGAGCCATCCGCTGTTTGAAGATCCGCAATTTCGGCGTTTCTTCGGCGATAACTCGCCCAAGCAGAAGCGCATGGAATCGAGCCTCGGTTCCGGCGTGATCATGAGCCCGGAAGGCTACATCCTGACCAACAATCACGTAACCAGCGGCGCCGACCAGATTGTCGTCGCGCTCAAGGACGGACGTGAAACCCTGGCCCGGGTCATTGGCAGCGACCCGGAAACCGATCTCGCGGTGCTGAAGATCGATCTGAAAAACCTGCCGTCGATCACTGTCGGCCGTTCCGACAATATCCGCATCGGCGACGTGGCCCTGGCCATCGGCAACCCGTTCGGCGTCGGCCAGACCGTGACCATGGGCATCATCAGCGCCACCGGGCGCAATCAGCTGGGCCTGAACAACTACGAAGACTTCATCCAGACCGACGCCGCGATCAACCCCGGCAACTCCGGCGGTGCGCTGGTGGACGCCAACGGCAACCTGACCGGCATCAACACGGCGATCTTCTCCAAATCCGGCGGCTCCCAAGGCATCGGTTTCGCGATTCCGGTGAAACTGGCGATGGAAGTGATGAAGTCGATCATCGAGCACGGCCAGGTGATTCGTGGCTGGCTCGGCATTGAAGTCCAGCCGTTGACCCAGGAACTGGCGGAATCGTTTGGTCTGTCCGGACGTCCAGGCATCGTCGTCGCGGGGATTTTCCGTGACGGCCCGGCACAGAAGGCTGGTTTGCAGCTGGGCGACGTGATTTTGTCCATCGATGGCGAGCCGGCTGGCGACGGCCGCCGCTCGATGAACCAGGTCGCACGAATCAAGCCGACCGACAAGATCACCATTCAGGTGATGCGCAACGGCAAGGAACTCAAGCTCAGCGCGGAAATCGGTTTGCGTCCGCCGCCGGCGCCGGTGAAGGAAAAAGACGAGAATTAAGACAAACCCGATCATTTCGAGCCAATAGAAGACATTCTCATTAGGCATGTTATATTGTTTCAATTCTAGCAATTGGAACAACATAACATGTCGTCTCGAAAAAAGGTCTTTGTGGCAAGTCTTGCCCTCGGACTGTTGGGCGAATCAGCGCTTGCCGAAGAATCCCAAGCTCTGGAACTGGACGCCATCAGCGTCACATCCGACTATGAATCCCCCATCGGCCCAGTCAACGGCTACCGCGCCACCCGTTCCGCCAGCGCGACCAAGACAGACACCGCCATTCGCGACATCCCGCAATCGATCAGCGTGATTCCCGTCAGCGTGCTCAACGATCTGGGCAGTACCAGCGTCGAGCGCGCACTGGATTTTGCCGGCGGCGTTTCGAAGCAGAACAACTTCGGCGGCCTGACGCTTTACGAATACAGCGTGCGCGGTTTCACCACGTCGGAGTTTTACAAGGACGGCTTCAGCGCCAACCGTGGCTACCCGAGCACGCCGGATGTGGCGAACATCGAGCGAATCGAAGTGCTCAAAGGCCCCGCCGCCAGCCTTTATGGCCGGGGTGATCCTGGTGGCACGGTGAACATCGTCACCAAGAAACCTCAACCTGAAGACTTCGCGACCTTGCAAACCAGCGCGGGCAGCTGGGATCGCTACCGCACCGCACTGGACGTCAACACGCCACTGGATGACCAAGGCAACGTGCTGTCACGGGTCAACCTGGCCGTCGAGGACAATCACAGCTTCCGCGATCATGTCGACAGCCAGCGCGTGTTCGTAGCCCCCTCCTTCAGCTGGCAACTGAACCCTGACACCAACCTTTTAGTGGAGAGCGAGTTCGTTCGCCACAGTTCGACGTTCGACCGCGGCATCGTCGCACCGAACAACACCTGGAGCGGCGTCTCCCGTTCGACCTTCCTCGGCGAACCCAACGACGGCAATATCGACAACCACAACACCCTGCTGCAAGCCGCGCTTGAACATCAGCTCAACGACACCTGGAAACTGCGCCTGGCCAGCCATTACAAGGAAGGCAAACTCTGGGGATTTGCGTCGGAGTCGCGACCACTGAATGCCGATGGTCACACCGTCAACCGCCGTTACCGCGAGCGCGACAATGATTGGCATGACAGCATTACCCAACTCGAACTGCGTGGTTTTTTCGACATTGGCACCTGGCAGCACGAATTGCTGGTCGGCAGCGAATACGAGCATTACCGCAAGAACGAACGGGTCACGACGATTGCCGGCATCCCGTATGCGATCGACATCTATCACCCCGTGTACGGCCAGCCGAAACCCGATGGCGCACGCTCCGGCACGGACTTCTTCGAGCACGTCGATAGTCATGCACTGAACCTGCAGGACCAGATCATCTTCACCGACACACTGCGCGGCATGCTCGGTGCGCGCTTCGAACACTTCGAGCAACGCATCGACGATCACACCCGTGACGCCACCAGTCGCCAGCGCCAAGACGCCCTGACCCAACGGGCCGGCTTGCTTTATCAACTGACGCCCGAAGTCGGTCTGTTCGCCAATGCCTCGACCTCGTTCAAGCCAAACAATGGCTTGGATGCGGCGGGCAAATCCTTCGACCCGGAAGAAGGCGTCGGCTACGAAATCGGGATCAAGAGCAAACTGTTCGACGAACGCTTGAGCAGCACCCTCGCCGCTTTCCATATCGAAAAGGAAAATGTTCTCGCCCTCGACCCGGCTACCGACACCAGCCGCGCCATGGGCAAGGCGCGCAGTCAGGGTTTCGATCTGCAAGTCGCCGGGCAAATTACCGACGCTGTTCGGGTGATCGGCGCCTTCGCCTACATAGACGCTGAAGTCACTCAGGGCGACAAGGTCATTCCCACTGGCAGCCGCATGCTCGGCGTGGCCAAACGCAGTGGCAGCCTGTTGGGTGTTTATGAATTTCAGGACGGCCAACTGCGCGGCTCGGACGTAGGCGCTGCATTCACCTACGTCGGTGATCGCTCGGGTGAAGCCGGAAGCGACTTTGAGTTAGCCGCGTACCACACCGTCGACCTGCTCGCCCATTACAAGGCCAGTGACAACATCACCGTGGGCCTGAACCTGAACAACCTTTTCGACGAGAAATACTTCGAGCGCTCCTACAGCAACTACTGGGTCAACCCCGGCGAGCCGCGCAATTTCACCGTCAGCCTGACACTCACTCTGTAAAAGGACGTCCCCATGCACACTCGAAAACCCCTGGCCCTGCTTGGCTTGCTGTTGGCCACGGAGGTCTCGGCCCATGGCCTGTGGACCGAGCAACGACGCGGCAACATCGAAGTCATTTACGGCCACGGTGCCGAAGACAATGCCTTCAAGGCGCAGAAAATCAGCGGAGCCTGGGCTTATGACGCCAATGGCAAAATGATCCCGGTCACGGTTCAGCGTCTGGCCGATCACGCGCGCCTGCAACCGTTGAAGCCACCGGCGGTGCTCGCGGTAGCCCTGGACAACGGCATGTGGTCGCAGACCTCCGACAAGAAGTGGATCAACGAAGGACGCAGCAAAGTGCCAGGGGCGATCGAGGCGACCCAGACTTTCAAATACAGCCTGGCGATTTATCAGCCGGGCGCGAAGCTGCCCAAGCTTGATCAAATCAAATTGCTGATTCTGCCTGAGGTCGATCCGCTGACCGTAGGGCCGGGCGAATCACTGCCAGTCCAGGTGCTGCTGGATGGAAAACCGGCGGCGGGCGTGAAGTTGGTGGGCGACTATCGGAATGCGCCGAATACCTTGAGCACCGAAACCGATGCCAATGGCCGGGCAAAAGTGCTGGTGCGCAATGAAGGGTTGAATGTGATTTCGGCGCAGGTGGAAGTGCCGGTGAAAGACAACGTTGACGTGAACAGTCGCGGGCTGTTCAGCTCGCTGACGTTCCTGGGCGAACCGCATCACGAGTAAGCCACACCACAAAACACTGTAGGAGCGAGCCTGCTCGCGATGAGGTCATAACATTCAACATTGATGTTGAATGCCAGATCGCCATCGCCAGTAAGCCGGCTCCTACAGGTTCAGTGATGGTTTAGAGATCGCCGAGACCATCAATCAACGCCTGATTCTGCTCTGGCGTGCCGATGGAGATCCGCAGGAATTGGGCGATCCGCTCCTGTTTGAAGTGCCGAACGATCACGCCTTGCTCACGCAACTTCGCGGCGAGCCCGGCCGCATCGTGTTTGGGGTGACGGGCGAAAATGAAGTTCGCCGCCGACGGCAACACTTCAAAACCCTTCTCCTCCAGCTGCGCAACAACCTTCTCGCGACTCTGGATGACCAACCGGCAAGTCTTGTCGAAATACTCGCGATCCTCGAACGCCGCCGCCGCGCCGACATTAGCCATGCGATCCAGCGGATAGGAGTTGAAGCTGTTCTTGATCCGCTCCAGCGCCTCAATCAGGTCCGGATGGCCGACGGCCAGACCAACCCGCAGACCCGCCAATGAACGGGACTTGGACAAGGTCTGGGTCACCAGCAGGTTCGGATAACGGTCGACCAAACTAATCGCCGTTTCACCGCCGAAGTCGATGTAAGCCTCGTCCACCACGACCACTGAATCCGGGCTCGCCTTGAGGATTTGCTCGACAGCTTCAAGCGCCAGCAGGCAACCGGTCGGCGCGTTCGGATTCGGGAAAATGATCCCGCCGTTCGGCTTGGCGTAGTCCGCCGGGTTGATCCGGAACTGTTCGTCCAGCGGCACCGCATCGAACTTGATGCCGTACAGACCGCAGTAAACCGGATAGAAGCTGTAGCTGATATCCGGGAACAGTAGCGGCTGATCGTGCTGCAGCAAACCATGGAAAATGTGCGCCAACACTTCATCGGAACCGTTGCCGAGGAACACCTGATTGGCCTGCACGCCGTAATACTGGGCGACGGCGTTCTTCAGCAGATCGCTGTTCGGGTCCGGGTATAAGCGCAGGTTGTCGTTCAGCTCGGTCTGCATCGCGGCCAAAGCTTTCGGCGATGGACCGTACGGGTTTTCGTTGGTGTTGAGCTTCACCAGTTTTGCCAGTTTCGGCTGCTCGCCCGGCACATACGGCACCAGGTTCTTGACGAACGGGCTCCAGAATTTACTCATGCTCAGTTCCCCTGCTTATCATCAAGAATGCGGTATTCGGCGCTGCGGGCGTGGGCAGTCAGTGACTCGCCGCGGGCCAGCACAGAAGCGGTCTTGCCCAGTTCGGACGCACCCTGCTCGGAGCAGAAAATGATCGACGAGCGTTTCTGGAAGTCGTACACGCCCAGCGGCGAGGAGAACCGCGCGGTGCCGGAGGTTGGCAACACGTGGTTCGGACCTGCGCAATAATCGCCCAGGGCTTCGGAGGTGTGGCGGCCCATGAAGATCGCACCGGCGTGGCGGATCTGCGGCAGCCAGGCTTGCGGATCGGCGACCGACAGCTCCAGGTGCTCCGGCGCAATGCGGTTGGCCACTTCCATGGCTTGCTCCATATCGCGCACCTTGATCAACGCGCCACGGCCATTGATCGACGTTTCGATGATTTCGGCACGCTCCATGGTCGGCATCAGTTTGGCGATACTGGCGGCGACCTGGTCGAGGAATTCGGCATCCGGGCTGACCAGAATCGCTTGGGCGTCTTCGTCGTGCTCGGCCTGGGAGAACAGGTCCATGGCGATCCAGTCCGGATCAGTCTTGCCGTCACACACCACGAGGATCTCGGACGGACCGGCGATCATGTCGATGCCGACCTGGCCAAATACGTGGCGCTTGGCAGTGGCGACATAGATGTTGCCAGGCCCGACCACTTTATCGACTTTCGGCACGCTTTCGGTGCCGTAAGCCAGTGCCGCAACGGCCTGCGCGCCGCCAATGGTGAACACGCGGTCGACGCCGGCGATGCAGGCTGCGGCCAGTACCAGTTCGTTGATTTCACCGCGCGGGGTTGGCACGACCATGACCACTTCAGTCACGCCAGCGACTTTGGCCGGGATCGCATTCATCAACACCGACGACGGATACGATGCCTTGCCGCCCGGTACATACAGCCCGGCGCGGTCCAGCGGCGTGACTTTCTGGCCCAACACGGTGCCGTCGGCCTCGGTGTAGCTCCAGGAGTCCTGCTTCTGTTTTTCGTGGTAGCTGCGCACACGGGTGGCGGCGACTTCCAGCGCTTCGCGCTGGGCCACGGTAATGCGTGTCAGCGCCAGTTCCAGGCGTTCGCGCGGCAGGATCAGGTCGGCCATGGACTTCACGTCCAGGCCATCGAACTGGCGGGTGAAGTCCACCAGCGCCGCGTCGCCACGCTCACGCACAGCCTTGATGATGTCCAGCACGCGCTGATTGACCGAGTCGTCAGAGACACTTTCCCAGCTCAGCAGATGATCCAGATGATGCGCAAAATCCGGGTCAGCAGCGTTGAGTCGGCGAATTGCAGTCGGTGCGGTCATAGCGAGAGCCTCATAGGATTGGCAAAAAACTCAGGCGCCCGAAGCTAACATTCGATCCGCTTGGGCACCTGAGAATTCTGGCTATGAGGCGGATAGACGGCGCGCCTTGCGGTCGCGCAGGTGAATCAGCCGCGGTGTCGAGACTCCACTGCCTTGCGCAGGGTGTCGATCAACGCCTGGATACGGGCGTGCTGCATTTTCATCGAAGCCTTGTTGACGATCAGCCGGGAACTGATGGCCGCAATGAAATCCTGTGGCTCCAGGCCGTTGGCCCGCAGCGTGTTGCCGGTGTCGACCACGTCGATGATCTTGTCGGCCAGGCCGATCAACGGCGCCAGCTCCATCGAGCCGTATAGCTTGATGATGTCGACCTGACGGCCTTGTTCGGCGTAGTAGCGCTTGGCAACGTTGACGAACTTGGTGGCGATGCGCAGGCGGCCCTTGGGCTCGACCGCACCGACCTTGCCGGCAGTCATCAACTTGCACTGGGCAATTTGCAGGTCCAGCGGCTCGTACAAGCCCTGGCCGCCGTATTCCATCAACACGTCTTTACCTGCGACACCAAGGTCGGCGGCACCATGCTCAACGTAAGTCGGCACGTCGGTGGCACGCACGATCAACAGGCGTACATCTTCCTGGGTCGTGGGGATGATCAGCTTGCGGCTCTTGTCCGGATTCTCGGTCGGCACGATGCCCGCTTCAGCCAGAAGCGGCAGGGTGTCGTCAAGGATGCGGCCCTTGGACAGTGCGATGGTCAACATGGGAAACGTCAGTCCTTATCAAGGTACTCATGCCCGGTCGCAAACGGCGCCGGACACACATCGAGCCGGAAACCGGCTCGACTTGAAACGAAATCATCGGGCACGTCCCTGTGCCCATGCAGCAGAACTAGCCCGGAACGCGACGGATCTTGGCGCCCAGCATCTGCAGTTTCTCTTCGATGCACTCGTAACCACGGTCGATGTGGTAGATGCGGTCGATCAGGGTGTCGCCTTCGGCGATCAGCGCCGAGATCACCAGGCTGGCCGAGGCACGCAGGTCGGTGGCCATGACTGGCGCGCCCTTGAGCTTTTCGGTACCGGTAACGATGGCGGTGTTGCCTTCGACCTGGATCTTGGCGCCCATGCGGTGCAGTTCGTACACGTGCATGAAGCGGTTTTCGAAGATCGTCTCGATCACGGCACCAGTGCCTTCGGCAATGGCGTTGAGGGAGATGAACTGCGCTTGCATGTCGGTCGGGAACGCCGGGTAAGGAGCGGTCCGCACGTTGACGGCTTTCGGCCGCTTGCCGTGCATGTTCAGCTCGATCCAGTCGTTGCCGCAGGTGATTTCTGCGCCCGCTTCCCGGAGCTTTTCCAGGACGGCTTCGAGGATGGTCGGATCAGTGTCCTTGACCTTCACGCGACCGCCAGTCACGGCGGCGGCGACCAGGTAGGTACCGGTTTCGATACGGTCAGGCATCACTTTGTAAGTGGTGGTGTGCAGACGCTCGACGCCATCGATGGTGATGGTGTCAGTGCCAGCGCCGGAAACCTTGGCACCCATAGCGTTCAGGAAGTTCGCCAGGTCGACGACTTCAGGCTCGCGTGCGGCGTTAGCCAGTACGCTGCGGCCTTTGGCCAGCGCAGCGGCCATCATGATGTTCTCGGTACCGGTCACGCTGACGGTGTCGAAGAAGAAGTGCGCACCGCGCAGGCCGCCTTCTGGGGCCTTGGCCTTGATGTAGCCGCCTTCGACGTCGATAACCGCGCCCATGGCTTCAAGGCCGCGGATGTGCAGGTCAACCGGACGCGAACCGATGGCACAACCGCCAGGCAGCGCGACTTCGGCTTCACCGAAACGGGCAACCATCGGGCCCAGCACCAGGATCGACGCACGCATGGTTTTAACCAGTTCGTACGGAGCAATCAGGGTCTTGATGGTGCGCGGGTCGATTTCGACAGCCAGTTTCTCGTCGATCACCGGCTCGATGCCCATGCGACCGAACAGCTCGATCATGGTGGTGATGTCGTGCAGGTGCGGCAGGTTGGCCACAGTCACCGGGCCATCGCACAGCAGGGTCGCCGCCAGGATCGGCAGGGCAGAGTTCTTTGCCCCGGAGATGCGGATCTCGCCGTCAAGACGAGCACCGCCAGTAATAATCAATTTATCCATAAGAATCTCGACGCCCTTGGGCTCAGGTGCGCTCGGCCCAGGCCGCGCTGCTGAAAAATTTCATAGTGACCGCATGGATGCTGCCATCGGTGATCCATGGGTTCAAATGGGCATAGACCTGCTGCTGACGCTTCACCGGGCTCAACGCCGCCAGTTCATCGCTAATCACGTTCAGCTGGAAATTGCAGCCTTCGCCTTCAACTTCCACCTTGGTATTAGGCAGCTTTCCTTCAAGGAAGCTTTTAACTTCTACGGCCTGCATGCTCAACCTCAATCGGCGCCCTGTGCGCGCGGGTCGGACATCATACAAAAAAGCCCCGCGCCTGCGAACCCCGCGAAGCAGGACTCTGACGGGGGGCTTCTTTATCGATGTGGATTAGGGATGCGCCAACAGCTCGGTCAACTCACTGACCTGAGCGATTTCACGCATGTCTTCTGGCATAGCACGGATGCTCAGCGCCTTGCCGGCCGCCTGAGCATCACGCATGAAGCACAGCAGCAGGGACAAACCGACGCTGCTGGACTTCGTCACAGCTGCACAATCGACCACTAACGCCGCAGCCTTGCTCGCCTTGATCAAGGCGTGGCCCTGCTCGCGCAATCCAGGGCCGGTGCGGTAATCCAGCACGCCGCTGAGCCGCAGCTCGCCGGCCTCGTCCATCTGGATGGCCGACTCGCTCATTGCGTTGACTTCTGGTCGGCGTTTTCGGTGGAGGCCTTGGCCTTGGCGACTTCCCCGGCCCAACCGTTGATGGTCTTGTCCAGGTCGTTGCCATTGCGCTGCATCGCGTCGGCGAACTGATCACGGAACAGTTTGCCAATGTTGATGCCGTTGATGATCACGTTGCGCAGCTTCCACTCACCGCCGACCTTTTCCAGTGTGTACGACACAGGATAGATCGCACCGTTGCTGCCCTTGACCGTCATGCCGACGCTAGTACGGTCGCCCGACTCGTCCTTGGCAGGATCAACGGTAATGCCCTGGTTGTTGTACTCCAGCAAGGCATTGCCATAGAACTGGAACAGGCCCTTCTTGAAGTTTTCTTCAAAGGTTTTCATTTGCGCAGGGGTGGCTTTGCGCGAGTACTTGACCGTCATGATGCTTTTGGAAATGCCCTCGGCATCCACGACAGGCCCGACAATGCTGTTTAGCGCCGCATAAAAGTCCTGCGGATCCTGCTTGTACTTTTCTTTGTTGGCGGCCAGGTCGGCCAGCAACCGGTTTGTAGTGTCCTGAACCAGTTCGTGCGCGGAAGGCGCCGCCACGGCGTTAGCCACCAACGGCAGGGCCGCGAGCAATACCAACAGGCCACGTCGCAAGGTAGAGATCATTTGGAAACTCCTCATTTGGCGTCTTTGCTAACGGTATTGAGCAGGAATTTACCGATCAGGTCCTCGAGCACCAGCGACGACTGGGTGTCGTGGATGGTCCCGCCATCCTTGAGCAGGGCTTCTTCCCCGCCCACACTGATACCGATGTACTTCTCGCCCAACAGGCCAGCGGTCAGGATAGATGCAGTGGAGTCCGCCGGCAGGTTATCTACACGCTTTTCAAGCTGCATGGTCACGCGACCGGTGAAACTGTCGCGATCCAGATCGATCGCCGTCACCTTGCCGATAGTCACACCGGCCATGGTCACTTTAGCTCTAACCGTCAGGCCGGCGATATTGTCGAAATACGCGTAAAGTTTATAGGTTTCGGTATTCGGGCTCGGGGACAGGCCACTGACCCGCAGCGCCAGCAGCAGCAAAGCCAGGATGCCAGCCAGCAAGAAAAGGCCGACACCGATTTCCAGGGTGCGGTTTTGCATCAGAAATCTCCAAACATCAAGGCGGTCAGAATAAAGTCCAGGCCGAGTACTGCCAAAGAGGCATACACCACGGTCTTGGTAGTGGCACGACTGATCCCCTCGGAAGTGGGCTCGCAGTCATAGCCTTGGAATACGGCAATCCAGGTGACGACAAAGGCGAAAACAATGCTCTTGATGATGCCGTTGAGCACATCGTCGGCGAAGGTCACGCTGTTCTGCATGTTCGACCAGTAGGAACCTTCATACACGCCCAGCCAGTCGACGGCCACCCACGAACCACCCCATATCCCCACGACGCTGAAAATCATCGCCAGCACCGGCAGGGAAATGAAACCGGCCCACAGGCGCGGGGCAATGATGTACTTGAGCGGATCGACCCCGATCATCTCCAGGCTGGACAACTGTTCAGTGGATTTCATGTTGCCTATTTCCGCCGTCAGCGCCGAACCGGCACGTCCGGCGAACAGCAGCGCGGTCACCACCGGTCCCAGCTCGCGCAGCAACGTCAGGGCAACCATCTGCCCGACCGCCTGCTCGGAACCGTAGCTGGACAGGATGTTGAACCCTTGCAACGCCAGCACCATGCCGATGAACACCCCGGAAACCACAATGATCACCAGGGACATCACACCGACGGAATGCAACTGCTTGACCAGCAGGCCAAAACCGCCGCCGATCCCACCGCGCCCCAGCAGCGCATGAAACAGGAACAACGCCGAACGCCCGAACACCGCCAGCACATCGATGCCGGCGTGGCCGAAGCGGCGCACTCTTTCTATTAGTGAAGTCTTGCGCATCAGCGCTTCCCCAGGAGATCTGCGCGGTAATCCGTCGCTGGAAAGTGATAGGCGACCGGACCGTCTGGTTCGCCTGTCATGAATTGCCGGATACGCGGTTCGTCCGAGTTCATCAGTTCTTGCGGCGTGCCCTGCCCCAACACCTGCCCGTCGCCCACCACATAGATGTAATCGGCAATGCTCGCGGTCTCGGCCAGGTCGTGGGAAACCACGATACTGGTGATGCCCAGTGCATCGTTGAGCAGGCGGATCAGGCGCACCAATACGCCCATGGCGATGGGGTCCTGGCCGACAAAGGGCTCGTCATACATGAGAATCTGCGGATCGAGCGCAATCGCCCGCGCCAGCGCGACACGACGCTTCATGCCCCCGGACAGTTCGTCAGGCATCAGGTCAATGGCGCCACGCAACCCCACGGCCTGCAATTTGAGCAGGACGATATCCCGGATCATTTCTTCCGGAAGCTCGGTATGAACGCGCAAAGGAAAGGCGACGTTCTCGAACACATCGAGATCGGTAAACAGTGCGCCACTCTGAAACAGCACGCCCATGTGCTTGCGGGCATCGAACAGATCGCTACGAGACAGCTGCGGCAGATTCTGCCCATTGACCCAGACTTCGCCGCTGGATGGACGCAACTGTGCGCCCATCAACCGCAACAGCGTGGTCTTGCCACACCCGGAAGGCCCCATGATGCCGGTGACCTTGCCACGGGGAATACGGATATCGACGTTATTGAAAATGCTGCGCGCACCGCGCTTGAAGGTCAGTCCCTTCAGCTCGACCGCGTAGGCGTTATCGGCACTCATCTAAACTCCTTGCGATGCAGCCTCTCACTCGGACGCCTGGCTTCCTGACAAAAGCACATCCCCGGGCGGGCCGAACTGGCGGCGAACTATATCACTGCAAACGCCACGCGCCCAAGGCCAATGCCGGTCCATGTTCCGCGAGATGAGTGGCAAAAAGCTTCATTTAGAGGGATTCGGTAACAAGGAATGACAATGCGCGACGAACTTGCGTGAGGGTTTCGATCATAACCGCTATAATCGCCGCCTTTTCATCAGGCTATACGATTTCCGACATGAGCCAATCCAGCGAGCTGATTCAATCCGCACAACGCACCATCCGCCTCGAAATGGAAGCCGTACAAGGCTTGCTACCCCAAATCGATGCAGATTTCGTACGCGCTTGCGAGATGATTCTGGCCAGCAAAGGCCGCGTAGTCGTGGTTGGCATGGGCAAATCAGGGCACATCGGCAACAAGATCGCCGCCACCCTGGCCAGCACCGGCACCACGGCATTTTTTGTGCACCCGGCCGAAGCCAGTCACGGCGACATGGGCATGATCACCCGCGACGACATCATCCTCGCGCTGTCGAACTCCGGCTCGACCAATGAAATCGTCACCCTGCTGCCGCTCATCAAGCGCCTGGGCATTCAGTTGATCAGCATGACCGGCAACCCGAATTCGCCCCTGTCCAAAGCTGCTGAAGTCAATCTGAATGTTCACGTCGAGCACGAAGCCTGCCCACTGAACCTGGCGCCCACCTCTTCGACCACCGCAGCATTGGTCATGGGCGACGCCCTGGCCGTCGCCCTGCTGGAAGCGCGAGGCTTCACCGCCGAAGACTTTGCGTTTTCCCACCCGGGTGGCGCGCTGGGCCGACGCCTGCTGCTGAAAGTGGAAAACGTCATGCACGCCGGGCAAGAACTGCCGCAGGTTCAGCGCGGCACCCTGCTCAAGGACGCGCTGATGGAAATGACCCGCAAGGGCCTGGGAATGACCGTGATCCTTGAAGCCGACGGCAAACTCGCCGGGATCTTCACCGACGGCGATTTGCGCCGCACCCTGGACCGCACCATCGACATCCACAGCGTGACCATCGACCAGGTCATGACTGCCCACGGCAAGACTGCCCGCGCCGAAATGCTCGCCGCCGAGGCCCTGAAAATCATGGAAGATCATAAAATCAACGCGCTCGTCGTGGTCGACAGCGAAGACCGCCCGGTCGGCGCCTTGAACATGCACGACTTGCTGCGTGCGGGAGTAATGTAATGAGCGCAGACCTTCTGCAACGTGGCCAACAGATCAAACTGGCGGTATTCGACGTCGACGGCGTACTGACCGACGGACGCCTGTACTTCCTCGAAGACGGCAGCGAATTCAAGACCTTCAACACCCTCGACGGCCAGGGCATCAAGATGCTGATGGCAGCCGGCGTGCAGACCGCTATTATCAGCGGCCGTAAAACTCCGGTCGTAGAGCGACGAGCGAAGAATCTCGGCATTCCGCACCTTTACCAGGGTCGCGAAGACAAACTTGTGGTACTGGACGAACTTCTGGGCCAACTCAACCTAAGCTATGAACAGGTCGCCTACCTCGGCGACGACTTGCCAGACCTGCCGGTGATTCGCCGCGTAGGCTTGGGCATGGCAGTGGCCAATGCCGCCAGTTTCGTGCGTGAACACGCCCACGGCGTGACCCAGGCCCGCGGTGGCGAGGGTGCCGCGCGAGAATTCTGCGAATTGATCCTGCGCGCCCAGGGCCGCCTTGATGCGGCCAACGCCGCGTACCTGTGAGCCAAGACATGTTGAGCAAAAAGATTCGCAACACTCTGGTGTTCGGCTCCATCGCGGCGATTTTCGCCGCGGTCGGATACTGGAATATCAGCCCGGAACGCTTCCTCGACAAGCCAGTGGTGAAGGCCGACGAAAGCGCGATCGACTATTACGCGATCAACGCCCACAGTGTGCAGTTCCTGCCGGACGGCAAACTGCAATACGAGATGACGTCCGACAAGGTCGAACACCTCAAGGCAACCGAAGTGACGTTGCTGACCAACCCCGACCTGAACATGTTCCGTGGTACCGAGTTCCCATGGCACGTCCAGAGCGAAAAGGGTGAAGTCAATCCGGACGGTACGCAGGTTGAATTGATTGACTCGGTACGCATCACGCGTTTCGACGAAAAAAATCGCAGGACCCTGATCACCACCACTCGCATGACGGTGTTCCCGCAACAGCAATATGCGCAGACCGAGCAACCCGTTAGAATCGACGGCGCTGGCGGCGTATCGACTGGTAACGGAATGAAAGCGTATTTGAAAGAAAGCAGGATACACCTGCTATCGAACGTAAGAGGACAGTATGAGGCTCGTTAAAACCCTCCCTATTTTGCTCAGTCTGGGCGCAGCACTGGGAAGCGTGAGCGCCTGGGCTCTGCCGAACGATCAGCAGCAGCCAATCCGCATTCAGGCCGACGACGCCCAACTGGACGACAAGAACGGTGTTGCCACCTATACCGGCGACGTGATCATCACCCAGGGCTCGATGAAGGTCACCGGCAACAAAGTGACCATGACCCGTGCCGCCGATGGCGACATCGACGTGGTGACCTCGGTGGGCAACCTGGCCTACTTCGAGCAACTGCAAACCGCTGGAGACACCAAGCCCGTGCAGGGCTGGGGTGTGACCATCCAGTATCTCGCCAAGCAAAATCGTGTCGTGCTGATTGACCGCGCCAAGGTCATCGATAAGGACGACAACGTCACCCAAGGCGAGAAAATCGTCTACGACACCGAGAAAAAGCTCGCCAGCGCCGGTCGCGCTACCGGCAGCAAGGTGACCGAGTCGCGTCCGCGCATCGACATGGTGATCCAGCCGAAAAAGAAAACCGACGAGCAAAAGGCCCAGTAATGGCAACTCTGAAAGCTCAGCATCTGGCCAAGAGCTACAAGAGCCGTCAGGTCGTGCGTGACGTCAGCCTGTCCATCGACAGCGGTCAGATCGTCGGCCTGCTTGGTCCCAACGGCGCCGGCAAGACCACTTGTTTCTACATGATCGTGGGCCTGGTACAGGCCGATCAGGGCCGCGTCCTGATCGACGACCTGGATGTCAGCCATCAGCCGATGCATGGCCGTGCAAAGGCCGGCATCGGCTATCTGCCGCAAGAAGCCTCGATCTTCCGCAAACTCTCGGTAGCCGATAACATCATGGCGATCCTCGAGACCCGCAAGGAACTCGACAAGGCCGGTCGTCGCAAAGAACTGGAAAGCCTGTTGCAGGAATTCCACATCAGCCATATCCGCGACAACCTCGGCATGAGCCTGTCCGGTGGCGAACGTCGCCGCGTGGAAATCGCCCGGGCACTGGCCACTAACCCGAAGTTCATCCTGCTCGACGAACCCTTCGCTGGCGTGGACCCGATTTCGGTGGGTGACATCAAACAGATCATCTACCACCTCAAGGCCAAGGGCATTGGCGTGCTGATCACTGACCACAACGTCCGTGAAACCCTGGATATCTGCGAAACCGCCTATATCGTCAACGATGGCCAACTGATCGCCGAAGGCGACTCTGAAACCATCCTGGCCAACGACCTGGTCAAGGAAGTGTACTTGGGCCATGAGTTCCGCCTGTAAGCGCTGAGGTGTCTGGCAGGTCGCCAAAGCGCTTGTCTCGATAAAAAATCAACATTTTTTTATTGTTACAGCGCTCTAGGCAAACGCTGCAGTTTCGGGCATATAATTTGCTTATGTTTGGCGCTCCGGCGCCCTGTAGTGGATGGCGCATGTGCGCCGGCGAATAAGGTGTTAAGCCCCTGCCATGAAACCATCGCTAGTCTTGAGAATGGGCCAGCAGCTGACGATGACACCGCAGCTGCAACAGGCCATCCGCCTGCTCCAATTGTCGACCCTGGATCTGCAACAGGAAATCCAGGAGGCCCTGGAGTCCAATCCGATGCTCGAACGCCAGGAAGAAGGCGACGACTTCGACAACACCGACCCCTTGGCTGACAATGCCGAACTGAAGCCCAACAGCGACATTCAGGAGCCCTCCTACCAGGAAAGCGCCCCGACGGTGGATAACCTCGAGGAAGGCGACTGGAACGAGCGCATCCCCAATGAACTGCCCGTCGATACCGCCTGGGAAGATGTCTACCAGACCAGCGCCAGCAGCCTGCCGAGCAACGATGACGACGAGTGGGATTTCACCACCCGTACTTCCGCCGGTGAAAGCCTGCAAAGCCACCTGCTCTGGCAATTGAACCTGGCGCCGATGTCCGACACCGATCGCCTGATCGCCGTGACCCTGATCGACTGCATCAACAATCAGGGCTACCTTGACGAGACGCTAGAGGAAATCCTCGAAGCGTTCGATCCAGAGCTGGACATCGAACTCGACGAAATCGAAGCCGTTCTGCACCGCATCCAGCAATTCGAACCTGCCGGCATCGGCGCCCGCAACCTGGGCGAATGCCTGCTGCTGCAATTGCGCCAGCTGCCCGCCAAGACCCCTTGGCTTGCTGAAGCAAAGCGTCTGGTCACCGACTACATCGATCTGCTCGGCAGCCGCGACTACAGCCAGCTGATGCGCCGCATGAAGCTCAAGGAAGATGAACTGCGCCAGGTCATCGAACTGGTCCAGAGCCTCAATCCGCGTCCAGGTTCGCAAATCGAGTCCACTGAAGCCGAGTACGTCGTTCCCGACGTCATCGTGCGCAAGGACAACGAACGCTGGCTGGTGGAGCTCAATCAGGAGTCGGTGCCACGCTTGCGGGTCAACGCCCAGTACGCCGGATTCGTCCGCCGCGCCGATACCAGCGCCGACAACACGTTCATGCGCAACCAGCTGCAAGAAGCCCGCTGGTTCATCAAGAGCCTGCAAAGCCGCAACGAAACCCTGATGAAGGTAGCCACCCAGATTGTCGAGCATCAGCGCGGCTTCCTGGAGTACGGCGACGAAGCGATGAAACCGTTGGTCCTGCATGACATCGCCGAGGCGGTGGGCATGCACGAGTCGACGATCTCGCGGGTGACCACGCAGAAGTTCATGCATACCCCGCGGGGCATATATGAGCTGAAATACTTTTTCTCCAGCCACGTCAGCACCTCCGAAGGCGGCGAATGCTCGTCCACGGCGATCCGCGCAATCATCAAAAAACTGGTTGCCGCGGAAAATCAGAAAAAGCCGTTGAGTGACAGCAAGATCGCTGGTTTACTGGAGGCACAAGGCATTCAGGTGGCTCGCCGCACCGTCGCCAAGTACCGCGAATCCCTCGGGATCGCGCCTTCGAGCGAACGCAAGCGGTTGATGTAGAGCCACGCCACAGCGTTCCAGTGGCAGATCATCTGATCTGCCGCTTTATGCACTGGCAACGAAGGAGAAGCTGTATGCAAGTCAACATCAGTGGACACCAACTGGAAGTGACCGAACCTCTTCGCACCTACATCGGCGAAAAACTCGAACGATTGGAGCGACATTTCGACAAGATCACCAACGTGCAGGTCACGATGACGGTCGAAAAGTTGAAGCAGAAAATCGAAGCCACGCTGCATATTCCCGGGAATGAAGTTGTCGCCAACGCGGAACATACCGACATGTATGCGGCGATCGACGCACTCACCGACAAGCTTGATAAACAACTCAAAAAGCATAAGGAAAAGACCCAGAGCCTCCTCCAGGGCGCTACCGGTCGTTAACACTCCCAACCCATGATCCGACTTGAAAGCATCCTGACCCCCGGCCGTTCCCTGGTGAACGTGCCGGGCGGCAGTAAAAAGAAAGCCCTCGAACAAATTGCCAACCTCATCCATCGCGAAGTGCCGGATCTGGAGATGCAAGATGTCTTCGAGGCTTTGATTGCCCGTGAAAAACTCGGATCTACCGGTTTTGGTAACGGCATCGCTATTCCTCACTGCCGCCTGAAGGGCTGCGATTCGCCCATCAGTGCCCTTATGCACCTGGACGCCCCAATCGATTTCGACGCCATCGACGGCGCCCCGGTTGACCTGCTGTTCGTATTGCTGGTCCCCCAGGCCGCTACCGATGCGCACCTGGAGCTTTTGCGCCAGATCGCCAGCATGCTCGACCGCAAGGAAGTGCGCGAAAAACTGCGCAGCGCCCCGAGCAATGAAGCCTTGTATCAGGTTGTCCTGGACGAGCAAAACGGGCCGTAACCATGCGTTTGATCATCGTCAGTGGCCGTTCCGGCTCGGGTAAAAGCACCGCCCTCGATGTTCTCGAGGACAACGGCTACTACTGCATCGACAACCTGCCTGCCGGGTTGCTGCCGGAATTGGCCGAGCGCGCACTGATTCACACTGAGCTGTCCCAGCCGCTGGTTGCCGTGTCCATCGATGCGCGTAACTTGCCGAGCCATCTGACACGCTTTCCCGACCTGCTGGAAGAAGTCCGCAGCCGGCATATCCAGTGCGATGTCCTGTACCTGGATGCCGACGAGGAAACGCTGCTCAAGCGTTTTTCGGAAACCCGTCGTCGTCACCCATTGAGCAACGCCAACCGATCGCTGGCCGAAGCGATCAACGTTGAGAGCACCTTGCTCGGACCGATTGCCGACCTCGCCGATCTCAAGATAAATACCACCAGCCTGAACCTGTATCAGCTGCGCGACACGATCAAGCTGCGATTGTTGAACCAGCCGGAGCCGGGAACCGCGTTCCTGGTGGAGTCGTTCGGATTCAAGCGTGGCATGCCGGTAGACGCTGATCTGGTGTTCGATGTGCGTTGCCTGCCGAACCCTTATTGGAAGCCTGAGCTTCGTGAGCAGTCCGGACTCGATCAACCGGTTGCCGATTACCTGGCGGCACAGCCGGATGTCGAAGAGATGTATCAGGACATATCTACCTATTTGCTCAAATGGTTGCCCCGCTTTGCCGCCAGCAACCGCGCCTACGTCACTATTGCCATTGGCTGCACTGGCGGTCACCACCGCTCCGTCTACCTGACCGAACGTTTGGCCAAGACCCTGCAACAATCCCTGAAGAACGTCCAGGTTCGCCACCGCGACCTCAGCTAAAGGATTCACACCGCGATGCCTGCTCTGGAAATTGAAATCATCAACAAGCTGGGCCTGCACGCTCGCGCTTCTGCAAAATTCGTTGGCGTTGCCGGGCAGTTCAAGGATTGCACGATCAGGGTTGGACGCACGCCAGAGACCGCAGTCGACGGTAAAAGCATCATGGCCATGATGATGCTCGCCGCCGGCAAGGGCACCAAAATCCATTTGAGCACGGAAGGCGAGCAGGCTCAGGAAGCGCTGGATGCGCTGGTGAAGTTGATCAATAACTACTTCGACGAAGGCGAGTAACCCCCGCTTCTGTGGTGAGGGAGCTTGCTCCCTCGCCACAAGATGTTCCTTCAGCTATTAGCGCCCGGTTCAGGCCAACGCCGTATCCATCACCATCATCAAACAAAACCCGATCAACAACCCAAGACTGGCAAGCTTTTCGTGGCCGTGTCGGCGCGACTCGGGAATGACTTCGTGGGTCACCACCAAGAGCATCGCTCCCGCCGCCATTGCCAATCCCAACGGCAACAACAGTTCGGCCAGGCTCACCAGCCAGGCGCACAACAGAGCGAACACGGGCTCGACCAAACCGGAAGCCGCACCGATCAGGAATGCCTTGAAGCGTGACATCCCTGCCCCGGCCAGCACCAACGCAATCACCAGTCCTTCCGGAACATCCTGCAAGGCAATACCCATCGCCAAACTGTCAGCATCAGGCATTCCACCGCCGGCCGATACACCGATCGCCATGCCTTCGGGAATGTTGTGGGCAATGATTGCGAACACGAACAGCCAGATTCGCGGCGCAATCACCGGGTGCTCAGGGGTGCCGACGAGCATTTCCGGTGAAGCCCCCGAGACCTTGAGGTCGACCAGAAACAGACCGAACGCGCCGAGCATGATGCCAAAACAGATCAGGCTGCTGGCTGCCCACGGGGTCATGCCAAGGTTTTCCGCCGCAGCAATGCCCGGCACGATTAGCGAAAACGCGGTCGCCGCCAGCATCACACCCGCACCAAACCCCAGCAGCGTATCGCTGAGTGCCTCGGGCATGCGCCGGACCACCAGCACCGGCACCGCTCCGAGCGCGGTGCCGAGTGCGCAAATCGCACCGCCCTGTAACGCTCGCGACAGCTTCGGTTCGAGATCCAGCCATTCCAGCCCGTGTGCAACCAGCAAGCTCATACCCGCCAGCAGTAACAGCGATCCAAATGCATAACGAAACATTCGTCCACTTCCGATCGCCAGTGTTTCAGTGCCCATAGTCAGCCTTGGATTGTTTTTGTAGAAGACTTAAATCAGCGCAGCCTGATAGCGCGCCGCGACTTCTGGCCAATTGATCACGTTATAAAACGCGCTGATGTATTCCGGGCGACGGTTCTGATACTGAAGGTAGTAGGCGTGTTCCCAGACATCCAGACCGAGGATCGGCGTATTGCCGTTCATCAACGGGCTGTCCTGGTTGCCGCTGCTTTCCACGATTAAGGTCTTTTGCGGCGTGACGCTCAGCCAGGCCCAACCGCTGCCGAAGCGGGTCAGCGCAGCCTTGGTGAACGCTTCTTTGAAGCTGTCCAGACCGCCCAGTTGCTCATTGATGGCCGCAGCCAGTGCGCCTTCCGGTTTACCGCCACCGCCAGGTGTCATGACTTCCCAGAACAACGAATGGTTGGCATGCCCGCCGCCCTGGTTGATCACGGCAGCGCGGAGTTTCTCTGGCAACTGCTGCACGGCAGCTACCAGTTTTTCCACCGGCCATTCAGCAAATTCGGTGCCTTCAACGGCGGCGTTGAGGTTGTTGATGTAGGTCTGATGGTGCTTGGTGTAGTGAATCTCCATGGTCTGGGCATCGATATGCGGTTCCAGGGCGTCGTAGGCGTACGGCAAGGCAGGCAAGGTAAAAGCCATTTCAATGAACTCCATGATGGTGAGGCGCGGCAGGTTGTGACGGCGCGGCGGCATCGACGTGCAGCAAACGATGAGTTCGCGGGTATTCACCGTGTTCGCTGATGAAATTCAGCAGTTCGACATAGGTTTTGCTGCTCTGGCGCATCGCGGCTTCACGCAGGGCCGGTGCCAGTCGCGGATCCTGCATGGTCTGCAACAACCGCTGATGGATAGCGCACAGATACTCGGCGCTCTCCTCCGGCTGGTTCAGACGCAAATGCAAATCCGCCAGGTTATGGTGGGAAATCACGCAGACCGCCACCGCTTCATCGGCATCCGCCCAGCGCTCGAACAACACCTGGGCCAGGGCCAATGCCTGCAAGTAAGCCTCGCGGGCATCGACCAGTTCACCCAGCATGAAAAAGCGGTTGGCTCTTTCGATCGTGCGTTTCCAGTGCTCCATGGTGAGCCTCCAAAGCGGCAGCGGCGTTTTACACGCCGCCTGCGGTGAGTTTTTCCGGGTTGAGCAACTCTTCCAGTTGGCTGCGTGTCAGCTCGGTGTGTTCCAGCGCCACGTCGATCACCGGACGACCTTGTTGATAGGCCTTCTTGGCGATTTCGGCGGCTTTCTGGTAGCCAATGATCGGGTTGAGAGCGGTCACCAGAATCGGGTTGCGTGACAACGCTTCCTTGATGCGGTCTTCGTTGACCTTGAAGCTGGCGATGGCCTTTTCGCCCAATAGGCGGCTGGAATTGGTCAGCAATTCGATGCTACTCAGCAGATTTTGGGCGATGATCGGCAGCATCACGTTCAGTTCGAAATTGCCCGACTGGCCGGCAATGGTGATCACCGTGTCATTGCCGATTACTTGGGCGGCGACCATGGCGGTGGCTTCCGGGATCACCGGATTGACCTTGCCAGGCATGATCGAAGAGCCCGGTTGCAGGGCTTCGAGCTCGATCTCGCCCAGGCCGGCCAAAGGACCGGAGTTCATCCAGCGCAGGTCGTTGGCGATTTTCATCAGCGATACGGCGGTAGCCTTAAGCTGCCCAGACACAGCGACGGCGGTGTCCTGGGAGCCGATCAGCGCAAACAGATCCTTGCCCGGCGTGAACTGCACGTGAGTCAACTTGCTTAGTTGCTGACTGAATCGCGCAGCGAATTCCGGATGCGCATTAACCCCCGTCCCCACCGCCGTGCCGCCCTGCGCCAAGGATTGCAGACTGGGTTGCAGATCCTGCAGATGGCCGATGTTGGCTTTGAGCTGGTGCGCCCAACCATTGAGCACCTGGCTCATGCGCACTGGCATCGCATCCATCAAGTGCGTGCGACCGGTTTTAACGTGGTGATGGACCTGTTCAGCCTTGCGCTCGATCACTTGGACCAACCCTGTCAGGGCCGGTAGCAGCTGCTCGTGCAACGCCAGTGCGGCACTGACGTGGATGGTGGTGGGGATGATGTCGTTGCTGCTTTGACCGCAGTTGACGTGGTCGTTGGGGTTCACCGGCTCACCGAGCAAGCGGCTGGCCAGGGTGGCGATCACTTCATTGGCGTTCATGTTGGAACTGGTGCCCGAGCCGGTCTGGAAGATATCCACCGGGAAGTGCTGCATGAAGTCCCCCTCAAGCAAGCCTAGCGCTGCATCGACGATGGCTTTGCCCTGGGACTCGCTGATCTGGTTGAGGTCGATGTTGGCGCGGGCAGCGGCCGCCTTGGCCAGGATCAACGCGCGGATGAAATGCACCGGCATTGTCTTGCCGCTGATCGGAAAGTTATCCACCGCACGTTGAGTCTGTGCGCCGCAGAGGGCGTCTTCCGGGACGTGAAGCTCGCCCATGCTGTCGCGCTCAATACGTGTCTTGGTCATCTGAAAATCCTTGCACCAGTTCTATGAGAGGAATCGAGGGTTGCAACTCGCAGGTTGCCAATTGCCAGGTGTAGCTCTGCCAGCGCTTGAGGCGGCATTTACACAGAGAGAGGCGTTCCAGTTCGCGCAGTGGGCGCCATGCCTGGTCGAGGCAGTACGTGCGCCAGTGCCAGGGCAGTGCGACATCGGCGGCGGTGTCGAGCAGCAGGCGCAAAGAGGTTTCAGCAATGGTCCAGGGAGAGCTAGCCGTGCAGCAGGCCAGATACCGGCCTTCAGCGAGGTAATGTTCGATCAGGCGCGGCTCGTCGGGATTCATCGCGCAACGGATCTGGCGGCTCATCCAGCGCCAGCTTTCGAGGTAGGGCTGCTCGTGCAAGGCAGAACTCATAATCCGGGGCTCATTCGGTAATGAGATTTATTATTAGATGATAATGAGAACCAAAACAAGAGTACCGAAAAGCTCTGATCCTTCTGTAGGAGCCCGGCTTGCCGGCGATGGCGGCTGTAAAATCGCCATCGCCGGCAAGCCGGGCTCCTACAAAAACTTTGCGACAGACATGAAAAAAGGCGCGTCACCCGATGGGTGGCGCGCCTTTTTGTGCAGCGGAAAGCTTAGCTACCCGCCACCGTCATCCGCTCGATAAGCACCGAACCTGTGCGAATGTTGCTGCGCAATTCCAAATCATTCCCCACGGCAACGATCTGCTTGAACATGTCGCGCATATTGCCCGCGATGGTCACTTCCTGGACCGCGAACTGGATCTCGCCGTTCTCCACCCAGTAACCCGCCGCGCCTCGGGAGTAGTCGCCGGTAACCATATTCAGGCCCTGCCCCATCAATTCGGTTACCAGCAAGCCGCGTCCCATGCGATGCAGCAGGGCAGCCTGGTCTTCGTCACCATGGGTGACGAACAGGTTGTGCACGCCGCCAGCGTTGGCGGTGCTCGGCATGCCGAGTTTGCGACCCGAGTAGGTGCCAAGAATGTAGGACACCAACTCACCTTTTTCGACGAACGGTTTGGCGTAGGTTGCCAGGCCATCGCCATCGAACCCCGCACTACCCATGGCGCGCATCAAGTGCGGACGTTCGTCGATGGTCAGCCATTCCGGAAACAGCTTCTGCCCCAGCGTGCCTTCGAGGAACGACGATTTGCGATAAAGGCTGCCACCGGAAATCGCCGACAGGAAGCTGCCGAACAAACCACCGGCCAGCTCTGCAGAGAACAACACCGGTACTTCACAGGTCGGCACCGGACGCGCGCCCAAACGGCTCGCCGCCCGTTGCGCGGCACGCTGGCCGATGCTCACCGGGTCGGCTAGCAAATTGCCCTGACGATTGACGTCGTACCAGTAATCGCGCTGCATCTGGCCGTCGGCCTCGGCGATCATCACACAGCTCAGGCTGTGTCGAGTCGACGCATAACCGCCGATAAAACCGTGGCTGTTGCCGTAAACACGGCAGCCCTGATGCGTGCTCAGGGTGGTCCCATCGGCGTTTTTGATCCGGCTGTCGGCGGCAAACGCGGCGGCTTCACAGGTCAGCGCCTGCTCAATCGCCTGCTCCGGAGTGATGTCCCATTGATGGAACAGGTCGTAATCCTGCACATCCCTGGCCATCAGCGCGGCATCCGCCAGGCCCGACGCTTCGTCTTCCGAGGTGTGCTTGGCGATGGCCAGGGCCGCCGCGACGGTTTCGCGAATGGCATCCGGACCACTGGCCGAAGTGCTCGCCGAGCCTTTGCGCTGGCCAACATATAAGGTGATGCCAAAGCCCTGGTCGCGGTTGAATTCGACAGTTTCGACTTCGCGCTGGCGAACGGTGGTCGACAGGCCTTGCTCCAGAGATACCGCCACTTCACAGGCACTGGCGCCCTGACGCTTGGCTTCAGCGATGATCTGCTCGACTTGTTCTTGCAGTGCCGGCAACGCTTGTGGGCCGACGCTTTCAACTGCACTCATGCTGTTCTCCACTCAAATTCTGCTTTCGGTATAGGTCATCGAGCGACCGGGCCGGACAAGCGGCCCCCGACTGGTTATCATGGCGGCGTTTCTTTGCGGACGGCCACCATGGTTGATTCTTACGACGACTCCCTCGATACGGGAGAAAAAAGCAAATCCCAGGTTAAACGCGAGCTGCATGCTCTGGTTGACCTCGGCGAGCGCCTTACAACACTCAAGCCGGACTTGCTTGGCAAACTGCCCCTGACCGACGCCTTGCGCCGGGCCCTGGCCGATGCGCCCAAGCACACCGCGAACATTGCGCGTAAACGGCACCTCCAGTTCATCGGCAAACTGATGCGCGATCAGGACACTGACGCCATTCTAGTCTTGCTCGATCAACTCGATGCCTCCACTCGCCAGTACAACGAACGCTTCCATAACCTGGAACGTTGGCGTGATCGCCTGATTGCTGGCGACGATGCGGTCCTGGAGAAGTTCGTCATCGACTACCCGGAGGCTGATCGCCAGCAATTGCGCTCCCTGATCCGTCAGGCCCAGCACGAATTGGCGACCAACAAGCCACCGGCATCGAGCCGTAAAATCTTCAAGTACATCCGTGAGCTGGACGAGACTCAACGCGGTCTGCGCTGAATCTCTGACCGGGGGAGTCGCCAAGCGACTCACCCGGGGCTTCACTTTTTAAGCGCCCGTACCACCTACGGTGATCGCATCAATCTTCAGCGTTGGCTGGCCGACACCCACCGGCACCGACTGCCCATCCTTGCCACACGTCCCCACACCGCTGTCCAGCGCCAGATCGTTACCGACCATCGACACTTTACTCATGGCTTCCGGCCCGTTGCCGATCAGCGTCGCGCCTTTGACTGGCGCGGTGATCTTGCCGTCCTCGATCAGATACGCCTCGCTCGTGGAGAACACGAACTTGCCACTAGTGATGTCCACCTGACCGCCGCCGAGGTTGGCGCAGTAGATGCCGCGTTTTACCGAGGCAATGATTTCCGCCGGATCGCTCTCACCGCCGAGCATGTAAGTGTTGGTCATGCGCGGCATCGGCAGGTGCGCGTAGGATTCGCGTCGGCCGTTACCGGTGCGGGCCACGCCCATCAGGCGGGCGTTGAGTTTGTCCTGCATGTAGCCCTTGAGTACGCCGTTTTCGATCAGCGTGGTGCATTCGGTCGGGGTGCCTTCGTCGTCAACGCTCAACGAACCACGGCGACCGGTCAGAGTGCCGTCATCGACAATAGTGCACAGCTTGGACGCAACCATCTCGCCCATGCGTCCGCTGTAGGCCGAACTGCCCTTGCGGTTGAAGTCGCCTTCCAGACCGTGGCCGACCGCTTCATGCAGCAGCACACCGGACCAGCCGGATCCCAACACCACCGGTAACGTACCGGCCGGCGCCGGAATGGCTTCCAGGTTAACCAGTGCCTGACGCAGCGCCTCACGGGCATAGCTCATGGCACGGTCTTCAGCGAGGAAATAACGGTAATCGGTACGACCGCCACCGCCATGACCACCGCGTTCGCGACGGCCATTCTGCTCGACGATGACGCTGACGTTAAAACGCACCAGCGGTCGCACATCCGCAGCCAGACCGCCATCGGTGGACGCCACCAGAATCCGCTCCCAGACACCGGCCATGCTCACGGTGACTTGCTGGATACGCGGATCAAGGGCACGCGTGGCGGCATCGATACGCTTGAGCAGATCGACTTTCTCGGCGCGGGTCAGCACTTCGAGTGGATTGTCCGGCCCGTACAACTGCGCCACATCTTGAGTGGTGAACGCCTGCACGCTGCCGTTCTGACCGGCACGGGAGATCGAACGGGCAGCACGGGCCGCCGCGCCCAAGGCTTCCAGGGTGATGGCATTGCTGTAGGCAAACCCGGTCTTCTCACCGGATTGCGCGCGCACGCCAACCCCTTGGTCGAGGTTGAAGCTGCCTTCCTTGACGATGCCGTCTTCCAGCGCCCAGGACTCGGAAATCTGTCCCTGAAAATACAGGTCGGCGGCATCGATGCCCGGGCCGGCCAGATCGCCGAGCACACCTTGCAGGCTCTCGATCGTTACGCCGCCAGGCGCCAGGAGGTGTTCACTGACTGAGGACAACAACTCGCTCATATGCTTTACGCCTTAAATTCATCGTTCTGATGCAGGTCGCTGGGCGCCCTGCGAGAAAAAGCGCCGGTGATTGGACACCGGCATCCGCGCCCGGATGGACGCCTGTTCGCTGCTGTCTATCTCGGCCAGCAGCACGGCCTCGCCTTGATCCTGTTGCGCCAGCACCCGGCCCCACGGGTCGATGATTGCCGCATGACCCCAGGTTTCCCGGGGGCCCGGATGCGTCCCGCCTTGAGCGGCCGCGAGCACATAACACTGTGTCTCGATGGCCCGCGCGCGAATCAGCACATCCCAGTGCGCGGCGCCGGTCACCGCGGTAAAGGCCGACGGCGCGGTAATCAGCTCCGCACCGGCAGCACGCAATTCGCTGTAAAGCTCAGGGAAGCGCAGGTCATAACAAACCGTCAGGCCGACCCGGCCAACCGGTGTGTCCGCAACCACGACACCACTGCCATAAGCATAGTCATCGGATTCGCGATAACGACCGCGATTGTCGGCCACGTCCACGTCGAACAGGTGCAGCTTGTCGTATCGCGCCACCGTTTCGCCGCGGTCATCAACCAGCAACGAACAGGCATGCACCTTGGCCGTCGGTTGATCTACCGGCGGCAGCGGCAACGTGCCGGCCACTATCCATAACTTGAGGTCGCGTGCGGTCTGTTTCAACCATGGCAGGATCGGGCCTTCGCCCAAGGCTTCGGCGCGGCCGATGTCGGTGATGTCGCGCCGGCCCATGGCGGCGAAGTTTTCCGGCAGCACGGCAAGTTGCGCACCGCCGGCCGCAGCCTGCTCAAGCAGGCGTCGGGCCTGGGTCAGATTGGCCAGCACATCGCTCTGGCTGACCATTTGAATCACGGCTACAGACATGGCCTTTTCCTGATCGGATCAACGCATAACTACAGGGGGAGTTAGTCATGCTACTCCATGGCTTTTCAAAAAGGTTTGTCGTAAGTGATTTGCGGTTCTTTCCAGGGCCCCTTGACGGTGTACTTCACGCTGGCGAAACGGGACACGCGATCACCAATCAGCTTGTCGATCAGAAACAACGCCCCGCCAACAGCCGGCGCGCCGACGATCAGTGCAGCAATCGGCAGGTTGTTCGTCACCGGCAAGGTCACCAACAATTTCGCGTCGATCTGATCGGCCACCATGTTCAGGGTGCCGTCGAGTTCGATCGTGCTCGACGGGCCGGTCAGGCGGATCGGCTCACGCGTGACATAGACACCGTTGTTGGCCACCAGCAGGCCTTTGACCCGGTCGTAACTCAGGCCTTTGCCGAACAGGTCGGAGAAGTCCAGGCGCAAGCGACGGCCAATGGAGTTGAAGTTGAGCAGGCCGAACACGCGTAACGCCTGGGCACTGCCTTCAACCTCGACAAACTGGCCTTCGTTGAGCGATGCGTCCAGAGTGCCCGAGAAGCGCTTAGTGGCCAGCCATGCCGGCGATCCCGGCCAGCGCCCATCGACATCCATATGGAATTCCCGGCTGGTGACACTCGGCGCAAACCCCCACCCCTTGAGCACATCCGCGAGGTTCTTGCCGCTGACCCGCCCTTTGAAGAAGCTCGTGCTGGAACCGGGTACGCCTTCCCAGCCACCACTGCCCTGCAACAGAATTCCCTTCAGGCCCATGTCCAGCGAATTGAAGGCAATCCCTTTAGCCGTCGGACGAATCTTCAATGACCAGGCACCGACCAGGTCGTTACCCTGGTACAGCTGATTGATGGTGATATCCAATGCAGGAATCTTTTTCGGATCCACCGAGGCCAATGGATCCGGAGAGTTTTCGTCGGCCAGGACTTTGGGGTCTGGTGCCGGCAGACGCACGGTTTGCAGATTGATCACCATCGGCGCGCCTTTCGCATCCGGGATGCTGGCGTTGCCTTTGACCTGCTGGCTGTCAAGTTGCAAGGCCCAGGCGGACGTTTTGCGCGTCAGCTGAACCGATGCCTGATCCAGTGTGGTGCCGAGCGCACTGAGCTTGCCGACCTTGACGTCCACACCACTGAGCAATTGCTTGGCACTGCCACCCGGATCCTGCCCGGCATACTTACTCATCAGATCCTGCCACGGGCCGACATCCAGCTCCGACAGCACACCGCGTACCCGCAAGCCCTTGGCATCCGGCAACGTGGCATCGCCGCTGCCCAGGAACAACTCACCACGACCGTCGGCAATATTGTCCTTTGGCGCGGCAAACGTGAAGTTCGCCAACTCGCCGTAGCTCACCCAGTAGCGCCGTTCCGGCCCCTGCAAGGTCATGCGGAACGTCGTATCACGCCCCTCATCGGCGGTCATCCCGAACGGCGCCGGCAAATCAACTGCAACGCCCCTGAGGTTGGAGTTCACCATCAACTGACTGTTGTCGCCGTCCAGTGTCAGTTGCAGTTGATACGGAATCACGCCACTCACCGGCAATGGCTGGGTCACGCTCAGCCAGTCGGTGAGTTTCTTGACTTCGACCTGCCCGGAAGCGGTGACCCGGGTGTTGAGCTTGCCCTCGCGACCCTCGGCGAAAATCTGCGCCGTCACCGGTTTATCAAAGGCCCGCGCACTGATCTTTTGGCCACTCAGTCCTTTGCTGCTGTCGAAGCGGAAGTCACCTTTGAGTTGCGTCAGCTCAAGGGGAGGCTCGGGCAGTTTCAGACGGGCCTTTGCCGTTTTGAAGTCGACCAGGATCTTCGGCTGCTCGCCTTTGGCCAGTGGAATATCCAGCTTCAGCTTGCCTTGCAGATCACCCTCGCCTTCCCAACCGGCGAACGTCTCGGCAGTGCCGATCGGCGCTTCCTTGAGAATCTTCAGACCATCGCCCAATCCGCCCGCGAACGCGCCATCGAGGAACAGATGAGCATTCTGCCCTTCGGGCACGTGGGGGATATTGACGTAAATGTCGCGGACCTGGGTGTCGAGCAACTGGCCCTGACTCGCCAGAATTCGCACGCCGCTGTCTTCAACGAACACATCTCCCGTGACCTTGCTGACATGTGGCCAGCCAGGCTGAAACGCTAGCTCGGCGTCATGAACCTTGAAAAACAGGCTGATGCTGCGGGCGGTATCGGTCGCGCCGTGGTTCAACGAACCTTGGTACTGGAAGAACCCTTGATCCACCGCACCTTTAAGAATCGCGGTGCGCAGCCAGTCGTCCAGTCCCGGACTGAGGACTGCCGGCAGGTACTTGGCGGTAAAGCGACCGTCGCCGTCCACCAGGCCGACCCGCAGGTCCATGTAGTCTTCCTTGGTCTCATCGAAAAACAGGCGGATCAGGAAATCGCCGGCAATCTTGCCCTCCTCGCCCAACACCTTCAGGTACGGCGCGATCAGGGTGAAAGCTTCTTTATCGAGCTTCCAGGTCAACGTGGCGTTGGCCTGAATGTATTGCCATGGCTTGGCGAAAATCGGGTCCAGGTGCAGCATGAAATCCTTGCTGTCCATGCGCAATTCGCCATGGCCCAGGTCACCGCTGATGCTGCCCGAGACATTCCGCGCCGCCGGGGCGCCGTGATAGGCATCGAAACCGACACGGTCGAGGTTGGCGGCAAAGCTGAACTTGCTGTCATCGGTGGCATTGGGCCGCACGTCGATCAACACGTTACGCAGACCGCCGATCACGTTGAGGCGCTCGACCGTCTTGGCAAGGCCCTCAGGCAATGGCGCCAGGGCATTGAGTACAGGTGTCAGCGGCGTGAGATTGAGGCGGTCGGCTTGCAGATGCCAGAGTTCTTCAGACTTGTCGGAGGCCGCGGTCTGCCTGAGTTGCAGGTGCGATTCCCAGCGTGTTTCGCCAAGGTTCATGGCCAGGGAGTCGACCGTCACCAGCATCCCCTCGGGGCTGCGTTGGAAATAGCCATTGAGCGCCAGATTATTGATCTGGATCGGCTTGCGCTCGGAATAGGCACCCTTGAGTTGCGGCGCATTCAGCCGCACGGCTGCGCTCTGCAAGGCCCCCTTGCCCCACGTTGCCCACAGCTCGCCACCGGCCTTGATCTCGGAGAAATTCCATTGCTGGGTCAAGGTTTCGGGCAGCCATTTCGACCAGTCGCTTTGCGGCAGGCTCACATAAACATCCGCTTCGCCCTGTTTCCATTGGCTGGCGCGAATACGGCTACGCACGCTCACGGCCAATGGCTGACCATCGGGCAGGGTCAAGCGGGCATCGAGGCGCTGACGGGCAGGACCGGTTTTCAGATTCAGACCAACGTACGTCAGGGTCAGCGGCGACTCGCCCCACGGCTGCAACGTGATCTGGCTATCGAGTACCGACAGCTGCTGAACCATTTGCATGCGATTGAACAATTGCTCCGGGTCGAGGGGCTGATCGTCCTTTACCGGCAAGCCTTCCAGCGCCCAATTACCATCATCGCCTTGCTTGAGGCTGATCTTCAGACCATTGAGTTCCAGCCGGGCTATGCGTACTTCGCGCGCCAGCAGGCTGCCCCAAAGGTCTGGCACCGCGCGCACCTTTTCCAGGTGCAGCGCATTGGCACCCTCGCCGACCGTCACGTCGTGCGCCGACAAAATGGGCGCGAAACCACTCCAGTTGCCTTTCAGCTCGCCGATTTGCAGCGGCATGCCCAAGGCGTCGCTGGCCTTGGTTTCGACTTCGGCCCGGTACTCGGCCACCAACGGCGCCAGTTCCCGTCCGAGGCTGACGTACAACGCCATCAACACCAAAACCAACGCGCACAGGCCCAGACCCCAGCGGGTCAGCGCGGCCAAAATGCGTGTCAGACGATCCATGTCAGTTGGCTCCCATGGCAAAAGTGTTGCAAAAAGCTGAGGCCAGCCGTTTAGAAAAAGTTAAAACCCAGCGATTCAGAGCAACACCACGTCGTATTGTTCCTGGGAATACATGGTTTCCACCTGGAACCGAATGGTGCGCCCGATAAATCCTTCAAGTTCGGCGACATTGCCCGACTCTTCATCGAGCAGGCGGTCGACAACTTTCTGGTTCGCCAATACACGATAGCCTTCCGCCTGATAGGCGCGAGCCTCACGGAGGATTTCGCGGAAGATTTCGTAGCAAACAGTTTCGGGGGTCTTCAACTTGCCGCGGCCCTGGCAACTGCTGCACGGTTCGCACAGCACCTGTTCAAGACTTTCGCGGGTGCGCTTGCGGGTCATCTGCACCAGGCCCAGTTCGGTGATGCCGATGATGTTGGTCTTGGCGTGATCGCGCTCCAGCTGCTTCTCAAGCGTTCGCAGCACTTGGCGCTGGTGTTCTTCATCTTCCATGTCGATAAAGTCGATGATGATGATCCCGCCAAGGTTGCGCAGGCGTAGCTGCCGGGCAATCGCAGTTGCGGCTTCGAGGTTGGTCTTGAAGATGGTTTCTTCGAGATTGCGATGCCCGACGAATGCCCCTGTATTGACGTCGATGGTGCTCATGGCTTCCGCCGGATCCACCACCAGGTAGCCGCCGGACTTCAGCGGGACTTTGCGCTCCAGGGCTTTCTGGATTTCGTCCTCGACACCATACAGGTCGAAAATTGGCCGCTCACCCGGATAGTGTTCCAGACGATCGGCGATTTCCGGCATTAACTCGGCGACGAACTGCGTGGTTTTCTGGAAAGTTTCCCGCGAGTCGATGCGAATTTTCTCGATCTTGGGGCTCACCAGATCACGCAAGGTGCGCAACGCCAGGCCGAGGTCTTCGTAAATCACACTGGGCGCGCTGATGGTTTTGATTTGTTCGTTGATCTGATCCCAGAGCCGCCGCAGGTAGCGGATGTCCATGAGGATTTCATCGGCGCCGGCGCCTTCAGCGGCGGTACGCAGGATGAAACCGCCCGCCTCCTTGATGCCTTCTTTGGCCACGCAATCGGTAACCACTTGCTTGAGGCGCTCGCGTTCTGCTTCGTCTTCAATCTTCAGCGAAATGCCCACATGCGCGGTGCGCGGCATGTACACCAGATAGCGCGACGGAATCGACAACTGCGTGGTCAGCCGCGCGCCTTTGGAACCAATCGGGTCCTTGGTGACTTGCACCACCAGGCTCTGGCCTTCGTGCACCAGCGCGCTGATGCTCTCGACCGCCGGCCCTTCGCGCAGGGAAATTTCCGAAGCATGGATGAACGCAGCACGATCCAGGCCGATGTCGACGAAAGCGGCCTGCATGCCGGGCAATACCCGCACGACTTTGCCCTTGTAGATGTTGCCGACGATTCCGCGCTTTTGCGTGCGCTCGACGTGGACCTCTTGCAGGACACCGTTTTCAACCACCGCCACGCGCGATTCCATCGGCGTGATGTTGATCAGGATCTCTTCACTCATGGCAGGGTCTCGTTCAGGCATGTTCACGATAATGGCCGCATCTGGTCAGTACGACGCTTAACGCGCGTTATGGGTTTGCCAACAGGGTATGCCGAAATGGCCGAGCAGTTCTGCGGTTTCGCACAGCGGCAGTCCAACCACCGCCGAGTAACTTCCATTGAGCCCGGCGACAAACACCGCACCCAGTCCTTGAATTCCATAACCACCCGCCTTGTCCCGCGGCTCGCCGCTGGCCCAGTAGGCGGCCGCCTCATCGCGACCGATAGCGCGAAAACGTACCAGGCTGCGCACCACCCGTGACTCGCAGCGCTCGCCGTCAAGCACGGCAATGGCTGTCAGCACTTCATGTTCTTGGCCCGCCAACATCATAAGCATGGCGCAAGCGTCAGCTTCATCAACCGGCTTGCCGAGAATTTTCCCGTTCAGCACCACGGCGGTATCGGCGCCCAGCACGCAAAATTCTGCGTCGGACACGACCGTACCGCGCCCGGCTTCGGCCTTACCACGCGCGAGGCGTTCAACATAGGCCGAGGGGAATTCATGAGGTAAAGAGGTTTCGTCGATGTCCGCACTGACGACGGAGAACGGCACGCCGATCTGCGTGAGCAGTTCACGCCGACGCGGCGAGCCTGAAGCGAGGTAAAGCATTTTCATCAAGACATCTCCCTTGTCGTGGTGTGGGCAAATGCCTGACCGAATCAGTTGATTTTGTAGCGCCGACGCAATCCGCGCAAACCGAAGCTGATCCACGGCCAGAGCAAGGCGCTGACCAGTGCCGGCAATACCAGTGCCAGCGTCGGCTGACGATTGCCGGTCAGGGCGCTGAGCCACAACTGGACTAGCTGCGCGAGACCGAAGATCACCAGGATCACCAGGCTCTGTTGCCACATCGGGAACATCCGCAGGCGCTGTTGCAACGCCAGCACGAGGTAGGTGATCAGCGTCAGGATCAAGGCGTTCTGGCCCAGCAATGTGCCGTAAAGCACATCTTCCGCCAGGCCCAGGCACCACGCGGTGACCATTCCGACTTTCTGTGGCAGGGCTAAGGCCCAGAATGCCAGCAACAAGGCCAACCACAACGGACGCAGGATTTCCATGAATTGCGGCAACGGCGAAACACTGAGCAACAAGCCGACGGCAAATGTCAGCCAGACCATCCAGCCGTTTCGGGAGGCTTTGACACCGACCATTATTCTCGTCCCCCAGTATTAGCCGGTGCGGAGACAGGCGGTTTGGCAGCCGGCTTGACGGCAGCAGGTTGAGCCGCGGGTGGCTTGGCGGCTGCAGGTGCGGACGCTGGCGGCTTGGCGGCGGCGGGATGTGTGGCTGCAGGCTTGGCTGGCGTTGCCGCAGCCGGTGCAGTCGTTGGAGCCACCGGGGTTACCGGGGTTGCTGCGGCCGCCGGGACGATGGCCGGCTTCGGGACGGTCGCCGGGATGATCGGCCCGCCACCCTGCGCGTCCAGGCTTTCCTGAGCCTGGGCGGCGTCGTTGGCGCGCTCTTCCGGGGTCCGGGTGTCGCTGAACACCAGCAGCAGGTAACGGCTGCGATTCAGTGCTGCGGTTGGTACGGCGCGGACAATCGCAAACGGCTGGCCGGAGTCGTGAATCACTTCCTTGACCGTCGCCACTGGGTAACCCGCCGGGAAACGTTGGCCGAGACCGGAGCTGACCAACAGGTCACCTTCCTTGATGTCGGCGGTGTCCGCCACGTGGCGCAATTCCAGGCGTTCCGGGTTGCCGGTGCCGCTGGCAATCGCACGCAGGCCATTGCGATTCACCTGCACGGGAATGCTGTGGGTGGTATCGGTCAGCAGCAGGACGCGGGAGGTATATGGCATCAACTCGACCACCTGGCCCATCAGGCCCCGGGCATCGAGCACCGGCTGACCAAGGACCACACCGTCGCGCTCACCCTTGTTGATGATGATGCGATGGGTGAAGGGGTTGGGGTCCATGCCGATCAACTCGGCCACTTCGACCTTTTCATTGACCAGAGCTGAAGAGTTCAGCAACTCGCGCAGCCGAACGTTCTGCTCAGTCAAGGCGGCAAGCTTTTGCATGCGCCCCTGCAACAGCAGGTTTTCCGTCTTGAGTTTTTCGTTTTCGGCGACGAGTTCGGTCCGGCTGCCAAACTGGCTGGCCACACCTTGCCATAGCCGCTGCGGCAGGTCGGTGATCCAGTAAGACTGCATCAGCACCAGCGACATTTGGCTACGCACTGGCTTGAACAGTGTGAAGCGGGCATCGACCACCATCAGCGCGACCGAAAGCACGACCAGCACCAACAAGCGCACGCCCAGTGAGGGACCCTTGGTGAAAAGCGGTTTAATAAGCCGCTCCTCCCAGGCAAATGTTCTCTTTATTCATACGGCATCAAACCGGCCTGGATGCAGACGACAGAAGATAAACGCGAACAGGCAGCACTGCAAAGTGCCGCCTGCGCGCTCAACAGCATAGAGGCAATCCGGCGACTTATTCGCTGGAAAGCAGGTCCATGGTGTGTTTATCCATCATTTCCAGAGCACGGCCACCGCCGCGAGCAACGCAGGTCAACGGGTCTTCGGCGACGATCACCGGCAGGCCGGTTTCCTGGGCCAGCAACTTGTCGAGGTCACGCAGCAAGGCGCCACCACCGGTCAGCACCAGGCCACGCTCGGCGATATCGGAAGCCAGTTCCGGAGGCGACTGCTCCAGCGCGCTCTTGACGGCCTGAACGATGGTAGCCAGGGACTCTTGCAGAGCTTCCAGCACTTCGTTGGAGTTCAGGGTGAATGCGCGTGGAACGCCTTCGGCCAGATTACGGCCACGAACGTCGACTTCGCGAACTTCGCCGCCCGGGTAGGCTGTACCGATTTCCTGCTTGATGCGCTCTGCGGTGGATTCACCGATCAGGCTGCCGTAGTTGCGACGTACATAAGTGATGATCGCTTCATCGAAGCGGTCGCCGCCAACCCGTACGGATTCGGCGTAAACCACACCGTTCAGGGAAATCAGCGCGATTTCGGTGGTACCACCACCGATATCCACAACCATCGAACCGCGAGCTTCTTCAACCGGCAGGCCGGCACCGATCGCAGCGGCCATCGGCTCTTCGATCAGGAATACTTCACGGGCACCGGCACCGAGGGCCGATTCACGGATGGCACGACGCTCAACCTGGGTGGATTTGCACGGAACGCAGATCAACACGCGAGGGCTTGGCTGCAGGAAGCTGTTTTCGTGAACCTTGTTGATGAAGTACTGCAGCATCTTTTCGCAGACGCTGAAGTCGGCGATCACGCCGTCTTTCATCGGACGAATGGCAGCAATGTTGCCCGGCGTTCGGCCCAACATGCGCTTCGCTTCGGTGCCGACAGCGACGACACTTTTCTGGTTACCGTGTGTCCGAATAGCCACAACGGAGGGCTCATTCAGGACGATACCGCGCTCGCGCACGTAAATAAGGGTGTTGGCAGTGCCCAGGTCAATGGAAAGATCGCTGGAAAACATGCCACGCAGTTTCTTGAACATGGGAAAGGGACCCTAGGCAACGCGTGGGTAAAAAAGTGCGGCAAACTCTAACAACGACAGGGATTTTGGGCAAGGCGCCAATATGTTAAATTGGCCGCTTTTCTGTGCACCAAGCCCCACAATCGCGGCCTTATGACCGTAGAAGTGCGGTAGTGTTCCGACAATCTAACACACGGACGCCGTCCGTTCTGTTTTCCACTGGAGAATCCCAATGGCGCTTGAACGCTCCGACGTGGAAAAAATCGCTCATCTGGCCTGTCTTGGCCTCAATGAAGCCGATCTTCCACAAATCACTTCGGCCCTCAACAGTATTCTCGGGCTGGTCGACGAAATGCAGGCGGTCAATACCGACGGTATCGAGCCGCTCGCCCACCCACTGGAAGCCAGCCAGCGCCTGCGCGCAGATGTCGTGACCGAGACCAATCATCGCGAGGCTTACCAGTCCATCGCACCAGCGGTCGAAAACGGCCTGTACCTGGTTCCGAAAGTCATCGACTAAAGGGAAAGAGCCTGCAATGCATCAATTGACTCTGGCCGAGATCGCCCGCGGACTCGCCGATAAAAAGTTTTCCTCCGAAGAGCTGACCAAAGTCCTGCTGGCGCGCATCGCCCAGCTCGATCCACAGCTCAACAGTTTCATCAGCCTCACCGAAGATCTGGCGCTGTCGCAGGCGAAAGCCGCTGACGCACGCCGGGCCAATGGTGAGAGCGGCGCCCTGCTCGGCGCGCCGATCGCTCACAAAGACCTGTTCTGCACCCAGGGCATCCGCACGAGCTGCGGCTCGAAGATGCTCGACAACTTCAAAGCACCGTACGACGCCACCGTCGTCGCCAAGCTGGCTGCGGCCGGAGCCGTGACCCTGGGCAAGACCAACATGGACGAATTCGCCATGGGTTCGGCCAACGAGTCGAGCTACTACGGCGCGGTGAAAAACCCGTGGAACCTGGAGCACGTTCCAGGCGGCTCGTCCGGTGGCTCGGCCGCCGCCGTGGCCGCTCGGCTGTTGCCTGCCGCTACCGGCACCGACACCGGCGGCTCCATTCGTCAGCCCGCTGCGTTGACTAACCTCACCGGCCTGAAACCGACGTACGGTCGCGTTTCACGTTGGGGCATGATCGCCTACGCCTCCAGCCTCGATCAGGGTGGCCCGTTGGCACGCACCGCCGAAGACTGCGCAATTTTGTTGCAAGGTATGGCCGGCTTCGATGCAAACGACTCCACCAGCATCGATGAACCTGTCCCGGACTACAGCGTCAGCCTCAACGGTTCGCTGCAAGGCCTGCGCATCGGCGTGCCGAAAGAGTACTTCAGTGCCGGACTCGACCCACGCATCGCCGAGCTAATTCACAACAGTGTCAAGGAACTGGAAAAGCTCGGCGCCGTGGTCAAGGAAATCAGCCTGCCGAACATGCAGCACGCGATCCCTGCGTACTACGTGATCGCCCCGGCGGAAGCCTCTTCCAACCTGTCGCGTTTCGACGGTGTGCGTTTCGGCTACCGCTGCGAAAACCCGGTCAACCTGATCGACCTGTACAAACGCTCCCGTGGAGAAGGTTTCGGGCCGGAAGTGCAGCGCCGGATTATGGTCGGTGCCTACGCGCTGTCCGCCGGTTACTACGACGCCTATTACCTGAAGGCGCAGAAGATTCGTCGCTTGATCAAGAACGACTTTATGGCGGCCTTCAATGAGGTCGACATCATCCTCGGCCCAACCACGCCGAACCCGGCCTGGAAGCTCGGCGCCAAGAACAGCGACCCGGTCGCTGCGTACCTGGAAGACGTCTACACCATCACCGCCAACCTCGCTGGCCTGCCGGGCTTATCCATGCCGGCAGGTTTTGTCGATGGTCTGCCGGTCGGCGTGCAACTGCTCGCTCCGTATTTCCAGGAAGGTCGCCTGTTGAACGTTGCCCACCAGTATCAGTTGAACACTGACTGGCACACCCGCACCCCAACCGGCTTCTGAGGAGAAACACATGCAATGGGAAGTCGTGATCGGGCTGGAGATTCACACCCAGCTCACCACCCGGTCGAAAATCTTTTCCGGTAGTTCCACCACCTTCGGTTCCGAGCCGAACACCCAGGCCAGCCTGATCGACCTGGGCATGCCCGGCGTGCTGCCGGTGCTGAACCAGGAAGCGGTGCGCATGGCAGTGATGTTCGGTCTGGCGATTGACGCCGAGATCGGCCAGCACAACGTGTTCGCCCGTAAAAACTACTTCTATCCGGACCTGCCCAAGGGCTACCAGATCAGCCAGATGGAATTGCCGATCGTCGGCAAGGGCCACCTCGACATCGCGCTGGAAGACGGCACGGTCAAACGCGTCGGCATCACTCGCGCGCACCTGGAAGAAGACGCCGGTAAAAGCCTGCACGAAGAATTCAGCGGCGCCAGCGGTATCGACCTGAACCGTGCCGGCACGCCATTGCTGGAGATCGTTTCCGAGCCGGACATGCGCAGCGCCAAGGAAGCCGTGGCTTACGTCAAGGCGATCCACGCGCTGGTGCGTTACTTAGGGATTTGCGACGGCAACATGGCCGAAGGTTCGCTGCGTTGCGACTGCAACGTGTCGATCCGTCCGAAGGGCCAGGTCGAGTTCGGTACGCGCTGCGAGATCAAGAACGTCAACTCGTTCCGATTCATCGAGAAGGCGATTAACAGCGAAATCCAGCGCCAGATCGAACTGATCGAAGACGGCGGCAAAGTGATCCAGCAGACCCGCCTGTACGATCCGAACAAGGACGAAACCCGTCCGATGCGCAGCAAAGAGGAAGCCAACGACTACCGTTACTTCCCTGATCCGGACCTGCTGCCAGTTGTCATCGAAAACTCCTTCCTCGACGACGTGCGCGCCACCCTGCCGGAACTGCCACCGCAGAAACGCGAGCGTTTCCAGGAGCAGTTCGGTCTGTCTGTCTATGACGCCAGCGTCCTGGCCACCAGCCGCGAGCAAGCCGATTACTTCGAGAAAGTCGCGAGCATTGGCGGCGACGCCAAACTGGCGGCCAACTGGGTGATGGTTGAGTTGGGCAGCCTGCTCAACAAGCAAGGCCTGGACATTGAAGAGTCGCCGGTTTCCGCCGAGCAACTGGGCGGCATGCTGCTGCGCATCAAGGACAACACCATCTCCGGCAAGATCGCCAAGGTGGTGTTTGAGGCCATGGCCAATGGCGAAGGCAGCGCGGACGAGATCATCGACAAGCGTGGCCTCAAGCAAGTGACCGACACCGGCGCCATCTCGGCGGTGCTGGACGAAATGCTCGCGGCCAACGCCGAGCAGGTTGAACAATACCGCGCGGCAGACGAAGCCAAGCGCGGCAAGATGTTCGGCTTCTTCGTCGGCCAGGCCATGAAAGCCTCCAAAGGCAAGGCCAACCCGCAACAGGTGAACGAATTGCTGAAAAGCAAACTCGAAGGCTGATGCAATGGAGCCAGCCTTCAAATCTGGCTCCACTCCTTGTGGGAGCCAGCCGGCTGGCGATAGCGGTCTGACATTCAACTTATCCGTGTCTGACACTCCGCAATCGCCAGCAGGCTGGCTCCCACATTTGTTTTCGGGAAACCTTCAATGAAGCGTCTGCTCAGCCTTTGCGCCCTACTCTCATTACTGGCCGGTTGCGCCAGCACCGACACCGTCGATCCGCACGGCTACGACAAGACCGGCATGGCTTCGTATTACGGCGCCAAACACCAAGGTAAACGCACCGCCAGTGGCGAGCGTTTCGACAAGAATTCCATGACCGCCGCCCACCGCCAGCTACCCTTCGGTACACGGGTGAAGGTCACCAATCTGAACAACGACAGATCCTGCGTGGTCCGCATCAACGATCGTGGGCCACACACCCGTGGGCGCCTGATCGACCTGTCCCATGAAGCCGCCGAACGGCTGGGCATGCTCAAGAGCGGCACCGCACGGGTTCGCGTACAAGCCCTCGACTGACAGACGGAGCCCAGACCATTCTCGGACTAGCCGATATTCCCCTGATCAACTTGATCGAATTGATCGCCGGGCTGGTGCTGCTGATTATCGGTGCCGAACTGATGGTTCGCGCCGCCGTACGTCTGGCCGCACGCCTGCATGTTCGACCCTTGATTATCGGCCTGACCATCGTCGCCCTCGGCAGCAGCGCACCGCAGATGGCCGTCAGCCTGCAAGCCACACTGGCGCATAACGCCGACATCGCCGTCGGCAGCGTGATCGGCAGCAGCATTTTCAACATCCTCGTGACCCTCGGGCTATCGGCGCTGATTATCCCTCTGCGGGTGTCACGCAACCTTGTGCGCCTGGACATTCCACTGATGATCGGTGCCAGTCTGCTGGTGTTCGTGCTGGCCTGGAATGAAGAGCTGACTCGCGCCGACGGCATGATTCTGCTGGCGGCATTGCTGCTGTACCTCGGTTTATTGCTGCGCCAGTCGCGGCATTCGGCGCGTCCGCAGTCGAGTCATGAGCATCCTCGGCAAGCGCCATGGCTGAAAAGCCTGCTGATGATCGTCGCCGGCCTGGCGATGCTGGTGTACGCCGGGCACTTGCTGTTGGGCGCGGCGGTGGCGGTCGCTACTGATCTGGGCCTGTCGGAACGGATCATCGGCCTGACCATCGTTGCGGTCAGTACCTCCTTGCCGGAACTCGCCACCTCGCTGATCGCTGCATTGCGCGGTGAACGTGAGATTGCCGTGGGCAACGTGATCGGTAGCAACCTGTTCAACCTTTTGGGGGTGTTGGGCGTTACGGCGCTGGTTGCGCCATCGCCACTGTCGGTTTCGCCCAACGCCCTGGATTTCGACCTGCCGGTGATGCTCGGCGTGGCCGTTCTGTGCCTGCCCATGTTTTATTCCGGCTACCGCGTGACCCGCGTCGAAGGTCTGCTGTTTTTGGGTTTGTACCTGGCTTACGGGCTGCACGTGGTGTCGTTCACTACCGGCATGCCGCTGGCGGGCAAGCTTGAACACCTGATGCTGTTTTTCGTCCTGCCGGCGCTAGTGGCGTTCTTGCTGTTCACGTCGCTGCGCGCCTGGCGTCGCCAACACCACAAGAGGGAATTGCCATGACCGAGAACAAGAAATCCGGCGTTGAAGTACGCCGCCAAGTGATGGGCGACGCCTTCGTCGATCGCGCACTGGGCAACACCACCGAGTTCACCCAGCCGCTGCAGGATTTCGTTAACGATCACGCATGGGGCAGCGTCTGGAGCCGAGACGGCTTGCCGCTGAAAACCCGCAGCCTGATCACGCTGGCCGCGCTGACCGCATTGAAGTGCCCGCAGGAACTGAAAGGTCACGTGCGCGGCGCGCTGAACAATGGTTGCACCGTGGAAGAGATTCGCGAAGCGCTACTGCATTGCGCGGTGTATGCCGGCGTGCCGGCGGCGATCGATGCGTTTCGGGCGGCGCAGGAAGTGATTGATACCTACCAGAAGCCTGAGTGACTGATCTGACGCCATCGCGAGCAGACTCACTCCTACAGAGGGATGCATTTCAACTGTAGGAGCGAGCCTGCTCGCGATGAGGCCTGGAAAAACACTGCAAACCTGCAGGTCAGATCCACCCACCCCACTGCAACAGAAAGATCCCGATGTTGGTGGTCACCGCCGCCATCAACGTGGTGATGACGATGATCGCCGCCGCCAGCTCATGATTGCCATCCGCCGCCCGGGCCATGACGAAACTGGCCGCCGCTGTCGGACTGCCGAAGTACAGAAACAGAATCCCCAACTCCGCACCGCGAAAGCCCCAGAGCCACGCACCGAGTGTCGCCAGAATCGGCAGGCCGAGCATTTTCACCAGGCTTGAACTGAGCGCCATCGAGCCGCTTTTGCGCATCGCGGCCAGCGACAACGTGCCGCCGATGCAGATCAGCGCCAATGGCAACGTGGTTTGCGCCAGGTACTGGCCGGACGTTTCCAGCCATCCCGGCAGGCCAATCTTGAAGTAGGCAAACGGGGCCGCTGCAAACACGCTGATGATCAACGGGTTGATCATCACGCTTTTGCAAATGCTCCACGGATCGGACTTGATCACCGGGCTGTAGACCGCCAGGACGATGGTCGACAGCGTGTTGTAAAACAGGATCACCAGCGCCGCCAGAATTGCCCCGAGGGAAATCCCGTAATCGCCGTACATGCTCGCCGCCAACGCCAGGCCGATGACCCCGTTGTTGCCGCGAAAAGCGCCCTGGGTATAGATCCCGCGATCTTCACGCGGGCATTTGAAAATCGCCCAGCCCCAGGCAATGGCGAAGCACACCAGGGTCGCGAGGGAGAAGTAGATCAGCAGCGCCGGTTGCAGCGCGGCGTGCAAATCCGCATGCAGGATGCCGAGGAACAGCAGCGCCGGCATGGTGACGTTGAACACCAGGGACGACGCGGTGTGGATGAAATTGTCGTTGATCCAGTCGATGCGCTTGAGCAGCACCCCAAGAAACAGCATGGCGAACACCGGGGCGGTGATGTTCAGGGTTTCGAGGAAAATTGCCAGCATGCCGGGAGGACCTTGGGGTGGGCGTCGTTAGGTGGCTAATGATAAGCCACCCTGGACCTTGGCGTCTGGTAGATCGCCATCGCTGGCAAGCCAGCCCCTACAGGTTCGCGTCGGGCGCATATTCTGCAGGAGCTGGCTTGCCAGCGATTCAGGCGCCACTGTCTTAGGTAATCGGCGCCGGGTTGAACAACGTGATGTCGTTATGCAGCTTGTGCTTTTCGGCCCACGTCTGTTTCTTGCCGCTCGCCACGTCCAGGTAGTAGTGGAACAACTCCCAGCCGAGGTCTTCGATGGACGCACGCCCGGTGGCGATGCGCCCGGCGTCGATGTCGATCAGGTCCGGCCAGCGCTGCGCCAGCTCGGTGCGGGTCGACACTTTCACCACGGGCGCCATCGCCAGCCCGTAAGGCGTGCCACGACCGGTGGTGAACACGTGCAGGTTCATCCCCGCCGCCAGTTGCAACGTCCCGCAGACAAAGTCACTGGCCGGGGTCGCGCAAAAGATCAGGCCTTTATCCTTGAACCGCTCGCCTGGGCCGAGCACGCCGGTGATGGCGCTGCTGCCAGACTTGACGATCGAACCCAATGACTTCTCGACAATGTTCGACAACCCGCCCTTCTTGTTGCCCGGCGTGGTGTTGGCGCTGCGATCCGCTTCGCCTTTGGCCAGGTAACGGTCGTACCAGTCCATTTCCCGCACCAGTTCCTGCGCGACTTCCCTAGTCTGCGCGCGGGAGGTCAGCAGGTAGATCGCGTCACGCACTTCGGTGACTTCGGAGAACATCACCGTCGCACCGGCGCGCAGCAGCAAGTCCGAGGCGTAGCCCAGCGCCGGGTTGGCGGTGATCCCGGAAAATGCATCACTGCCGCCGCACTGCATGCCGAGGATCAGCTCGGACGCCGGCACGGTTTCCCGGCGACGCTGATTGAGCTTCTTCAAACGGATTTCCGCCAGCTCCATGATCTGTTCGATCATTTCGGTAAAACCGTGGCTGGAATCCTGCAACCGATACAACCACGGCTCGCTCAAATCCACTGAGCTGTCGTTCTCGTGCATCACCTGCCCGGCCTGCAATTTCTCGCAGCCCAGGCTGATCACCAAGGCTTCGCCACCGAGGTTCGGGTTGCGCGCCAGGTTGCGCACGGTGCGAATCGGGATGTAGGCGTCGGTGGCGGTGATCGCCACGCCACAGCCGTAGCTGTGGGTCAGCGCCACCACGTCATCGACATGCGGGTACTTGGGCAGCAACTCGTCCTTGATGCGCTTGACCGCATGATCCAGCACACCGGTGACGCATTGCACCGTGGTGGTGATGCCGAGAATGTTGCGCGTGCCGACGGTGCCGTCAGCGTTGCGATAGCCCTCGAAAGTAAAGCCTTCCAGCGGTGCTTGCGCGGCCGGCACTTCGGTGGACAGCGGCAGGCTGTCCAGCGGTGGCGCGGTTGGCATGCGCAGTTGATCTTCCTTGACCCAACTGCCGCGTGGGATCGGCTGCAAGGCGTAGCCAATGGTCTGGCCGTAACGAATCACCTGACCACCCTCGGGTATGTCTTCCAGGGTGACCTTGTGGCTCTGTGGCACGAAGTCTACGGTGACCAGGCCGTCCGCAAACGCGGTGCCGGCCGGTACGCCCTGATCGTTGACCACGATCACTACGTTGTCCCGCTCGTGCAGGCGGATGTAACGCGGCGAGTCGGAATGTTCAATCAACTGCATGACGCCGCTCCTCAGGAATGCGCTTGAGACAATTTGTTGTGGATTTCAGGACCGCTGACCGGTGGTTCTTTGAGCACTACGCGTTTGATCGGACCGACGATGACCAGATAGCTGAACACCGCCACCAGCGCGTTGCAACCGACAAACACCAGCGCCCATTTGAACGAACCGGTAGAACTGATGATGTAGCCGATGACGATCGGGGTGGTGATCGAGGCAAGGTTACCGAACATGTTGAACAGGCCACCGCTCAAACCGGCGATCTGCTTCGGCGATGTGTCGGAGACCACGGCCCAGCCCAGCGCGCCCACGCCTTTGCCGAAGAATGCCAGGGCCATGAAACCCACGACCATCCATTCGATGTCGACGTAATTGCAAGCCACGATGCTGCTCGACACCAGTAGGCCGGCGATGATCGGCGCCTTGCGGGCGAAGGTCAGGGAATGGCCTTTACGCAGCAGGTAGTCGGAAATCACGCCGCCGAGCACGCCGCCGATGAAGCCGCAGATCGCCGGCAACGAGGCAATGAAACCGGCCTTGAGAATGGTCATGCCGCGTTCCTGCACCAGGTACACCGGGAACCAGGTCAGGAAGAAGTAAGTGATGCCGTTGATGCAATATTGGCCCAGATACACGCCGAGCATCATGCGGTTGGTCAGCAGTTGGCGAATGTAGTCCCATTTCGGACCGTCGACCTTTTTGCCTTTGCCTTTGTCCTGGTCCATGTCGACCATGCCGCCGTTGTCGGCGATGTGCTTGAACTCGGCGTCGTTGATCATCGGGTGTTGGCGCGGGCTGTGGATAACCTTCAGCCAGATGCCCGAGAAGATGATGCCGATCACACCCATGACGATGAACACGTGCTGCCAGCCGAAGCTGTAGACGATCCAGCCCATCAGCGGGGCAAATAACACGGTGGCAAAGTATTGCGCCGAGTTGAAGATCGCCGAAGCGGTGCCGCGTTCAGCCGTCGGGAACCAGGCCGCGACGATGCGGGCGTTGCCGGGGAAGGACGGCGCTTCGGCCAGGCCAACGAGGAAACGCAGCATGAACAGCGCGACCACCGCCGTGGACATGCCGAACTCGCCGACATAACCCTGCAACACGGTGAACAGCGACCAGGTGAAGATGCTCAGTGCGTAGATTTTTTTCGAGCCGAAACGGTCCAGCAACCAGCCACCGGGAATTTGCCCGGCCACGTAGGCCCAACCGAATGCAGAGAAGATATAGCCGAGGGTGACCGCGTCAATGCCGAGGTCTTTTTGCAGGCTGGAACCGGCAATGGCGATGGTCGCGCGGTCGGCGTAGTTGATCGTGGTCACCAGAAACAGCATGAGCAGGATCAAATAGCGGACGTGAGTCGGCTTGGTCGATTGCATGTAGATGTACTCCCACAAATTATTTTTATGCGCGGGTGAATCTTTTTTGGTCTGTCTGTTGTGGGAGCTGGCTTGCCAGCGATGGCATCACTGCGGTGTTACTGAAAAACCGCGGTGATTGCATCGCCAGCAAGCCGGCTCCTACAGGGTGTTGCGTGGTTCAGGAACCGATGTAGGCAGTTTTCACGACTGTGTAGAACTCTTGCGCATAACGACCTTGCTCACGTGAGCCATAGGATGAACCCTTACGGCCACCGAACGGAACGTGGTAATCGACGCCAGCGGTCGGCAGGTTGACCATCACCATGCCGGCCTGGGAGTGGCGCTTGAAGTGGTTGGCGTACTTCAACGACGTGGTGGCGATACCCGCCGACAGACCGAATTCGGTGTCGTTGGCCATGGCCAGTGCAGCTTCGTAATCAGCGACGCGCACGATGTTGGCCACTGGGCCGAAGATCTCTTCGCGGCTGATGCGCATCGACGCTTCGCTATCGGCAAACAGCGTTGGCGCGAGGAAGTAGCCTTCGGTGTCGCAAGTCACCAAACCACCGCCGCTGACCAGGCGTGCACCTTCGGACTGGCCGATATCGATGTACTTCATGTCCTGTTCAAGCTGCGCCTGGGACACCACTGGACCGATGTCGGTACCAGCCTTCAAGGCGTGGCCGACTTTGATCGACTTCATGCGCTCGGCCATGGCTTCGACGAATTTGTCGTGGATGCCAGCAGTGACGATGAAGCGGCTCGATGCGGTGCAACGCTGGCCGGTGGAGTAGAAGGCGCTCTGTACCGACAGCTCGACCGCTTGCTTGAGGTCGGCGTCGTCGAGAATGATCTGCGGGTTTTTGCCGCCCATTTCCAACTGAACCTTGGCCTGACGCGACACGCAGCTGACGGCGATCTGGCGACCAACACCCACGGAACCGGTGAAGCTGATGCCGTCGACTTTCGGGCTGTGCACCAGCGCATCGCCAACCACACGGCCGCTGCCCATCACCAGGTTGAACACACCGGCCGGGAAACCGGCGCGGGAAATGATTTCAGCCAGCGCCCAGGCGCAGCCCGGAACCAGGTCCGCGGGTTTCAGCACGACGCAGTTGCCGTAGGCCAGGGCCGGGGCGATTTTCCACGACGGGATGGCAATCGGGAAGTTCCACGGTGTGATCAGACCGACCACGCCCAGGGCTTCGCGGGTGACTTCAACGTTGACGCCCGGGCGCACCGACGGCAGGTAGTCGCCGGACAGGCGCAGGCATTCACCGGCGAAGAATTTGAAGATGTTACCGGCGCGGGTCACTTCGCCGATGGCTTCGGGCAGGGTCTTGCCCTCTTCCCGGGCCAGCAAGGTGCCGAGCTCTTCGCGACGGGCGAGAATTTCGGTGCCGACTTTATCCAGGGAATCGTGACGCGCCTGAATGCCGGAAGTGGACCATGCCGGGAACGCGGCACGGGCGGCGTCGATGGCGGCGTTGACCTGGGCCAGATCAGCCTTGGCGTAATCGCCGATGTTATCGGTCAGTTCGGAAGGGTTGATGTTGGCCGAGTAATCGCCACCGGCAACCCATTCGCCATTGATGTAGTTATCGAAACGCTTTGCATCTGCCACTTTAAGATCTCCTCACGCAAAAGGCCGCTGATCGCTCAGCGGCCTTACTTAATCGGATGTGTTACTGCGCACCCTGCTTGTCGATCAGCGCGGCGAGCATTTCGTACTCTTCGCCAGTCAGATCGGTCAGCGGTGCACGCACAGGACCTGCGTCGTAACCGGCAATTTTTGCCCCGGCCTTGACGATGCTCACCGCGTAACCTGCTTTGCGGTTACGGATGTCCAGGTACGGCAGGAAGAAGTCGTCGATGATCTTGCCAACGGTGGCGTGATCTTCACGAGCGATCGCGTGGTAGAAGTCCATCGCGGTTTTCGGGATGAAGTTGAACACCGCCGACGAGTAGACCGGTACGCCCAGCGCCTTGTAGGCAGCGGCGTAGACTTCGGCGGTCGGCAGACCACCCAGGTAGCTGAAGCGATCACCGAGGCGACGACGGATCGACACCATCAACTCGATATCGCCCAGGCCATCCTTGTAGCCGATCAGGTTCGGGCAACGCTCGGCCAGACGCTCCAGCAGCGGCGCGTTCAGGCGGCAGACGTTACGGTTGTAAACCACCACGCCGATGTTGACCGATTTGCACACGGCTTCAACGTGGGCGGCAACGCCGTCCTGGCTGGCTTCGGTCAGGTAGTGCGGCAGCAGCAACAGGCCTTTGGCGCCCAGACGCTCGGCTTCTTGAGCGTACTCAATCGCTTGACGGGTCGAACCGCCCACACCGGCCAGGATTGGTACGCTAGTGGCGCAAGTGTCGACGGCGGTCTTGATGATTTCCGAATATTCGCTGGCCGCCAGAGAGAAGAACTCACCGGTGCCGCCTGCGGCGAACAGAGCCGAGGCGCCGTATGGGGCCAGCCACTCGAGACGCTTGATGTAACCAGCGCGGTTGAAATCGCCCTGGGCATTGAAATCGGTGACCGGGAAAGACAGCAGGCCGGAAGAGAGGATGGACTTCAGTTCTTGTGGATTCATTATTCGAACACCCTGGGTAGCAACGTTTATGTGTGAGAAAACCGTTCAGCCTTCGCCGAAGTTGTAGGTCATCGTACAACTTAAAAAATAACCGTCAACTGCATTTCATCGCTGAGGGTGAAAATTGTTCGACAGGAAGAGTGCCAGCTCAGGTTTCAGGGGCTAATTTCGAAAGAAGATGAGGCGGAAATGTGGCGGCCAAGGTGCTTACTAGAGTTACGTTGTCAGAGGAATGAAAAACGAAGAGTCAGGCTGGAGGATCTGTGAAATGGCTGATGGCCCTTTCGCGAGCAGGCTCGCTCCCACATTGGATCGGCTGTAGACACAAATCTAATGAACAGCCGAATTCAAATGTGGGAGCGAGACTGCTCGCGATAGCGGACTATCAGAAAAAATCGCTCTAAGAAAAAATTACCCCCGCTGCGCTTCAGCCTCTTCATGGGCATGACGCAACCGCTCACGGCTGTTTGTCAGATGCAAGCGCATGGCGGCACGCGCCGCATCGGAGTCCTGGCGGGCAATTGCGTCGAAGATTTCTTCGTGCTCGCGGCTCAGGCGATTCATGTAGTGCTGTTGATCGTCATGGGCCAGTCGCGCGGAATTGAGACGAGTGCGCGGGATAATGCTGGTACCGAGGTGCGTCATGATGTCGGTGAAATAGCGGTTACCGGTCGCCAGGGCAATCTGCAAGTGGAACTGGAAGTCCGAGGCGACGGCATCGCTGGCGTGGGACACACTTTCGTTCAGTGCATCCAGTGCCGCGCGCATCAGCGCCAACTGTTCTGGGCTGCGGCGTTGTGCGGCGAGGCCGGCGGATTCCACTTCGAGGCTGATGCGCAGCTCCAGAATCGCCAACACGTCACGCAGCGTGACCACGGTTGCCGGGTCGATGCGAAAACCGCTCGGGCTCGGCGTATCGAGCACGAAGGTGCCGATGCCGTGGCGGGTTTCCACCTGCCCGGCCGCCTGCAAACGGGAAATCGCCTCGCGCACGACGGTGCGGCTGACGCCATGGGCATCCATGATCGCCGACTCGGTGGGCAATTTGTCGCCACGCTTGAGGTGACCGTCGCGGATCTGCTCGGACAGCACCGTCACCAGTTCCTGCGCGAGACTGCGGCGCTTGCGAGGGAGGCGTGGTACGTCGTTCGGGTTTTCCATGGTGACCATCTGTCTCGAAAAATTCGGCTGAAACCGCATCATAGCTCAACGCGGTTGTACGATCACCCACCCCCGTAGGAGCTGGCTTGCCAGCGATGGCCGTAACGCGGTGCGTCTCTGGAACAGCGTTATCGTTCATCGCTGGCAAGCCAGCTCTACAGGGGGGCGGTGTTTATGCGGTCACTGTTTGATCCACCAGGCGGCCATTCTCGATACGAACATGTCGAGGATGGAACCGCTTGAGACTGCTGCGATGCCCGACGCTGACAATGCTCAACCCCGGCAACTCATCGATCAGCGCCTGATACAGCGACGCTTCATCCTCTTCATCCATCGCCGACGTCGCTTCGTCCATGTACAGCCATTGCGGCGCATAAAGTAGCGCACGGGCGAACGCCAGACGTTGCTGTTCACCCGGCGACAGCATGCGCTGCCAGTGATTGGCTTCATCAAGACGCGCCACCAGGTGCGGCAAACGGCAAGTTTCCAGCACTTGGGCATATCGCTCGGATGGATAGGTTTCGCCAGGCTGTGGATAACTCAGCGCCTCGCGCAACGTTCCGATTGGCAGATACGGTTTCTGCGGCAGGAACAGGTAACGCGCCGCAGGCAGGCGAATACTGCCGTGACCCGCCGGCCACAAATGCCCCATCGCCCGCAGCAGGGTGGATTTGCCGCTGCCGGAGCGGCCGCTGAGCATCACGCGCTCGCCCTCCTCCACGGTCATATCGCCACTGGTCAGCAGGTGACGACCATCAGCCAGATCCAGGCCAAGGTCGTGCACCTTCAACATCGAGCCCGTGTTTTGCACGTCGATGGCGGGCGCGCGTTGTTCGTTGTCAGTCATGGCCTGACGGAAACTGAGCAGACGATCGCAGGTGGCGCGCCATGAGGCGAGGCTCTGGTAAGCAGTGATGAACCAGCTGAAACTGTCCTGGACATTTCCGAACGCCGAGCTGATTTGCATCAGTTCTCCGAGTTCGATCTTGCCAGCAAGGTAACGCGGCGCGGCCACCATGAACGGGAAGATAACGGCGGCTTGTTCATACCCGGAGGTGAAGAAGGTCAGACGCTTGGACACCTTCATGATGTCCCAGAAGTTGTGCCAGACCATGCCGAAGCGGCTGCTCAAACGACGATTTTCGTTTGGCTCGCCGTTGTACAACGCGATGCTTTCGGCATTCTCGCGAACCCGCACCATGGAGAAACGCAGGTCAGCTTCGAAGCGTTGTTGGCGGTTGTTCAGGCCGATCAGGCGGCGACCGATCAAATGCGTCAGCCAACTCCCGACCACCGCATAAACCAGCACACACCAGAACATGTAGCCGGGAACGGTCACACCAAACACTTCGATGCTGCCCGACACCCCCCAAAGAATGATCGAGAACGATACAAGGCTGACGATATTGCGTAGCAGGCCAATGCCCAGGCTCAAGGTGTCGGATGTGAAATTGTTGAGGTCTTCGGAAATCCTCTGGTCGGGGTTATCGGTGTAACCGCCCTGCTCCAGCTGGTAATAATTCTTGTTGCCGAGCCAGCGGGCGAAATGCTTTTCGGTGAGCCAAGCACGCCAGCGAATCGTCAGCATCTGCGTCAGGTAGAGGCGGTACACCGCACCGACAATCGCCACTGCTGCAATCCCGCAGAAATACAGGATCAGCCGCCAGAATGCCTCTTCGTCCTTTTGTTGCAGCGCGTTGTAGAAATCCTTGTACCAGGTGTTAAACCACACCGAGATCCCCACGCTGATCAGCGACAGCGCAATCACGGCGATCAGCAACGTCCAGGCCTTGACCTTCTCTTCACTGCGCCAGTAAGGCGCGATCATCGCCCACACTTTGCTAAAAAACTGCCCGCGCACAGCATCGTTGACCGCGGAATACTCAGCGTTCTGATTCATGGATAAGGCTCGACAAATAAAGAAACATGCACGAACCGATCATAGATGATCGGTTCGGTTTGTCGCGAGGAGCGGCCCGCATTCGTTCAGCGCAGGTTCAGCGACGGACGGGACGTTTCTGCAGTTTGCGCTGCAGCGTGCGGCGGTGCATGCCCAGGGCGCGGGCGGTGGCGGAGATGTTGCCTTCGTGCTCGGTCAACACGCGCTGGATGTGTTCCCACTGCAAGCGGTCCACGGACATCGGGTTTTCCGGCACCAGGCTGTCGAGGTCGGCATGCTCGGAAAGCAATGCGGCCAGCACGTCGTCGGCGTCGGCCGGTTTGCACAGGTAGTTGCAGGCGCCGCGCTTGATCGCTTCGACAGCGGTGGCAATGCTCGAATAACCGGTGAGGATTACTACGCGCATTTCCGGGTCCATTTCCAGCAGCTTCGGCAACAGCACCAGGCCCGAATCGCCGTCCATTTTCAGGTCCAGTGCGGCGTAATCCGGCAGATCGGCCTTGGCCAACTCCAGGCCTTCTTCGGCGGAACCGGCGGTGCTGACGCGAAAACCTCGGCGGGCCATGGCGCGAGCCATGACGCGGGTAAACGTTGCGTCGTCATCGACCAGCAGCAAATGCGGCAGCTCTTCGCCTTCGACTTGGATTTCGTCACTCATGTTGGTCTCCTCGGGCGACACGGGGCAGGCGCAGCTCGGTGAGCGTGCCACCTTCCTCATGACTGTAGAGTTTCACTGAGCCGCCGGCGCGTGTCACGCTGGCCTTGCTCAAAAACAGGCCCAGGCCGAAACCTTTGCCCTTGGTGGTAAAAAATGGCTTGCCGATTTGCTCGGCGATGGCCAGCGGCACGCCGGCGCCGTGGTCGCGAATGCTGATGGTGAGGTTTTCATCATCCCAGTCCAGCGTCACCTGGAGCCCTTCAGGGCAAGCATCCGCCGCGTTGTTGAGCAGATTCAGCAGCGCCTGGGTCAGGTCCGGCGGCGGCGCCATGCGTGGCACGGTGCCTTGGCCGAGACGCTGGAAGCGATAACTGGCTTCCGGGCGCATCAGGTGCCAGCGGTTCAGCGCCTCGTCGAGCCAGTCGGTGACGTCTTGCATTTCCACCGCCAAACGGCGATTGGCCTCGGCGGCGCGCACCAGTTGCTGCAAGGTTTCCTTGCACAGTTTGACTTGATCCTGCAGCACGCTCAGGTCGTCCTGCAACATCGGGTCGTGATGATCCTGGCGCATTTCCTTGAGCAACACGCTCATGGTCGCCAGTGGCGTGCCCAGCTCATGGGCGGCGCCGGCCGCTTGCGTGGCCACCGCCAGCAGTTGCTGATCGCGCAGACCTTCTTCGCGACGGATCGCCCGCAGTTCTTCCTGCCGACGCAACTCTTCGGCCATTCGTGCGGCGAAGAAGGTGATGACCGCCGCCGCAAGGGCGAAGCTCAGCCACATCCCGTACACCTGCAGGTTTTCCCGGGCGATCGGAAAAGTTTGCAGCGGATAGAAGCGCGCCAGCAACAGCGTGTACATCGTCAGCGCGATGCCGGACAGAATCACCGAATAACGCCATGGCAATGTCACGGCGGCGATGGTCAACGGCACCAGGTAATAAGAGACGAACGGGTTGGTCGATCCACCGGAGAAATACAGCAAGGCACTGTGGATAAACAGGTCGCAGGCCAACTGCACGGCGTATTCGAGTTCAGTCACCGGCCACGACGTGCGCAGGCGAATTGCCGTGAACGCACAGAGCAGCATCGAGCAACCGAGGGTCGCGGCCAATTGAAACCAGGGCAGCGGCAGCAACTCGAACCAGTAGGCCAGGCCCACGGAACCGGCCTGGGCAGCCAACACCAACGTGCGGATGAAAGTCAGCCGCCAGAGATTCTGGCGAGTGGCGGAAGTGATTTGAACGGGGGCGAGCATTAGCTCTCCTGATGAGCGCTCCAGGCGGATCGCAGGGAGTATAACCAAGCGCGGGGGTTGGCAGGCGAAAGTGCGGCAAACGGCCACAGCCCTAACAGCCTTTTGTAGGAGCAGGCTTGCCAGCGATGGCCGTGATGCGGTTTGTCTGTCAGCCCTCGTTATCGTTCATCGCTAGCAAGCCAGCTCCTACGGACCGAGTACCTGCAACTCATCTGTATAGAAGTTGTAACTGTGCGAACCGGATCATAGAAGCTAGAGTCTGATGGTTTCACGCAGGCCTGGAACACCCCCCTGCGCACCACCTTAGGAGCTTTCATGCACACATTCCGCCGCAGCGCCGCCCTCCTCGCCCTGAGCATCGGCACCGTCGCCAGCCTCCCGGCCCTGGCTGCCGACGAACTTCATTACAACCAGATTTCCCTGCGCGCCGAAGTCAGTCAGGAAGTGGCCCGCGACCTGATGATCGTGACCCTCTACACCGAAGAACAAAACACCGACCCGGCCAAACTCGCCGCCGACGTCAGCACCACCATGAACAAGGCACTGGCCCAGGCCAAGCAAGTCAAGGACATCACCCTGCGCCAGGGCAGCCGCAACAGCTACCCGATCTACGACACCAAAGGTCAGAAGATCACTGGCTGGCGTGAACGCGCCGAACTGCGCCTCGAAAGTTCGGACTTCGCCGCGCTGTCGAAACTGACCGGTGAACTGCTCACCGACCTGAAGATGGGCGGCATGGACTTCGCCATCGCCACGCCAACCCGCAAGGCCAGCGAAGACGCCCTGCTCAAGGATGCCGTGACCGCCTTCAAGGCCCGCGCGCAACTGGCCACCGACGCACTGGGCGGCAAGAGCTACAAGATCGTCAACCTGAACCTCAACAGCAACGGCTACCCGCAACCTTACATGCGCGGCCCGATGATGATGAAAGCCGCCAGCATGGACGCCGCCCCGGTGACGCCGGAAGTGGAAGCGGGCACCAGCCAGGTCAGCATGACCGCTGACGGTTCGATTGAAGTGCTGATGCCTTGAATCGATAACTTCTGAACAAAAAAACGGCGATCACCCAATGATCGCCGTTTTTTTCATCACCCTGTAGGAGCTGCCGCAAGCTCCGATCTTTTGATCTTGATCTATGCTCTCCAGACCTTCTGGTGGTCACCGAAAATATCGCAGCCTCCGGCAGCTGAAGGTTAAGTTGCACTTGGTACAACTCGACCATTACCAGTGCAACGAGAACCACTCCGATTAACCCTGACCCACCCCATAAGGACGGGGGTATAGATAGGTAACACCTCGCCCCACCCACGGGCAACCCAAGATCTGATCGCACTATAAAAGTGCGCTATTTGCACTGCAAATAAGCCGCGCAAACGGTCAACTGCGTCAAATTTTATACATATGCGACATTAAGGTACGTTCGAGCCACCGTTTAAGGCTTGTAGTCGCTCTGGATCTTGCTTTGGGTATAGCCCCTGCATAAGTATCCGCAGGCACGACTCACGAGGTCGTCCTCAAAATCAAAAAATGACAACAATCATGAGGCCACCATGCTTAAACAAGCGGTCATTCCGTTTTTATTAGGTGCCAGCTTGCTAGCTAGCGCACCGTTCGCCCAAGCTGCGACTAACCTGGTGTTCTGCTCCGAAGGGAGCCCGGCCGGTTTCGATCCAGGTCAATACACCACCGGAACCGACTTCGACGCCTCTGCCGAAACCATGTTCAACCGCCTGACGCAGTTCGAGCGTGGCGGCACCGCCGTTATTCCTGGCCTGGCGACCAGCTGGGACGTCTCCGATGACGGCCTGACTTACACCTTCCACCTGCGTGAAGGCGTCAAGTTCCACACCACCCCGTACTTCAAGCCGACCCGTACCTTCAACGCCGACGACGTGCTGTTCACCTTTAATCGCATGATTAACAAGGATGATCCGTTCCGCAAAGCGTACCCGACCGAATTCCCGTACTTCACCGACATGGGGATGGATACCAACATCACCAAGATCGATAAGGTCGACGACAACACTGTCAAGTTCACCCTCAAAGACGTCGATGCCGCGTTCATCCAGAACATGGCCATGAGCTTCGCCTCGATCCAGTCCGCCGAGTACGCTGCCCAGCTGCTCAAGGAAGGCAAGGCCGCCGACATCAACCAGAAGCCGGTCGGCACTGGTCCGTTCGTGTTCAAGAGCTACCAGAAAGACTCCAACATCCGCTACACCGGGAACAAGGACTACTGGAAGCCTGACGACGTCAAGATCGACAACCTGATCTTCGCCATCACTACCGACCCGTCGGTACGCATCCAGAAGCTGAAGAAGAACGAGTGCCAGGTCACTCTGTTCCCTCGTCCAGCCGACCTGAAGGCGCTGAAAGAAGACAAGGATCTGAAACTGCCTGACCAGGCCGGTTTCAACCTGGGTTACATCGCCTACAACGTGATGGACAAGGTCAAGGGCAGCAACGAGCCAAACCCGCTGGCGCAACTGAAAGTGCGTCAGGCAATGGACATGGCCGTCAACAAGCAGCAGATCATCGACTCCGTGTACCAGGGCGCCGGTCAACTGGCCGTCAACGCCATGCCACCGACCCAATGGTCCTACGACACCACCATCAAGGATGCGCCGTACAACCCTGAGAAAGCCAAGGAGCTGCTCAAGGAAGCCGGCGTGAAGGAAGGCACCGAAATCGTTCTGTGGGCGATGCCGGTACAGCGTCCATACAACCCGAACGCCAAGCTGATGGCAGAAATGCTGCAGTCCGACTGGTCCAAGATCGGCCTCAAGGTCAAGATCCAGAGCTACGAGTGGGGCGAGTACATCAAGCGCTCCAAAGGTGGCGAGAACCAGGCGATGCTGATTGGCTGGAGCGGTGACAATGGTGATCCGGACAACTGGCTGAACGTGCTGTTCGGTTGCGATTCGCTGGAAGGCAACAACTTCTCCAAGTGGTGCGACAAGAAGTTTGACGACATCGTCAAGCAAGCCAAGCGCACCTCGGACCAAGGCAAGCGCACCGAACTGTACAAGCAGGCGCAACACGTCCTCAAAGATGCTGTTCCAATGACACCTATCGCTCACTCGACGGTGTTCCAACCCATGCGCGCCAATGTGCAGGACTTCAAGATCAGCCCGTTTGGCTTGAACTCCTTCTACGGCGTCAGCGTCAGCAAATAAGGTATTGCAACGGCGACGTCTTTGACGTCGCCGTTGCTTTATCTATCGAGAAAGCAGGAATTTACCTACATCCAAACCCGCTGCGTAATACAGCAGAGGCTTAGGACGCGTCGACTTTTCCCACGAGTCTTTCGGACTCTACGCATTTACTGCCGGACTCACGGTTCCATACCGTCGGGATCCGACCAGATCATGCGTGGGTCATCGTTTTTTTGCTGCACGTCATGGCTGGTAACAAGTGAGGCCTCCACGTCCCCGGACGGGTGAGGACTCATGGCCAACACATTGAACAAGAGAGAGCGTCATGCGCCATACCTTGGTTTTATCCGCATTGCTGGGCACAGGCCTGTTGGCTGCCACTTCCATGAGCCAGGCCGCCAACAACAGCCTGGTGTTCTGCTCCGAAGGCAGCCCCGCTGGTTTCGATACCGCGCAGTACACGACCGCGACCGATAACGACGCCGCCGAGCCGCTGTACAACCGCCTGGCGGAGTTTGAAAAAGGCGCGACCAACGTCGTACCGGGCCTGGCCACGAGCTGGGATATTTCCGAGGACGGTCTCAAGTACACCTTCCACCTGCGCCCGGGCGTGAAATTTCACACGACCAAATACTTCACGCCGACGCGCGATTTCAACGCCGATGACGTGCTGTTCACGTTCAACCGCATGCTCGATCCGCAACAACCGTTCCGTAAGGCTTACCCCACCGAATTCCCGTACTTCAACGGGATGAGCCTGAACAAGAACATCGCCAAGGTCGAAAAGACCGGGCCGCTGACCGTGGTCATGACGCTCAACAGCGTCGACGCCGCGTTCATCCAGAACATCGCCATGAGCTTCGCCGCCATTCTCTCCGCCGAGTACGCCGACAAGCTGATGGCTGAAGGCAAGCCGAGCGACATCAACCAGAAGCCGATCGGCACCGGGCCGTTCGTATTCAAGAGTTACCAGAAAGACTCGAACATCCGTTACACCGGCAACAAGCAGTACTGGGCCCCTGAGCGGGTCAAGCTGGACAACCTGATCTTCGCCATCAACACCGACGCATCGGTGCGCGTGCAGAAGCTCAAGGCCAACGAGTGCCAGATCACCCTGCACCCCCGTCCTGCCGACGTCACCGCACTGAAGAATGACCCGGCGCTGAAACTGATCGAGAAGCCTGGCTTCAACCTCGGCTACATCGCCTACAACGTGCGCCACAAACCGTTCGACCAGCTCGAAGTGCGTCAGGCGCTGGACATGGCGGTGAACAAGCAAGGCATTCTCAACGCCGTTTACCAGGGCGCGGGACAATTGGCGGTCAACGCCATGCCACCGACCCAGTGGTCCTACGACGAGAGCATCAAGGATGCCGCCTACAACCCGGAAAAAGCCAAGGAATTGCTCAAGGCTGCCGGCGTAAAGGAAGGCACCGAAATCACCCTGTGGGCCATGCCCGTGCAACGTCCGTACAACCCGAACGCCAAGTTGATGGCCGAGATGCTCCAGGCTGACTGGGCGAAGATCGGGCTCAAGGTCAAGATTGTCAGCTACGAATGGGGCGAGTACATCAAGCGCACCAAGAATGGCGAGCACGACATCAGCCTGATTGGCTGGACCGGCGACAATGGTGATCCGGACAACTGGCTCGGCACCCTGTACAGCTGCGACGCCATTGGCGGCAACAACTATTCCATGTGGTGTGATCCGGCTTACGACAAGCTGATCAAGCAGGCCAAGGTCGTCACCGACCGCGAGCAACGCACCGAGTTGTACAAGCAGGCGCAGCAGTACCTCAAGCAACAGGTACCGATCACGCCAGTCGCCCACTCGACGGTCAACCAGCCGTTGAGCGCCAAAATCGAAGGGTTCAAAGTCAGCCCATTCGGTCGCAACGTGTTCTCGGGCGTCAGCATCGAAAAATAAAACCGTGTAGCTAAACGCTGGGGGCGCATTGCGCCCTCACGCAAGCGTATTGCCGTAATTCGCCCAATCGGCGAAGAGCAAACGTTTGCGATGCGTGCAAGAGTTCCAAACCAATAGCCGGATCACCAAAAAAAGACCGGTATAAAAAAAGAAAGTAAGGAGCTTCACCCATGAAACTGAGCAGCACCGCATTATTGGCCTTGGCCATCAGCAGCGTAACCGCCACGGCTTACGCGCAAACCCAGAGCCAGGCGTTCACCCCGGTTACTGTTAAAGAAAAAAGCGCCCAGAGCGAAGCCACCGGTTTTGTCGAAGGCCAGTCCATCAGCGGCACGACCCGTAACTGGTACGCCAATGAAGACAAACAGCGCGGCGACACCTTCAGTTACGAGCGCCATGGCGAAGAATTGACCGGCACGCGCCGTATCAACTGGGTTCAGGGCACCATCCTGAACTACACCTCGGGCTTCACCCAAGGCGCTGTAGGTTTTAACACTGAAGTCGCCGCGTACAACGCGATTGCCTTGGATCGCAGCCGTGAAGATATCAAGGGTGGCGGCAACCGTACCCTGGCCCACTCCAATGGTGACGCGGTGGATCAGTGGAGCAAACTGGGCGTGGCCAACCTCAAGGCGCGCGTCTCCAACTCCACCCTGACTGCCGGTCGCCAGAGCTACAGCAGCCCGCAAGTCGACACCATCGGCAACCGTGCCCTGCCTTCGAGTTTCCAGGGTGTAAGCCTGAACGTCGCGGAGCTGGAAAACCTGACCTTCGATTTCGCGACTTTTGACCGCGTATCCCCACGTATGGAACAAAGTCAGCAAAAATTCCGCTCCGAATACGGCGATCGTAGCGTCGAGTCCGATCACATTTACACCGGCGGCATCACCTACACGCCGTTCTCCAGTTTGACCACCAGCCTGTGGGCGACCCAGGCTGAAGACTTCTGGAACCAGTACTACTTCGGCGCCTCCCACGTGCTGGGCGACAGCCAGGTACTGAGCCTGACCACCGGCCTGAACTACTACAAAACCCAGGACGAAGGTAAGGCGCTGATGGGCGACATCGACAACGACACCTACTCCTTGTCGTTCGGCCTGACCCACCAGGCTCACAGCCTGACCTTCTCGTATCAGGAAGTGAACGGTAACGAGTACTTCGACTACCTGCACGAAACCAATGGCATCTACCTGGCCAACTCCCTGCTGTCGGACTTCAACGGCCCTAACGAAAAATCGTTCCAGGTTGCCTATGGTCTGAACATGGCCGAATACGGCGTGCCAGGCCTGAAGTTCAACATCTATCAGGCTCGCGGCTGGGACATCGACGGGACTCACTACACCGGCAACAAAGGCGTAGAGGGCAAAGGCTACGACGGCGTCCAGAAACAGGACGGCGAACACCATTACGAATACGGTATCGGTGCCAGTTACGCGGTGCAGAGCGGCCCACTCAAGGCCACCACTGTTCGCGCGACCTACACCACTCACCGCGCCAGCGAATTCCAGTCTGACGGCAGCATCAACGAGTTCCGTCTCGTGACCACCATCCCGTTCAACATTCTGTAAAAACCAGCCGAGCGGCCGATTCAGCGATGAATCGGCCGCTCGGATTTGTCCGACTAACCGATTGCAGAGGGTTCTTGATGAAAATGCTTCCCCTACGTGCGGCCATCGCGGCCGCGTTGCTGAGTGTCGCGGTGGGCGTATCGGCCAAACCGCTGGTGGTCTGCACCGAAGCCAGCCCGGAAGGCTTCGACATGGTCCAGTACACGACGGCGGTCACCGCCGATGCCGTGGCTGAAACCATCTTCAATCGGCTGGCGGACTTCAAGCCTGGTACCACTGATGTGATTCCGGCCCTGGCCGACTCCTGGGACATCAGCGAGGACGGTCTGAGCTACACGTTCCACCTGCGCAAAGGCGTGAAGTTTCACACCACCGAATACTTCAAACCGACGCGCGACATGAATGCCGACGACGTGGTCTGGAGTTTCCAGCGCCAGCTGGACCCGAATCACCCATGGCACAAACTGTCGAGCGTGGGTTTCCCGTACTTTGAAAGCATGGGCTTCAAGGAGCTGCTGAAAAGCGTCGAGAAAGTCGACGACAATACGGTCAAGTTCACCCTGACCCGCCGCGAAGCGCCGTTCCTGGCCGACATCGCCATGGCCTTCTCCTCGATCTACTCCGCCGAGTACGCCGATCAGTTGCTCAAGGCCAACAAGGCTGCCGACCTGAACAACAAGCCGGTCGGCACCGGACCGTTCGTCTTCCACCGCTACAACAAGGACGCCCAGGTTCGCTTCAAGGCCAACCCGGACTACTTCCGTGGCAAGCCACCGGCCGAGGCGCTGATCCTGGCCATCGGCACCGACAACAACGTGCGCCTGCAAAAACTCAAGGCCAACGAGTGCCAGGTCGCGCTCTATCCAAAACCGGATGACATCCCGAGCATCAAGAAAGACCCGAACCTGAAAGTCGATGAACTGAACGCGATGACCGTTTCGTACGTCGCCATGAACACCACGCACAAGTACATGAGTGATGTGCGGGTGCGCAAAGCTATCGACATCGCCTTCGACAAGGAAGCCTACGTCAACGCACTGTTCGGCAAAGGTAATGCGACCGTAGCGGTCAACCCGTATCCGGATACCCTGCTCGGCTATAACCACAGCCTGAAGAACCCGCCTCGCGACCTGGACAAGGCCCGAGCCCTGCTCAAGGAAGCCGGCGTACCGGAAGGCACCACTTTCACCCTGTTCACCCGCAATGGTGGCGGTCCGACCAACCCTAATCCGATGCTCGGCGCGCAGATGATGCAGGCTGACCTGGCCAAGGTCGGGATCAAGATCGACATCCGCGTGATGGAATGGGGTGAAATGCTCAAACGCGCTAAAAACGGCGAGCACGATATGGTTTCCGCTGGATGGGCGGGCGATAACGGCGACCCGGATAACTTCCTGACGCCTATGCTCAGTTGCGAAGCGGCGAAGAACGGCGAAAACTACGCGCGCTGGTGCAATGACAAGTTCCAGACGCTGATCGACCAGGCTCGCGAAAAGACCGATCCGGCCGAACGGGCAGCGCTCTACGAGCAGGCTCAGGTTATTTTTAATCAGGACCAGCCGTGGATCAGCATGGCACACACTAGAATGTTCACAGCAATGCGCAACAACGTAGAGGGCTATCACATTAGCCCCCTCACCACTAATAACTTCGCCACCACCCAGGTGAAGTAATAAGAAAACTCCCGGCATTCCTGAACCCAGGCATGCCGGGCACGCCTAACCGGCTGATGAGGTACAACACACGATGTTTAGTTTTATTGCCCGCCGACTGGGGTTACTGATCCCGACGTTCTTCGGCATCACCTTGCTGACTTTCGCGTTGATTCGCATGATCCCAGGCGACCCCGTGGAAGTCATGATGGGAGAACGCAGGGTTGACCCTGAAATGCACGCTCAGGCAATGGAACGCCTAGGTCTGAACAAACCCCTGTATGCCCAGTACCTGGATTACATCGGCAAACTGGCCCACGGCGATCTCGGGGAATCCCTGCGTACCCGTGAAAGCGTCTGGAGCGAGTTCACTTCCCTCTTCCCCGCGACCCTGGAACTGTCCATGGCCGCGCTGTTGTTCGCCGGCATCCTGGGCCTTCTGGCCGGGGTGATCGCAGCACTCAAGCGAGGATCCCTGTTCGACCATGGGGTAATGGGTGTCTCCCTCGCGGGATACTCGATGCCGATCTTCTGGTGGGGCCTGATCCTGATCATGTTCTTCTCGGTGTCCCTGGGCTGGACCCCGGTATCCGGGCGGATCGACCTGCTCTACGACATCGAGCCGCGCACCGGTTTCATGCTGATCGATACGCTGCTGGCCGATGACGTCGGCGCGTTTGTCGATGCCCTGCATCACTTGATCCTGCCGGCCATTGTGCTCGGTACCATTCCGCTTGCGGTGATCGCGCGGATGACCCGTTCGTCGATGCTTGAGGTGCTGCGTGAGGATTACATCCGTACGGCACGCGCCAAAGGCCTGTCGCCGTCGCGCGTAGTGTTCGTGCACGGTCTGCGTAACGCGCTGATTCCGGTGCTCACCGTTGTGGGTCTGCAAGTCGGCACCCTGCTGGCCGGTGCGGTCCTGACCGAAACCATCTTCTCCTGGCCGGGCATCGGCAAATGGCTGATCGAAGCCATTGGCGCCCGGGACTACCCGGTTGTGCAAAACGGCATCCTGTTAATCGCCTGCCTGGTGATTCTGGTCAACTTCGTAGTGGACATCCTCTACGGCTTTGCCAACCCACGCATCCGTCATCAGCGCTGAGGTCAATACCCATGAGCACTCCAACATCCTCAGTAGCCACCGCCGCGTCCGCCGTGGATCAAAGCCTGCTGTACCCGTCGCCGTACAAGGAATTCTGGCAAGCATTCTCCAAGAACAAGGGCGCCGTCGCCGGCCTGTTGTTCATGCTGCTGGTGATTTTCTGCGCCATTTTCGCCCCGTGGGTCGCACCCCATGACCCGAGCGAGCAATACCGCGACTTCTTGCTGACCCCGCCAGCCTGGCTGGAAGGTGGGCAGATGCAGTTTCTGCTCGGTACCGATGAACTGGGTCGTGACTTGCTGTCGCGCCTGATCCAGGGTTCGCGCCTGTCGTTGCTGATCGGTTTGTCGTCGGTGGTGATGTCGCTGATCCCGGGGATTTTGCTGGGTCTGTTCGCCGGGTTCTTCCCGCGCGTGCTCGGCCCGACCATCATGCGTCTGATGGACATCATGCTGGCCCTGCCGTCCCTGCTGCTGGCCGTGGCGATCGTCGCCATCCTCGGCCCTGGCCTGATCAACACCGTGATCGCCATCGCCGTGGTGTCCCTGCCGTCCTACGTTCGTCTGACCCGCGCCGCGGTGATGGGCGAGCTGAACCGCGACTACGTGACCGCCGCGCGCCTGGCCGGTGCCGGCCTGCCACGCCTGATGTTCGTGACCGTGTTGCCTAACTGCATGGCACCACTGATCGTTCAGGCGACCCTGAGCTTCTCCTCGGCGATTCTCGATGCAGCCGCACTGGGCTTCCTCGGCCTTGGCGTACAACCGCCAACCCCTGAGTGGGGCACCATGCTGGCCTCGGCCCGCGACTATATCGAACGCGCCTGGTGGGTAGTCAGTCTGCCTGGTTTGACCATTTTGCTCAGCGTGCTGGCAATCAACTTGATGGGTGACGGCCTGCGCGACGCGCTGGACCCGAAACTCAAGAACGCCGCCTGAGGAGATTCCAATGTCACTGTTAGAAATCAAGAATCTCAACGTTCGCTTCGGCGACAAGAACGCCACGCCCGTGGTCGACGGCCTCGACCTGAAAGTCGACAAAGGCGAAGTGCTGGCCATCGTTGGCGAGTCGGGTTCGGGTAAATCCGTGACCATGATGGCGCTGATGGGCCTGATCGAGCATCCCGGCATCGTCACCGCCGACGCGCTCAGCTTTGACGGCAAGGACATGCTCAAGCTCAGCAACCGTCAGCGTCGGCAGATCGTCGGCAAAGACCTGTCGATGGTCTTCCAGGACCCGATGACCGCGCTCAACCCGAGCTACACCGTCGGTTTCCAGATCGAAGAAGTGCTGCGCCTGCACCTGAAAATGTCCGGCAAGGCTGCGCGCAAACGCGCCATCGAATTGCTGGAAAAAGTTGAAATCCCGGGCGCGGCCAGCCGCATGGACGCCTACCCGCATCAACTGTCCGGCGGTATGAGCCAGCGTGTCGCGATCGCCATGGCGATTGCCGGCGAGCCGAAACTGCTGATCGCCGACGAACCGACCACGGCCCTCGACGTAACGATCCAGGCGCAGATCATGGACCTGCTGCTGGCATTGCAGAAAGAGCAGAACATGGGCCTGGTGCTGATCACCCACGACCTCGCGGTCGTCGCCGAAACCGCCCAGCGCGTGTGCGTGATGTACGCCGGCCAGGCGGTCGAAGTCGGTCAGGTGCCGCAACTGTTCGACATTCCGGCGCACCCGTACAGCGAAGCGCTGCTCAAGGCGATTCCGGAACACAGCCTGGGCGCCTCGCGCCTGTCGACCCTGCCGGGCATCGTGCCCGGTCGCTACGACCGCCCGCAGGGTTGCCTGCTGTCGCCGCGCTGCCCGTACGTACAGGAAAACTGCCGCACCCAGCGTCCGGCCCTTGACCCGAAAAGCAACAGCCTCGCCCGCTGCTTCTACCCGCTGAACCAGGAGGTGGCGTAATGGCCGTCGTTCTTACCGCCCGCGACCTGACCCGTCACTATGAAGTGTCCCGTGGCATGTTCAAGGGTCACGCCACCGTGCGCGCCCTCAACGGCGTGTCGTTCGAACTGGAAGCCGGCAAGACCCTCGCTGTTGTAGGCGAATCCGGTTGCGGAAAATCCACCCTGGCCCGCGCCCTGACCCTGATCGAAGAACCTTCTTCTGGCTCCTTGAAAATCGCCGGCCAGGAAGTTGCCGGCGCCGACAAGGCCCAGCGCAAGCAACTGCGCAAAGACGTGCAGATGGTGTTCCAGAGCCCGTACGCCTCGCTGAACCCTCGGCAGAAAGTCGGTGATCAGTTGGCCGAGCCGTTGCTGATCAACACCAACCTGTCCGCCTCGGAACGCCGCGAGAAAGTCCAGGCAATGATGAAGCAGGTGGGTTTGCGTCCTGAGCATTACCAGCGCTATCCGCATATGTTCTCCGGCGGTCAGCGCCAGCGGATCGCCCTGGCCCGGGCAATGATGCTGCAACCGAAAGTGCTGGTGGCGGACGAACCGACCTCGGCGCTGGACGTGTCGATCCAGGCGCAGGTGCTGAACCTGTTCATGGACCTTCAGCAAGAGTTCAATACCGCCTACGTGTTCATCTCCCACAACCTGGCGGTAGTGCGCCACGTCGCCGACCACGTGATGGTGATGTACCTCGGACGTCCAGTGGAAATGGGCCCGAAAGAGGACATCTACACCCGTCCTCTGCATCCGTACACTCAGGCGTTGTTGTCGGCGACTCCGACCATCCACCCGGATCCGGACAAGCCGAAAATCAAGATCGTCGGTGAACTACCCAACCCGCTGAACCCGCCGTCCGGCTGCGCATTCCACAAACGCTGCCCGTACGCCACCGAGCGTTGCAGCACCGAAGAGCCGGCCCTGCGCCTGCTCGACAGCCGCCAGGTGGCATGCCACTACGCCGAACAGTTCTTGGATGGCGCGGCGTAAAAAACGGCAGGAGCCAGCCTGCTGGCGATAGCGGTCTGTCATCCAAGATGTGTATGGAATGACAAAAATGCATCGCTAGCAGGCTAGCTGCCACAGGAATTGATTTGACTGAAAACCCCTTCTACATCTAGTAAAAGGGGTTTTCTTTTGTCTGTGATTTACGTCTGGCTATCGCCTTCGTCGGAGTCATCAGAATCAGGGTCATCGGTGGTCGAGTCATCATCACCGGCAATTCCTCCCTGCCCTTTGTCGCCCGGTTCCGACTCGGACCTGGCGATCATCAGATCACCCTGCCCCGCCTGCGCGCTGGAAGCCTGAGTCTCATGTTGCTCACACTCAGCCCAGACCGCCGAGCTGCCGAGCGCCAACATCACCAACACCTTCATCATCAATAAAACGCGGAGCAATCTGTTCATGGCCGAATCCATCCTGTCGAGGAGTGCCTGTCTGGCGCTGAATGAAATCTAGTTCCGATCAGCAGGGTTCTCCAGATAGGACGTTAATGATGGGAGGGAAATGCAATGGATGTAGAGACTGGTTTTGAATAACCGTTATGCCGAAAAGATCAAAAAAAAAGCGAAGCCCAGAAGCTTCGCTTTTTCTTTTACCTGAATGCTAGCGCTTAGTGATGCTCACGCGTCGCACGGAATTTCACGTCCGGCCAGCGCTCTTCCATCAGCGCCAGGTTGACCCGCGTAGGTGCGAGGTAGGTCAGGTGACCGCCGCCGTCCAGTGCCAGGTTTTCCACCGCCTTGTTGGAGAATTCCTCGAGCTTCTTCTTGTCGTCGCATTCGATCCAGCGCGCGGAGTACACGGTGATCGGCTCGTAGGAGCACTCGACCTTGTATTCCTCTTTCAGGCGGCTGGCGACCACATCGAACTGCAGCACACCGACGGCGCCGAGGATGATGTCGTTGCTGCGTTCCGGGAAGAACACCTGGGTCGCGCCTTCTTCGGCCAGTTGTTGCAGACCCTGGCGCAATTGCTTGGATTTCAGCGGATCACGCAGGCGTACGCGACGGAACAGTTCCGGGGCGAAGTGCGGGATACCAGTAAAGCCCAGGACTTCGCCTTCGCTGAAGGTGTCGCCGATCTGGATGGTGCCGTGGTTGTGCAAACCAATGATGTCGCCGGCAAACGCTTCTTCCAGTTGCTCACGCTCAGAGGAGAAGAAGGTCAGCGCGTCGCCGATCCGCACGTCCTTGCCGGTGCGCACGTGGCGCATCTTCATGCCTTTTTCGTACTTGCCGGAGCAGATCCGCATGAAGGCGATGCGGTCGCGGTGTTTCGGGTCCATGTTCGCCTGGATCTTGAAGATGAAGCCCGAGAACTTCTCTTCCACCGGCTCTACGGTACGTTCGTTGGCCACACGTGCCAAAGGGCGCGGTGCCCAATCAACCACGGCGTCGAGTACGTGATCGACACCGAAGTTGCCCAGCGCGGTACCGAAGAACACCGGGGTCAACTGACCGTCGAGGAACTCCTGCTGGTTGAATTCGTGGCAGGCACCCTGCACCAGTTCCAGCTGCTCGATGAAGCGCTCGTACTCGTCACCCAGGTGGGCGCGGGCTTCGTCGGAATCGAGCTTTTCGATGATTTTGGTTTCGGTGCGCTCGTGGCCGTGACCGGCGGTGTACACGATGATGTAGTCGTCGGCGAGGTGATACACGCCTTTGAAATCTCGGTAGCAACCGATCGGCCAGGTGATCGGCGCCGCCTTGATCTTCAGGACCGCTTCGATTTCGTCGAGCAGTTCGATCGGGTCGCGGATGTCACGGTCGAGTTTGTTGATGAAGCTGACGATCGGCGTGTCACGCAGACGGCAGACGTCCATCAGGGCGATAGTCCGTGGTTCAACACCTTTACCGCCGTCGAGAACCATCAAGGCCGAGTCCACCGCCGTCAGGGTGCGGTAGGTATCTTCGGAGAAGTCTTCGTGGCCCGGGGTGTCGAGCAGGTTGATCATGTGCTCGCGATACGGGAACTGCATGACCGACGTGGTAATGGAAATACCACGCTGCTTTTCCATTTCCATCCAGTCGGAGGTGGCATGGCGGTCGGATTTACGAGATTTCACCGTGCCGGCTACCGCAATCGCCTTGCCCATCAGCAAGAGCTTCTCGGTGATGGTGGTCTTACCGGCATCGGGGTGGGAAATAATGGCGAAAGTGCGGCGTTTCGCGACTTCGGCGGCCTGTTTGGTCATGGGAAATCGCCTGGCAGGTGATTCAAAAAAGGGCGCAGATTATAGCCCAAGTTGATTCAATAACCGAACCGTTGAGCACATCAGGGGTGGCCAAATGCTGCTTCAGATGGGAACCTTTTAAAGCACGGAGACGTCCACTCCCCCGTAACGACCACTCGTCGGGGGCCTGAAACACCCGCATTTCAGCCTGACGAGGCTGTGCTCATGGCTCGATTTCATGCCGCTTTGCCGGCATTTGACGAGCTGCTTCTCGCGAACGTTTTTTCCGGCAGCCAGGCATGGCATGCCACACGGGACTGCGTTCGCCGACAAAGAAAAAAGGAGTCCGCCTGTGGCTATTCGCTATGGCAAAGGGCTGATAGGAGGCGCGCTGGTAATCGCCCTCCTGGCCCTGCTGATCCACTGGATCGGCATCAACACGATCGAACACTACCGCGACGATTTGTTGTTTTACCTGCAAGCTCATCTGATTCTCGTCCTCGCTTCCATGCTGGCCGCCCTTGTCGTGGGCATACCCGCCGGCATCTTCCTCAGCCGCCCGGTCCGGGTCGACCGCGCCGAACGCTTCATGCAGATCTTCAACATCGGCAACACCATTCCGCCGCTGGCCGTGCTGGCCATCGCCCTGGGCATCCTCGGCATTGGTAGCGGCCCGGCGATCTTCGCCCTGTTCCTCGCCTCTTTGTTGCCGATTGTGCGCAACACCTATGAGGGCCTGAAAAATGTTCAGGGTTCACTCAAGGAAGCCGCCGTCGGCATCGGTATGACCCCGCGCCAAGTGCTGTGGAAAGTCGAATTGCCCAACGCCGTGCCGATCATCATCGGTGGCGTGCGCGTGGCACTGGCGATCAACGTCGGCACGGCACCACTGGCGTTCCTGATCGGCGCCAATAGCCTCGGCAGCCTGATTTTCCCCGGCATCGCCCTGAACAATCAGCCGCAACTACTGCTCGGCGCGGCCTGCACGGCGCTGCTGGCCTTGTTGCTGGACGGCCTGGTGACACTCGCCAGCCGCCTCTGGCTCGAACGCGGCTTGCGCCCGTCTTAAGCCTCGGCAAAGGAATACTCATGAAGACATCAAGCTTTTTACTGGGCTGCGTCCTGTTATTTGCAGGATTTGCCCAAGCCGCCGAAAAACCGGTGATCCGCATCGGCGCCCGGGTGTTCACCGAACAAACGCTGCTGGCGGAAATCACTTCCCAATATCTGCGCGCCAAGGGCTACGACGCCCAAGTGACCGGCGGCCTCGGCAGCAACCTGGCCCGCAGTGCCCACGAAAGCGGCCAACTGGACATGCTCTGGGAGTACACCGGCGTGTCGCTGGTGGCCTACAACCATGTGACGGAAAAACTCGACAGCGAACAATCCTACGCCCGGGTGAAAGAACTCGACGCGAAAAAAGGCCTGGTCTGGCTCACACCGTCGAAATTCAGCAACACCTACGCCCTCGCCCTGCCGAAAAACGTCGCCGACGAATACCCGCAGATCAACAACATCAGCCAGTTGAACGATGTGCTGCGCAGCGAAGGCGAAACCAATCACCTGGTGGCTTTGGACACTGAGTTCGCCAACCGCTCGGACGGTCTCGATGGCATGGTCAAGCTCTACGACATGAACCTGACTCGCAAAAACATTCGCCAGATGGACGCCGGGCTGGTCTACACCGCGCTGCGCAATGGTCAGGTGTTTGCGGGCCTGGTCTACACCACTGACGGTCGTCTCAATGCCTTCAAGTTGAAGTTGCTGGAAGACGACAAGCACTACTTCCCGGACTACACCGCCGCTCCCGTGGTGCGTCAGGCCTATCTCGATGCGCACCCGCAATTGGCGGAACAGCTCAAGCCACTGGCCGAACTGTTCGACGACGAGACCATGCGCCAGCTCAACGCGCGGGTCGATGTCGACCATGAAAGCCCTTCGTCCGTGGCCGCAGATTTCCTGCGCCAGCATCCAATCAAATAAGGAGGAAAAGCCATGGAATTTCTCAACGCCTTTTCCCACCTCGACTGGCAGCAGGTCATGCACCTGACCTGGCAGCACATCACCCTGGTTGGCATCGCGGTGACGCTGGCGATTGTGGTCGGTGTGCCGCTGGGCATCCTGATGACACGCTTCCCGACCTTCGCTGGCCCCTTGCAGGCCAGCGCCACGGTTCTGCTGACCGTGCCGTCGATTGCGCTGTTCGGTTTGCTGCTGCCGTTCTATTCCAAGTTCGGCCAGGGTCTCGGCCCGATGCCGGCGATTACCGCGGTATTCCTCTACTCGCTACTGCCGATCATGCGTAACACCTACCTCGCCCTGACCGGCGTCGAACCGGGCATTCGCGAAGCCGCGCGCGGGATCGGCATGACCTTCGGCCAGCGCCTGCGCATGGTCGAATTGCCCATCGCCGTGCCGGTGATCCTCGCCGGTGTGCGCACCGCGGTGGTGATGAACATCGGTGTCATGACCATCGCCGCGACCATCGGTGCCGGTGGCCTCGGTGTACTTATCCTCGCTTCCATCAGCCGCAGCGACATGTCGATGCTGATCGTCGGTGCCGTATTGGTCAGCCTGCTGGCCATCTTCGCCGACCTGCTTTTGCAATGGCTGCAACGTTCGCTGACTCCAAAAGGATTACTCAAATGATCGAACTTCAAAACCTCAGCAAGACCTTCCAAAGCAACGGCAAAGACGTCAAAGCCGTGGATTCGGTAAGCCTGACCGTCAATGAAGGCGAAATCTGTGTGTTCCTCGGGCCATCGGGTTGCGGCAAAAGCACCACGTTGAAAATGATCAACCGCCTGATCAAACCCACCTCAGGCAAGATCCTGATCAACGGCGAAGACACCACCGGCCTCGACGAAGTAACGCTGCGCCGCAACATCGGTTATGTGATCCAGCAGATCGGTCTGTTCCCGAACATGACCATCGAAGAAAACATCACCGTGGTTCCGCGCCTGCTGGGTTGGGACAAACAGAAATGCCACGACCGCGCGCGCGAATTGATGAGCATGATCAAGCTCGAACCCAAGCAATATCTGCATCGTTATCCGCGCGAATTGTCCGGAGGCCAGCAGCAGCGGATCGGCGTGATTCGGGCGTTGGCGGCAGATGCGCCATTGCTGTTGATGGATGAACCGTTCGGCGCGGTCGACCCGATCAACCGCGAGATGATTCAGAACGAGTTCTTCGAAATGCAACGGGCGCTGAACAAGACCGTGATCATGGTCAGCCATGACATCGACGAAGCGATCAAGCTCGGCGACAAGATCGCGATTTTCCGTGCCGGCAAACTCTTGCAGATTGATCACCCGGACACCCTGCTCGCCCACCCGGCGGATGAATTTGTCAGCAACTTCGTCGGTCAGGACAGTACCCTCAAGCGTCTGCTGCTGGTGAAAGCCGAAGACGCGGCGGACAACGCGCCGTCCGTCAGTCCGGAAACACCCGTGGCTGATGCGCTGGAGTTGATGGACGAGCATGACCGGCGTTATGTGGTGGTCACCGACGGTGAGAACAAGGCGCAAGGTTATGTGCGACGTCGCGACCTTCATCGTCAGACCGGTACTTGCGGCCAATACCTGCGCGAGTTCAACGCCACCGCGGCATACGACGAGCATTTGCGCATCCTGTTGTCGCGCATGTACGAGTTCAATCGCTCGTGGTTGCCGGTGATGGATGCGGAGCGGGTGTTCTTGGGGGAAGTGACTCAGGAATCGATTGCCGAGTATCTGAGTTCAGGCAAGTCCCGAGGCGGCAAGACCAGTATCGTTTCGCCAGCCGAGACTGCCGTCTCCTGACCTGACCCTGTGGCGAGGGAGCTTGCTCCCTCGCCACAAAGGCAACACAAATCCCTCCAAACATCTCCGTCCGGGGAACATCACACCGTCACACAGGTCGGTTACATCAGTAGCTATTAGGGACCGCACGACGGAAGCGTGCAAAAACGCGACATTTTTTGTTGATCTCAAGCCCCTCACGCCCTAAAGTTCGCGCCGAACGTCCATGCTGGAAACGATCCATCCGGCTCAAGTACTGACGACGAGACAGCAAGGCCAAGGGAACGCAGCGCTTCCCATGGCCTTTTTGCTTTCGGCGACATGCCTTGGGAAGTAGGCGAACCAAAGTGGGGATACGGAGGACGTTCATTTGCACCCATTGATTACTAACGTTTGCCAGTAGGAGCTCCCAGGTATGTCGATCCAGGTCGAAGACTATTTCGCGCGCGAAACCTTTCAGAAAATGAAGGCGTTCGCCGACAAGCAAGAAACCCCGTTCGTGGTGATCGACACTGCGATGATCAGCCAGGCCTATGACGACCTGCGCGCCGGTTTCGAATTCGCCAAGGTCTACTACGCGGTCAAGGCCAACCCGGCCGTGGAAATCATCGACCTGCTCAAAGAGAAAGGTTCGAGCTTCGACATCGCCTCGATCTATGAGCTGGACAAAGTGCTGAGCCGTGGCGTAAGCGCCGACCAGATCAGCTACGGCAACACCATCAAGAAATCCAAGGACATCCGCTACTTCTACGAGAAGGGCGTGCGCCTGTATGCCACCGATTCCGAAGCCGACCTGCGCAACATCGCCAAGGCTGCACCGGGCTCGAAAGTCTACGTGCGCATCCTGACCGAAGGCTCGACCACCGCTGACTGGCCGTTGTCGCGTAAATTCGGCTGCCAGACCGACATGGCCATGGACCTGCTGATCCTCGCTCGCGACCTGGGCCTGGTGCCTTACGGCATCTCGTTCCACGTGGGCTCGCAACAGCGCGACATCAGCGTCTGGGACGCGGCGATCGCCAAAGTCAAAGTGATTTTCGAGCGTCTGAAAGAAGAAGACGGCATCGAGCTGAAACTGATCAACATGGGCGGCGGCTTCCCGGCCAACTACATCACCCGCACCAACAGCCTGGAAACCTACGCCGAGGAAATCATCCGTTTCCTCAAGGAAGACTTCGGCGACGACCTGCCGGAAATCATCCTCGAGCCGGGCCGTTCGTTGATTGCCAACGCCGGCATCCTGGTCAGCGAAGTGGTGCTGGTCGCGCGTAAATCCCGTACCGCCGTTGAGCGCTGGGTATACACGGATGTGGGCAAGTTCTCCGGCCTGATCGAAACCATGGACGAAGCCATCAAGTTCCCGATCTGGACCGAGAAGAAAGGCGAGATGGAAGAAGTTGTCATCGCCGGCCCGACGTGCGATAGCGCCGACATCATGTACGAGAACTACAAGTATGGCCTGCCGCTGAACCTGGCCATTGGTGATCGCCTGTACTGGCTGTCCACCGGTGCGTACACCACCAGCTACAGCGCCGTTGAGTTCAATGGCTTCCCGCCGCTGAAGTCGTTCTACGTGTAACCGACACCGCTCCAAAAAAAAGGCCCATGCGTACATGGGCCTTTTTTATTTGCGCAGCCAAATCTCCAACTCGCTGATCATCGCCAGGCATTCCGTTCCTCCCTCGGTAATGGAGGCCAGCTTGAAATTCAATTCGCCAAGCCTGGAGGCACTCTTTGCCTGCAAGAGTTTGTTGATGACTCCATCAGCACGCTGATAAAGCACTTCAAGGAACAGCCCCATCCGCGAGCTCACAGAGGAAAATGCACTGAACAGGGCTGCTACATCGAACTTGTATTCGGCTGCTCGCAGCGACGCATTCGAACTGGAATAATCGATGTCCCAGACCGGAGCGGTCTCAGGTTGGCGGAACAACTCCTGTACAACAGTGGGCGTTACATGGCACTGGCAGCTGCGATGGTCCATTGCACGTGAAAACACTAATTTGAGTCCAAAGGACTCGTCATACACTTCCACAACCGTGTACTTGAACTGTCGTATCGCAGCTCTCAATCGATAAAATCGAAGCGCCAACTCATGAATCAAGTCCGGGACGTTCGTGGGTGGAAACAATTGCCAGATCGGCGATCTGGAGAGACTGAAGCGCCTGAAATCCACCAGGCCTATGGGTTCATTCCGGGAAGTTTGCCGGGCTATCTCCAATGATTCACGGGTGAATACTGCAAGGTCTTCCACATACCCGCTGCCCAGAAGTCGCACCTCTTCAGCGCCCCCCCAGAGACCCTGCAGATATCGCTCATTGAAGCGAGCATTTTCCAGACGCGAATCCCCGGCCAGCACCGCCAATTGATGGCCGATTTTTCTACGCTGCTCGAATACCACCGGTATATTGCGGAACGTCGGATGCAAGGAACCAAGAAACCGCGCGTATCGATCCAATACTAACCGTTGTCCTACCGTCAATTCGTAGTCGAGTATGTTCATATTATTTAGAGGAAAGTGGGCGTATGGCCCACCCGCCTCGACTCTTTATTATTGATAAATGCGCTTCAAGTACTGGTTGAAACTCAAGATCCCGGAGATCGCCATGTCCGTTCGCTCCTCAACCGGCACCGAGGAATCTTGTTTCATCTGGAGAGAAAACTTCGAAAAATCTTCAATCAGCCTTGAGAATTCAACCAGATACTTCGAACGACCATCATCCAGCTCGTCCAGCGCCTCGAGCAACTCAATCTTCCCATCAAGGCTGGCGATATCCTTGGTGTATTGCTGCACTTGCACCTTCAATTCGCTCACCCTTTCTTTGAGCCGATTGTAAGCAGCCAACATATTGAGAAAAGAAATCGCTTCGCCAATACCGGAGATCAGTTTCTTTAGCGTATCAATCGCCAGCAAAGCGATTTGTACCTGAGGCGGTGCCAGACCTAGAGTTTTGAGACTATCTACGGAAAGTTGAACTTCTTCGCCAATCTTTTCGATCCCTGCTGTTGCAATCAAGTCGATGGCTTCGGAGACACCTTTCATTTCCTCGCCCAGTTCCGCGAGTGCCATATTGGCTTTAGTCTTTTGCTTCTCAGCAAATTCACGATCCTTCGCCAGTATCATCACCAATTCCTGGGAGCCACTGCGATCATAAGAGACACCGAGTCCTTTGTGAGTACCTTTAAAATCTTGAGTTTGCGTAAATAGCTTCCCATAGACATCTTTCAAAACAACTTCCATATCTTCACGAACTTCGTCTGCATCGGCTGGATCACTCAGTTCCTCTTTATAGGATTTTAGTTTTTTCTCGGCACGGTCCAGATAGATATTCACTGACTGAGCCTGGCTGCGCAAATCAACGGTGGACCTGTTAATGGCAGTCGCCAGACCCGTCATGACGCCCACGGTGCCTGGCTGATAATCGAATTGTTCGAAGAGCATCTGTACCGAAGTATTTGTCAGCTGAACCGCGGAATTATGCGCACGCAATACTTCCATGCCGAAAACGGGTTGAACGACTTTGCCGGTTCGTGCATTCATGATTGTCATACTCCGAAAAATCAAATTATTACTTTCATATTCCTTATCTGCTTCTGCAAATACACCCAACAACTGATCGGCACTGATTTTTATCTTTTCCCAAGGTGCAATCACATCGAGAATCTGATTTTTGAATCGTCGCAAGGTTGTCGCCTCGGTCATGTTGTTGACCTCACCGACGGATGCTGCGATGTAATCACTGAGCGCATTCCACACCAGCATGAGGTTTTGAGTTGCCAGCTCGGCTTCGATTGCGACGTAGCTCAGGTTCTGCAGGTCATCACGAACCCTGTTCAAGGAACTCAGCGTCTGGTTTTTACTGGCCATTTTCTGATTTTCTGTCTGTTGCAGTTGCTTCAATCTATTACGTTCTTTACGTATTTGTTCCGCTTTGACGCCCTGATAGATACCAAGGATCAAACCACCAATGTTAAAACTTGAAGCAGCCTCGATCGCCTCTTTAACCAGATGATCGTATTGCTTGTTAAGCTCATCAATTTCCTTGGCACGCTCATCAATTTCGCCTTGTAATGCTTGAATGTCGGCTTGATAAGTATTTTTGGAAACTTGTGCCAGCCGTAACTTTATTTCCGGAAGCACCTTTTCGCGCATATCAGTGCCGAAGCTGTCGAGTTCCTTTCGGACATGCTCTGCCTTCTGATGACACAGTCGGACTTTTGACAACAAGTCATTGAGATAAGCCCTGAGATCCAGTCCGTCATCCGCCGATAACTCCAGATCAGGAAGGCCCGGAATTTGCCTTTTCAGACTCAGGTATTCTTCCGGTGTTTTGATGTTGTACTCTTCAAGATATTTAGATGCTTTCAGGTCTTCATAGACCTCTACAATTCCATTACCTGTCCTGATAATACTGCCCGCGAATATCTTCAAGTCAGTGCCGGTCAGCATTATCTTTTCGCGCAAGGGCGACCAGCGCTTGGCATGGTCATAAGTTATGCTGAATGTGCGCAAGAAGTCCGGCGCAGTCAGACCAGCGCTGCCCTGGTCACCAGCGCCATAATTCAAATAGGCAATGACATCTTGCAGCCGTACAGGAAGCGACAACCCCAAGGATTCATACCTTCTAAGGCTGATGATCTGCTCCTTGGTCAATTGAATACCGGTTTCCCGGTTGTATTCTTCGCCCTGCCCTAACGACGCATTCACAAACACCTGTGGCGCCCTGGTGGCAGCCTCGACTACTTTGTTACTTATACCCGATACCATCAGAGACTCCTTGTCTTCTTTGGATTCTAATAAAAAATTAATTAATCACAATAATGACCGGGCATTCCCAACACCCATCTCAATATTGTTGAAACGACATTAATGCGCACAGACAAAAACCCGCAAGCCTTTAAATATTAAATTTAAAGACAATTAACGACGCTTATAAATTAAAATCAAACCACGCTAAAAACTTTCAACAAGGCAACACAGGCCTTCATACAAAGTTATTCAGAGTGCGTACATGATTAACAGAAAAGAGAAATAACACCCGCCGCTACAGTGCAACCAGCTGCGAAAGTCGTTGTTGATAGGCTTGCGCCATCGCGCAAATGCGTGGGTCATTGGCACTCTGCAGTGACTCGAAGCTCACGCGCAAGAAGCTCACGTTGCCTGCGGCCAGTGCCTTGCGCAACCATTCCAGAGCCTCGTCGATTCGTCCGTCTTCGGCCAGTAAGGCGGCAAAGCTGAACTGACCACGAAAATCCCCACCCTCGGCCGAGCGTCGATACCATTCCCGAGCCGATGGTCGATCCTGCGGGCAGTGCTCCCCCTCTTCCAGATAACGGCCCAGCAGGTTCATGGATTTGGCGTGGCCCAACTCTGCGGCGCGGCGATACAACGCGACGGCTTGTGCCTGGCCAGGCTTGACGCCGCGCCCGGTTGCCAGAAGATTGGCGAGGTTGTACATCGCCCAGTCCAGCCCAGCGTCGGCCGCGACCTGATAATGCCGTGCAGCTATTGAAGCATCGGCCTTACACCCCCACCCATGCTCATGACAACGCCCGAGCATGTTGCGCGCCATCAAGTGCCCGCGACGGGCGGCGATGTCGAACCAGCGCACGGCCAGCGGCTGATCCTGAGCGATGCCCTGCCCGTCCAGAAGGATCTGCCCGAGCAACGCCTGGGCATCGAGCACGTCTTCGCGGGCGGCAATTAAAATGGCCTGGGCAGCACGGGCCGGGCTTTCATCGAGCATAGATTTGAGCGTATCGCCGTCAAGGATTTCTTCGCGACGCAATTGAAAACTCATACCTCGACCCAGCGACGCAACAGGTTGTGATAGGTGCCGGTCAGGCGGATCAGCGAAGGGTGATCCGGCACATCTTGCGTCAGTTGCCGGATCGCGCCGTCCATCTCGAATAACAGGGCGCGCTGACTGTCCTCACGCACCAGGCTTTGGGTCCAGAAAAAAGACGCGTAGCGAGTCCCTCGGGTGACCGCGTTGACCTTGTGCAAACTGGTACCGGGATACAAAACCATATCCCCGGCAGGCAGCTTCACCTGTTGGGTGCCGTAGGTGTCCTGGATTTCCAGTTCACCGCCGTCGTAATCCTGCGGCTCACTGAAAAACAGGGTGGCCGACAGATCGGTGCGCACTCGCTCCATGCTGCCCTTGGGCTGACGGACGGCGTTGTCGATGTGGAAGTCGAAGCTGCCACCGGCCGTGTAACAGTTCAGCAACGGCGGGAAGACTTTGTGGGGCAATGCGGCTGACATGAACTGCGGATTTTTCCACAACCGCTCCAGCATGGCCGCGCCAATCTCCTTGGCCAGCGGATGACCTTCAGGCAATTGCAGATTGTGCTTGGCCTTGGCCGACTGATATCCGGCGGTGATCTTGCCATCGGCCCAATCAGCCTGTTCCAGAGCCTCGCGAATGCGCTGCACTTCTTCTTTATCGAACAAGCCGGGGATGTGCAGCAGCATGGCAGAGACACCTGGGAGCAAAGGGGTGCCAATGGTATTGATTCTTATTGCCCGTGTAAAACCCAGGGGACGAACGAAACGGCAAAAACCGTAAGGTTAAATTGTAAAGAATGTAAATTCAGTGCAAATAGTAATATTTCGCAATTGATACGAATACGTGTTTACCCTATATTCCGCCGCCTCAAATCCTTGGGGAGGGGAATTAAAATGTCACGCCAACAAGCACAATTACCAGTCAGCTCACCGCGTTTGCTCGCTTCTGCAATTGGCGTGGCGATCACTGCCGGCTCCGCGGGCCACATGGTTTTCGCGGCTGAAAAGACCGACGAAAAAGCACCGAGCAACACCATCTCCCTGGGCGCCACTGCCATTACCGGCGAAGCTCAGGACGAGACCTCGTACAACGTCGAAAAAGCCTCCTCTCCCAAGTACACCGCGCCGCTGGTCGACACGCCGCGCTCGGTCACCGTCATCCCGCAGCAAGTGCTCAAAGACACTGGCGCGATGAACATGCAAGACGCGCTGCGCACCGTTCCCGGCATCACCTTTGGTGCCGGTGAAGGCGGTAACCCGCAGGGCGACCGTCCCTTCATTCGCGGCTTCGATGCCCAGGGCGACACTTACCTCGATGGCGTTCGCGATACCGGTTCGCAAAGCCGCGAAATCTTCGCTGTCGAATCGATTGAAGTCAGCAAAGGCCCGAACTCGGCCATCGGCGGCCGTGGCGCTGCTGGCGGCAGCATCAACCTGGTGAGCAAAAAAGCGCACCTGGGCGATTCGTTCGACGGTGGTTTTACCTGGGGCTCCGATCAGACCCAGCGCTACACCCTGGACGGCAACTACCAGTTCACCGACACCGCCGCTGGCCGTCTGAACCTGATGAGCCACGAGAGCAACGTCGCCGGGCGTGACAGCGTCGATTACGATCGCTGGGGCATCGCGCCGTCGCTGGCCTTCGGCCTGGGCACCGATACCCGCGTCAACCTTGACTACTACCATCTGGAAAGTAACGACACGCCGGACTCGGGCATCCCGTATTCGATCCCGACCAATCTTGCAGCGGGTCGCACCAAGTCCAACCCGGACAAACCAGACGACGGCGGCGACAGCAGCAACTTCTACGGTCTCGACGGCCGCGACTTCCGCAAGGGCCGCACCGATACCGCGACCATCGCCATCGAGCACGACCTGAACGACGCGCTGACGGTCAAGAACACCCTGCGCCATGGCAGCAGCATGCAGGACTACATCCTGACTCAGCCGGATGACAGCAAGGGCAACGTCAACAATGGCACTGTCTGGCGTCGCGCTAACACCCGCGTCAGCAATACCGATACGACGACTAACCAAACCGATCTGTTTGGTGATTTCTACGTCGCAGGGTTCAAGAACAGCTTCGCAACCGGTATCGAGTTCACGCGCGAAGAAGGCGAGAAATCCTCGTACGCCGTCAACACTGACACTACACCGCTAACGACAGCGCCTGCTTCCAGCTTCAACTGCAACCCTGCGATTGTCGGCGCAAGCAGCGCTTACAACTGCACCACGCTAGCCAACCCGAACCCGAACGATCCGTGGAACGGTACAATTTCGCGTAACTATGCCGGCACGGACACCGATGCCAACACCCGTGCTTTGTACATGTTCGACACTCTGGAGCTGTCGCAACAATGGCTGGTGAACATGGGCCTGCGTTACGACCATTTCGACACCAAATACAAAACCTTCAACGCAGCCGGTGTGACCACCGCCAAAGACAAAGATACCAGTGAGTTCGTCACGGGACAGTTCGGCGTCGTTTACAAGCCTGCTGAAAACGGCAGCATTTATGCCTCTTATGCGACCTCGGCCACACCACCTGGTAACACCTTGGGCGAAGGTATGGACGGCAACCCTCTGGGCGGCGGTACCACCAACAACGATCTGAAGCCGGAAACAACCAAGAATTACGAAATCGGTACCAAGTGGGATCTGCTCAATGATCGCCTGTCGCTGACTGCCGATATCTTCCGCACCGAGAAAGAAAACGCACGCGTTCAAGTCAACACCAATACCTATGAAAACGCCGGTAAAACCCGCGTTCAAGGTATCGAACTGTCGGCCACTGGCAAGATCACTGAAAAATGGCAAGTCTTCGCCGGTTATGCCTACATGGACAGTGAGCAAATCGACGGTGGCGACCTGCCGGCAAACAGAGCCAACAACGGCAACCAGCTGCCGAACACCCCGAAGAACAGCGCCAGCCTGTGGACGACTTACCAGGTCACGCCGAAGCTGACCATCGGCGGCGGCGCGTTCTATGTCGACGACGTGTTCGGCAGTGTGGCCAACACCACCATGGTTGATTCCTACGTTCGCTACGATGCGATGGCCGCCTACAAGCTGACCAAAAACGTCGACCTGCAACTGAACGTGCAAAACCTGACCGACGAAACCTACTACGACAAGGCCTTCTCGACTCACTTCGCCAACCAGGCGGCGGGCCGTACTGCTTTGCTGAGCACCAACTTCCACTTCTGATGGAAACATGAACACCAAGCCCCGTTCATCCAGGTGAGCGGGGCTTTTGTGTGTAAAAGGAATGTTTCTCGACAACCCACGGCATAATGCGCGCCGTGATGACCATTTTTGAACGAACAAGGCGAGCGACGTGTTGAAGAAAACCCTGTTCCAGTTGCACTGGTTTTTTGGCATCAGCGCCGGACTGGTCCTGGCCCTGATGGGCATCACCGGGGCGACGGTGTCATTTCAGGATGAAATCCTGTACGCCCTGAACCCTTCGGTGTTGCAGGTCGAGAAACAGGTCGCCGGTGTTTTGCCGCCTGCTGAACTGGTAGAGAAGATCGAAGCCGCCACGGGCAATAAAGTGGCGATGCTTTCGGTCGACATCGACAGCGACAGCGCCGCCAAAGTGTTCTTCACCCCGCCACCGGGCGAGCGGCGCGGACAGATGCGTTTCTTCGATCCGTACACCGCCGAACTCATGGGCGACGCCACGGGCCAAGGCTTCTTCGGCTTTATGCTGCAACTGCACCGCTTCCTGGCCATGGGCGATACCGGTCGGCAGATCACCGGTGCGTGCACGTTGATCCTGGTGTTCTTCTGCCTGTCGGGCCTTTACCTGCGTTGGCCGCGCCAGTGGAAAAGCTGGCGCGCCTGGCTGACCCTCGACTGGAAGAAAAAAGGTCGCAGCTTCAACTGGGATTTGCACTCGGTCGCCGGCACCTGGTGTCTGGTGTTCTATCTCCTGGCGGCGCTGACCGGGCTGTCCTGGTCCTACGAGTGGTACAACAAAGGCCTGACCCGGTTGCTCTCCGATTCGCCGCAGAACGAACGCGTTCGCGGCGGCCGGGGCCCTGCTCCGAGTGGTCCGGCACCGACCGTCGATTACTCGGCGATGTGGAGTAGCATCTACAGCGCTGCCGGTCCCGACCTGAGTTTCTACAACACCCGCATGCCGCCGGTAGCCGGGCAACCGGCAACCGTCTACTACCTGCTGAAGAACTCGCCCCACGACCGCGCGCTGAACCAGCTCACCCTCGATCCCGTCACCGGCGCGATCAAACGGCATGACCGCTACAGCGACAAGAGCTTCAAGGCGCAGCTGTTGACCAGCATTTATGCTCTGCACGTCGGCAGCTACTTCGGCATCATCGGGCGGATTATCCTGACCATCAGCGCCCTGACCATGCCGCTGTTTTTCGTCACCGGCTGGCTGCTGTACCTCGATCGACGCCGTAAAAAACGCCAGATCAAAGACGCCCGCCAAGGCCTCGCCCAACCGGACAGCGACGCTCCGGCGTGGCTGATCGGTTTCGCCAGCCAGAGCGGCTTTGCCGAGCAACTGGCCTGGCAAACCGCCGGTCAATTGCAGGCGGCCGGCCTGCCGGTGAAAGTGCAACCGCTGGCAACAGTCAGCGAGCAGGACCTGCGAGATTCGGACAACGCCCTGTTCGTCGTCAGCACCTTCGGCGACGGCGAAGCGCCAGACAGCGCCCGTGGTTTCGAACGCAAGGTACTGGGTCGTGCGTTGAGCCTGGAAAGCCTGAACTACGCCGTACTCGGTCTCGGCGACCGTCAGTATCAACACTTCTGCGGTTTCGCCCGACGCTTGCACAACTGGCTCGGTGAGCACGGTGGCAAGACCTTGTTCGCCCCGGTGGAAGTCGACAGCGGTGACCCTTACGCGCTGCGCCACTGGCAGCAACAACTCGGTCAGTTGACCGGGCAGATGCCGATGGACACCTGGCAAGCACCGAGCTACGACAACTGGACCCTGGCGCATCGAGAGCTACTAAACCCGGACAGCAGTGGTTCGCCGGTGTACTTGCTGGGCCTCAAGGCGCCTTCCACCAGCAGTTGGCTGGCCGGCGACCTGGTCGAAGTATTGCCACGCAATTGCCCGTGGGCCATCGAACATTTCCTCGATGGCCTGGGGATCGATGGCCGGGCCGCGATTGAATTCGATGGCCTCTCCCAGCCACTGGAACAAGCCCTCGCCAGTCGCCAATTGCCGGAAAACCGCGCGCACCTGGTCGGCCTGCATGCCCAGGCACTGGCGGATGCGCTTGTGCCATTGGCCATGCGCGAATACTCGATTGCTTCGATTGCCGCCGACGGCGTCCTGGAACTGATCGTGCGTCAAGAACTGCACCCCGATGGCAGCCTGGGTATCGGTTCCGGCTGGCTGACCGAACACGCCCCGGTGGGCGGCACCATCAGCCTGCGCGTACGACGCAACAGTGGTTTCCATCTGCCGGTCGAGCCAGTGCCGATGATCTTGTTGGGTAACGGTACCGGCCTGGCCGGGCTGCGCAGTTTGCTCAAGGCGCGGATCGCCGACGGGCAACAACGTCACTGGCTGTTGTTTGGCGAGCGCAATCGCGAGCACGACTACCTGTGTCGCGATGAACTGGAAGAATGGTTGATTGCGGGTGATCTGGAGCGTTTGGACCTGGCGTTCTCGCGGGATCAAGCCGAGAAAATCTACGTCCAGGATCGCCTGCGTGAATCGGCTGATGAGCTGAAGAAATGGCTGGCCGACGGTGCGGTGATTTACATCTGCGGCAGCCTTCAGGGAATGGCCTCAGGCGTGGATCAGGTGCTCAACGACGTGCTCGGCGCTGCCGAAGTCGAACGCCTGATCGAGCAGGGTCGCTACCGCCGCGACGTGTACTGACAACACCACCCTCTGTAGGAGCAAGCTTGCTCGCGATAGCGATCTGACAGACAAATCCACGTTGAATGTCAGACCGTCATCGCGAGCAAGCTTGCTCCTACAAAACGGGGGCGTTACACCGGCTGCAATGTCTGCTCAAATACCGCCCCCCCATCCAGATCCCGCAACACCACGCTCAATTCCCCCGTCTGCCCGTCGATATTCACCTCGCCAAAAAACTGAAACCCGGCAAACGGTGACATGTTCTGCACGGGAGGCGCTTTCTCGAACACCACTTCAGGGCCAAAGGTTTTATCCAAGGTGTCCGGACCAAAACTTCCGGCATTCAGCGGCCCCGCGACAAACTCCCAAAACGCTTCGAAGTCCTGAAACGCGGCACGGTCCGGTTGGTAGTGATGCGCCGCGCAATAATGCACATCCGCCGTCAGCCAGAGGAAATTGCGCACCTGCTGCGCCCGCAGAAAACCCAATAACTCGGCAATCTCCAGCTCACGCCCTTGAGCCGGTCCGGGGTCGCCATTGGCCACCGATTCCCAACGCATCACGCCGGGGCGGACCTCGCCATCCGGTGCGCCAAGGCCGATCGGCATGTCCGCGGCGATAACCTTCCATTGGGCATTGGAGGCTTTCAACGCAGCCTTCAACCAGTCCAGTTGTTCGCGTCCCAGGAAGGGTTTGGCGGCGCCAAGGTTGTCGTCATTGGCGCCGCGATAACTGCGCATGTCGAGCACGAACACATCGAGCAATGGCCCATAGCTGAGTTGGCGATAAATGCGCTTGCCCCCTTCGGCGCTTTGCCAGCGCATCGGTGCATATTCAAGCCAGGCCTGGCGTCCACGTCGTTTCAGGCTGTGGATATCTTTATCGGTGTAGCGCGCATCCAGTCGCGTGCCCGGCGACCAGTTATTCACCACTTCGTGGTCATCCCACAGCCAGACCTGCGGCACTTCGGCGTTGAAGCGGCGGATGTTTTCGTCCATCAGGTTGTAGCGGTAATTGCCACGGTATGCATCGAGGGTTTCCGCGGCTTTGCTCTTGGCTTCGCTGGTGATGTTGCGCCACACGTGACCGCTTTCCGTCGTGAGTTGAGCAGGCACCGGTCCGTCGGCATAGATGCTGTCGCCGCAGTGAATAAAGAAATCCGGCAACCGCAGGCGCATGGCTTCGTAGATGCGCATGCCGCCGATGTCCGGATTGATGCCGAAGCCCTGGCCGGCGGTGTCACCGCTCCAGACGAAACGGATGTCGCGCCTCGTCTGCGGCACGCTGCGCAGATGGCCGAACCACGGCTCACTGGTGACGCCGCTTTGGGCATCTTCAAACTGTACGCGATAGAAAATCGCCTGATCGGCGGGCAGTCCGCCGAGCTCGACCCGGGCGGTGAAATCGGTACGGGCATCGACGAGGGCCGAGACGAATCGTCGAGGGTTGGGGAAGAGACTGCGGGTGTCCCACTCCACCACCAGGCGTGCCGGGCGGTCGCTTCGACTCCAGATGATCGCCCGGTCCCCCAGCACGTCGCCGGACTGCACGCCATCGGTGATTTTCGGACGATCCTTGATCGACGCGATCACCACCGGTGCCAGCCCCGGCAACAACAACCCGGCGCCAACCGCTTGCAAGACACGACGGCGACCGAGGTCGAATTCGCTCATGGTGTTCTCCCGGAAATTGGAAAACATGACCTGAATGTGACATCGGTCTTGCAGGAGCCGGCTCGCTGGCGATAGCGGTCATGAAATCGCCATCGCCAGCAAGCCGGCTCCTACAAGGGATTACGCGCTAACAGGTTCTACCGCCAACTCCACCACCTCAGGCCGCTTGACCAGCGCATACACCACCGCCGTCAACAGACTCCCGGCAACAATCGCCATCAAGTAAAGCAGCGCATGGTTGATGGCATTCGGGATCGCCAACACGAACAATCCACCGTGGGGCGCCATCAGCTTGCAGCCGAAATACATCGACAACGCGCCGGTCAACGCACCGCCGGCGATGCTCGCCGGGATCACCCGCAGCGGGTCTTTCGCCGCAAACGGAATCGCCCCCTCGGAGATGAAGCACAAGCCCAACACCAGCGCTGCTTTGCCAGCCTCGCGCTCGGTCTGGGCAAACTTGCGCCGGGCAATGAACGTGGCGATCCCCAAGCCTATCGGCGGCACCATGCCCGCCGCCATGGTCGCGGCCATCGGCGCATAACTCTGCGACGCCAGCAGCCCCACCGAGAACGCATACGCGGCTTTGTTGATCGGCCCACCGAGGTCGACGCACATCATCCCGCCCAACAGCACACCGAGCAGAATCGCGTTGGTGGTGCCCATGCTGTCGAGGAAATGCGTGAGCCCCGCGAGCATTCCCGCCACCGGTTTGCCAACCACGTAGATCATCACCAGGCCGGTGAACAGACTGGCCAGCAACGGAATGATCAGGATCGGTTTCAGCGCTTCCAGGCTCTGCGGCAAACGTGCATAACGATTGATCGCCTGCGCCGCGTAACCGGCAATGAAACCGGCAATGATCCCGCCGATAAACCCGGCGCCCAACGTACTCGCCAACAGACCTCCGATCATCCCCGGCGCGAGCCCCGGACGGTCGGCAATCGAGTAGGCGATGTAGCCCGCCAGCAACGGCACCATCAGTTTGAACGCAGTCTCGCCGCCGATCTGCATCAGCGCCGCCGCCAGTGTCCCCTCTTCCTTGAACGCGGTGATGCCGAACACGAACGACAAGGCGATCATCAGACCGCCAGCCACCACCATCGGCAACATGAACGACACACCGGTCAGCAGGTGTTTGTAGACGCCAGTCTTTTCCTGTTTGGCCGGACCTTTTGCGCCAGTCGCAGCGTTTTCCTGGGAGCCTTCGGCCAGCGCTTTTTTCAGTGTCGCTTCAGCCTGTTTTAGGGCGATGCCGGTGCCGCAGCGGAAAATCTTCTTGCCGGCAAACCGCTCGGTGGCAACTTCGATGTCGCACGCCAGCAGCACCACGTCAGCCTCGGCAATCGCTTGCGCGCTCAATGGGTTGCGCGCGCCCACCGAGCCCTGGGTTTCCACTTGCAAGTCATAGCCCAAGCGTTTGGCTGCTTGCTGCAAGGCTTCGGCGGCCATGAAGGTGTGGGCGACGCCGGTCGGGCAGGCGGTGATTGCGACCAGGCGCGGGGCGTTTTGGGCGACGGCAATCGGTTCGGCAATGGCTGCGGGTGCGACATAAACCTGAGCCTCTTGCGCCCCACGGCGCAGCACCGCTTCGACGTCCTGCAGGGCCTGCGCCGGGGTGCTCTGAAATACGCGTTTGCCGACGAATCGCGACATATCCACCGGTGCGCTGGTGACCAGCAAAACCCACTCCGCCGTTTCGATCGTGGCCGTCGACAATTGCCGCTCGGGATGCGCCGCATCGGTGATTTCGACACCGGTGCTCCAGCCCTGACGCTGGGCCGCTGCATCGAGCAAGCGCGCGCACAGCACACTGGTGACCATGCCGTTCGGGCAGGCAGTAACAATGGCTAACTTCATGACCAACCCTCTTATTGTTCTGTCAGGGGACGCACGCGCACACCCTGTTCGAGCTGCGCCAGGTGCGCCGCATCGCCAATGCCGAAACCGATCTGGGTGACCGCCATCGCGGCAATCGCCGTGGCGGTGCGCAAGGTTTGTTCAGGCGTGTCGGCGCTGAGCAAACCGTGGAGCATGCCCGCCAGTAACGAGTCACCCGCGCCCACCGTACTGGCGACATTGACCCTGGGCGGTGTGGCATGCAGCGCCGAGCCGACGCTGAACCAGTTCACGCCGTCGGCACCGTGGGAAATCACCACGTGCTCAATCCCTTGTGCGCGCAAACGGCTCGCCGCTTCGGCCTGGGCGTTAACGGAAACCACTTCGCAATCGAGCACTTCGGCCAGTTCTTCGGTGTTGGGTTTGATCAACCACGGGCCAGCCTGGAGCGCTGCTCGCAGTGCATCACCGCTGGTGTCCAGGGCCACCTTCAACCCGAGTTTTTTCAGGCGCAGGATCAACGCCTGCAACCACTGAGGACTGACGCCTTGCGGCAGGCTGCCAGCGACGACAACGGCGTCGTGCCCCGGCGCGATTTGATCGAGACGATCAAGCAACGCTTGCTGCGCCGCCGCGCTGACCAGCGGCCCCGGACCGTTGAGATCGGTGATGCGGCCATCGCTTTCAGCGAGCTTGATGTTGCTGCGCGTCTCGCCGGGCACGCGGATAAACGCATCGACAAAGCCACGTTTGGCGAACAGGGTTTCGAACGCTTGCAGGTTGTCTTCGCCGAGGAAACCACTGACGGTCAGTTGATGCCCAAGGTCCGCCAGCACCTGCGCCACGTTCACGCCTTTACCGGCGGCGTGGGTGTGCATCGCGTCACTGCGGTTGACTTGGCCGGGCTCCAGGCGCGGCAACTGCACGGTGAGGTCCAGTGCCGGGTTGAGGGTCAGGGTTAAAATCTTGGCCATTACAGGGCCTCCACTAATGCGCGCACTTCGTTGGCGCTGCCCACGGCGAGTGCCTGCTGGGCAAGGGTTTGAGCCTGAGCCAGGCTGAGCTCGCGAATCCGCGCCTTGACCTCGGCGATGCTGCGCCCACCGACACTCAGCTCATCCACACCCAGCCCGACCAGCACCGGCACTGCCAGCGGATCGGCCGCCAACTCACCGCACACGCCGACCCACTTGCCATGGGCATGGGCTGCGCGCACGGTGATGTCGATCAGTTGCAGCACCGCCGGATGCAATCCGTCGGCCTGGGCCGACAAAGTCGGATGCCCACGGTCGATGGCCAGGGTGTATTGGGTCAGGTCGTTGGTGCCGACGCTGAAGAAGTCGACTTCCTTGGCCAGGACCGGCGCCAGCAAGGCCGCCGACGGCACTTCGATCATGATCCCCAGTTGCAGGTCCGCCACCGGGATTTCCAGACGCAGGCGTTCGGTCATGTCCCGCGCCTGACGCCATTCATCGACGCTGCCGACCATCGGGAACATGATCCGCAGCGGCCGGTTGTCGGCGGCCCGGAGCAAGGCGCGAATCTGCGCTTCCATGATCTGTGGCCGTTGCAGCGTAAGGCGAATGCCGCGCACACCGAGGAACGGGTTTTCTTCCTTGGCAATTGGCCAATACGGCAGCGGTTTGTCGCCGCCGACGTCGAGGGTGCGCACCACCAGCGGCCGCCCGGCGAGGCCATCGAGGACACGGCGGTACTCGACTTCCTGAGTCGCCTCGTCCGGCGCCTGCGGGTGGGCCATGAAAATCAGTTCGGTGCGCAACAGGCCGATGCCTTCGGCGCCCTGCTCCACCGCAGCAGTCACACCGGCGCTTTCACCGATGTTGGCGAACACTTCGACGGCATGACCGTCAGTGGTCAGCGCCGGTTGATGACGTTGTTCTGCGGCCGCCTTCAAACGTTGTTCGCGGGTGTCACGCTCTTGCGCGGCGCGCTGCAAAGTCGCCGCGTCGGCGTCCACGTGCAGACGACCGCGCTGACCATCGATCAACAGCGGCGTACCCGGCGCCAACAGCAACACTGCCGGACCGGCACCGACCAGCGCTGGAATCCCCAACGCCCGCGCAACAATCGCACTGTGCGCGGTAGCGCCGCCACGGGCGGTGAGGATCCCGGCGACACGGGTCGGATCAAGCCGCGCCACGTCGGACGGGCCGACCTCGTCCATCACCAGAATGTACGGCTGCTCAGGCTCACTCGGGGTTTCGACGCCGCTGAGTTGCGCCAGCACCCGACGGCCGATGTCGCGCAAGTCAGCAGCACGCTCGGCGAGTAACGCATCCTGCAAGGATTCCTGTTGCCGGGCCGCGGCTTCGATCACCGACATCCACGCCGCTTCCGCGCTCTCGCCTTGCTTGAGGCGGGTGTCGACTTCATCGGTCAATTCCGGGTCGTCGAGCATTTCCTGGTGAGTGACGAAAATCTCGCGAATCGCCTTGGCTTTGCTGCGTTCGATCAAACCGCCAATGTCGCGCCGCACATCCGCCAGCGCCTGTTTCAGTCGCTCACGCTCGACGGCGGCGGATTCACCGCGCAGCGGGTATTCGATGGTTTGCAGCACTTGAATGTGCGCCGGGCCGATGGCGATCCCCGGTGCAGCGGCAATGGCCTGAACCAGGCTACCTGACGCTGGCGCGAGCAGCACGGCGGCGACCTCGGCAATCTCTTCGCGCTGCTGGCTCACCGCAGGCAACGGCTCGACTTCTTCGCCGAGGCCTTCTTCAATGGCGGCCAATAACGCAGGCAACGCATCGGCGGCAATGCTGGGCTCGGCGATGATTTCCAGCACCTGACCGCGACGGGCGCCGAGGCTGAGCAATTTGCTCAAGCTCTTCACCGACACCGCACTGTCCTGGCCATCAACGATGCGGACGCGAATTTCGCCTTCAAAACTTTTTGCCAATTGCGCGAGGATTTTCGCCGGCCGCGCATGCAAACCGTGGGCGTTGGCCAGGGCAATCCGCGCGCTCGGCCAGTCCGCCGGCAACTCACCGCCGAGCACTTCAAGCACCGCGCGGCAGCTGGTGGCGCGACCCAATTCATGGCCGCGCCCTTCAATCAGCAGCGCACACAGGCGTTCGAGCAATGCTTGATGGGCCTCGCCGAGGCTGGCCAGACAGAACAGGCCGCTCAGCGGCTGACCGAGATAGCGCAGCGGTTTGTCCGGCGTAACGAACGCCAGGCCGGGACGCTTGACGGTTTGTTCGCTGTGCAGCCACCACAGGCCATCGCCCAATGGCAACGCTTCGACTTGCTGCAACACCGCAGAAAAACCGTTGCTGACGCAGTCGGCCTGGCGCAACAGGCGCGCGCCGCGCCAGACCAGTTCTTCGAAATCTTCGGCAGCCACACCCAAGCCAATCATCTGCGCGTCCAGCGCCAGTTCTTGCGGCGCGCCTTGCAGCAGTTTCAGCAAGGCATCGGCGCTACTGGCGCGGCGCAGGGCCTGGCCCAGATCGGTTTCACCGAGGGCACGGGTCAACAGTTGCAGGAGACGCAGGTGTTCATCGGATTTGGCAGCAATGCCGATCGCCAGATAGACGATTTGCCCATCACCCCAATCCACACCATCGGGAAATTGCATCAAACGTACACCGGTGGAAAACACCTGATCGCGGGTTTCCGGTGTACCGTGGGGAATCGCAATACCTTGACCGAGAAAGGTCGAGCCCTGGGCTTCGCGCGCCTGCAACCCGGCGAGGTAACCGTCGGCTACCAGGCCGTCAGTGACCAGATGCCGAGCCAGTAATTGCAACGCTGCGGATTTATCCACAGCCGACTGGCCCATGGATATCTGCTCTATGGTGAGCTCGAGCATGCTTTCTCCTTTTTGGCACCGGTTGGCACCAGGTATTGTTTTGGATGATTCAGCTTAGGCGCTTGTGTTGTCACAGTCTTTGTCGGTTTCGCGGCAGAACCGGCCAAAGGCGCGTTTAACGTAGAAAATACGCTTGCTGAAACGTTTAATCTAGATGGATTGGCACGTTACTCGATAATGTCCCATCCTTGAAGTCCAACTTGTCGGATGCGTTGTGACCATGGTCGACTGCCCGAATCGGGTAGGATTGGCAAAAATGTCGAGGCAAGCTCGAGAAAACAAGGAATTGCGGGTTGAAACTCAGTGATATAGCCCAGTTGGCCGGTGTGTCCGTTACCACCGCCAGCTACGTCATCAATGGCAAGGCCGAACAGCAACGCATCAGCAGCGCCACCGTCGAGCGTGTGCGTGCGGTGGTCGATCTTCATGGCTTTACGCCTAACCCTCAGGCGGCCGGACTGCGCAGTCGGCACACCCGCACGCTGGGGTTCATTCTGCCGGATCTGGAAAACCCCAGTTACGCGCGAATCGCCAAACTGCTGGAACAAGGCGCGCGCGCTCGCGGCTATCAGTTGCTGATCGCCAGCTCCGACGATGCACCGGACAGCGAACGGCAATTGCTGCAACTGTTCCGCGCCCGGCGCTGTGATGCGCTGATTGTCGCCAGTTGCCTTCCGCCCGGCGACGACAGTTATCTCCAATTGCAGGCCAAGGGCATTCCGATCATCGCCATCGACCGGGTCATGGCGCCCGAGCATTTCTGCTCGGTCATCAGCGACGATCGCGAAGCCAGTCTGCAACTGACGCGCAGCCTGCTCGACCCATTGCCCAAGCAGATCGCCCTGATTGGCGCCCGCCCCGAGCTGAGCATCAGCCAGGAACGGGCCGCCGGGTTCAAAGAGGCCCTGGCCGGTTTCAACGGCGAAGTGCTGGTCGAGCACGGTGAGGCGTTCAGCCGCGAGTGCGGCAAGCAGCTGATGGAAGAAATGCTACAGCGCCTGGGGCATTTGCCGGATGCACTGGTGACCACTTCCTACGTGTTGCTACAGGGCGTGTTCGATGCCTTGCACGACTACCCGCTGAAATCCCGACCGCTGCGCCTCGGCACTTTCGGAGACACCCAACTGCTCGACTTCCTGCCACTGCCGGTCAACGCCATGGCTCAACAACACCAGCTGATTGCCGATAAAGCCCTGGCCCTGGCACTGGCTGCCATCGAGCAATCCGATTATCAACCCGGCGTGCAGGCCATCGCCCGTACTTTCAAGCAGCGTATTCGCCAGGACTGAACCGTGGAGTTGATCGACACCCACACTCACCTCGACTTTCCCGACTTTGACGACGATCGTCAGGCACTGATGGCCGAAAGCCGTGCCCTCGGGGTGCGGCGAATGGTGGTGTTGGGGGTTTATCAAGGCAACTGGCAGCGTGTCTGGGACCTGGTGCAAAGCGATCCCGACCTGCATGCAGCCTTCGGTTTGCACCCGGTGTACCTGGACGATCACCGCCCGGAAGATTTAACCGAACTCGCTGATTGGTTGAGCCGCTGGGCCGGTCACCGACAGTTGTGCGCGGTGGGCGAGATTGGTCTGGATTACTTTATCGAAACTCTCGATCGCGACCGCCAACAAGCGTTGTTCGACGCCCAACTGCAACTGGCGGCAAATTTCAACTTACCGGCGTTGATCCATGTACGGCGCAGTCATGCGGCGGTGATTGCCACGCTCAAACGCTTCAAGTTGAAACGTGCCGGCATCATCCACGCGTTCGCTGGCAGCAGGGAAGAAGCCCGCGAGTACATCAAGCTCGGATTCAAACTCGGCCTTGGCGGCGCGGCGACCTGGCCACAAGCGTTGCGCATGCACCGCGTCCTCGCCGAGCTGCCGCTGGAATCGGTAGTGCTGGAAACCGACGCACCGGACATGGCGCCCGCCATGTTCCCCGGCCAACGCAACAGCCCTGCCCACCTGCCGGCAATCTGCGCGGCACTGGCTGAAATCATGGCGATCAGCCCCGAGCAACTGGCCGCCGCCAGCACCGCCAATGCCTGTCAGCTGTTCAACTGGTAACAGACAACCCAAAAAAACTGTAGGAGCGAGCCTGCTCGCGATGATCCAGAGAACGACGCGGGGGGTGTCAGGTTACCCGCGCCATCGCTGACGACCATCGCGAGCAGGCTCGCTCCTACAGGATCACCGCGTGTTTGTTTAAACGCGGAACGCGCTGATCAGCTGTTTGAGTTCCACCACCTGAGCCGACAACGCGCGGCTGGCGTCCTCGGTCTGGTGCGCACCTTCGGCGGTGCGCTCACCCGCGCGGTTGATCTCGACGATGTTCTGATCGATGTCGTGGGCCACGGCGGTTTGCTGCTCCACGGCGGCGGCGATCTGTTGGTTCTGATCGACGATCATGCCCACGGCGCCGAGGATGTTCTCCAACGCCAACTGGACTTTTTCCGACTGCCCAACCGTGCCATTTGCCATTTCATGGCTGACACCCATCGCCTTCACCGCCGCGCCGACACCGCCGTGGAGCTTGGCGATCATCTGCTCGATTTCTTCGGTTGATTGCTGAGTGCGTTTGGCCAGCGTCCGGACCTCGTCCGCCACCACCGCAAAACCACGTCCTTGCTCACCGGCGCGAGCCGCTTCGATCGCGGCGTTGAGTGCCAACAGGTTGGTTTGTTCGGCGATGCTCTTGATCACTTCCAGCACGCGGCTGATGGATTGGCTGTCGCTAGCCAGTTGATTGATGACCAGCACTGATTGATCGATCTCGTTGGCCAGTGCCGCGATGCTGCCCTGCTGGGATTGCACCAGCCCGCGACCGCTGACGGTCTCGTCGTTGACACTGTGGGCGCTGCTGACCGCCGCGGCGGCACTGCGCGCCACTTCCAGGGAGGTGGCCGACATCTGGTTCATCGCCGTGGCGACCTGCTCAATCTGCGTGCGTTGTCCGGCCACTGCCTGGTTGCTTTGCGCAGAAACGTGCTCCACTTGCCCGGCCTGGCGCTCGACCTCGCTGACGGTATGTCCCACGCGCTCGATCAGGTCATGGATTTTCTTCACGGTGCCGTTGAACACTTCGCCCAACTCGCCCAACTCATCGCGGCTGTTAGCACTGAAGGTCACGGTCATGTCGCCGGCCGCCACTTTGTCCATCACACCGCCAAGACGTTTGAGGGTGGTGCGGGTCGAGGCGTAGAAGCCGCCGTAGAGATAAAAGATCAACACAAATACCACCGACAGCGCCACGGCCTGCAAGACCATGTGCGTGCGGTTCTGCTCCAGACGCTGCTGCAACTGAGTGCCGAGAAACTTCAGGGTGGCTTCGTTGAGTTGGTAGGTCTGGTCCATCAGGCCCGTGACCTGATCGTAAAAGCCCTGCCACGGCCTATCGAGGGTATCGGCCATCACTACTTGTTCTTCGAACAGTTCACTGGCCTTCTTCAACGAAGCGCGGCTGCTATCAGCCTTGGCGGCGAGGGTTTCCCGCGCGGCAGAACTGGAGCCCAACGCATCCTGCAGTTTCACCCCGTATTCGCCCTGCAGCTTTTCAATCTGCGCCAACAACTCATCGAAACGCGTGCTCGATGATGAATTGAGAAAGCCCTGCCCCAGCGAAAAAGAACCCATCGCTCGTCCTTCGCCCAGCAACTGAGTGACCGGCGGGGTGACATTGGTGATGAGTTCGCTCAACTGGCGCATGTCGCTTTGGGTATCGCGGCTGAGGCCGGCCTGACTGGCGATGATTTGACTGAACACCTGCGCGCTGCCAAGCAACTTGCCGATCATTCCGCTTTTGCTTTGCAGGGAGCTTTCGGTTTGCTGGGCCTTGAAGGCGGCGATCATTTCATCGCGCTTGGCATCAAAAACCGCGATCTGTTCCGGGTCTGAACTCATCGCCGTCAACCCTTGCATGCGACTGAGCACACTTTGCCCCAAGGTATTGATCTGCGACTCGACATTCCCGGCCTTGCCGGATTGACCGAGGGTGACGTTGATTTGCACGAGGTTGTTCAGGGTTTCCAGGTCGCGTCGTAACGTCAGGCTGCTGCCCAACAGGTCCAGGCTTTGGAGTTCAACCCGGGTGCCCTGGAATTCGCGATAGGAATCACGCACCAGATAGAAGTTGGTCACCAGCATCGGCACCAGGAACAACACGCTGATCAGGCTGAACTTCATGCCGAAGCTCAGGCGATTCATCAGTGCGACGGCGGGATAGAGCAAGCTCTTCACTGGAAGTCTCCCTTGGATTTCTTATTTTTATTGGCAGGCGCAGACCGACAGCAGATAGCCACTATTGGGCGCTGCCCCTGTATAGCTTAAATCGGCAGGATGTTTTGTAACTTAAGGTTAACAAGATGGGCGGCTTCGCCGCCCGACGGGAGCAAGCTCCCTCGCCACAAAGCATTGCACTTCAGACTTTCGTGTTTATGGCATCACGGTCCACAACGCGAAACCCGCATACCAGAGCACTGCCGCCCGCAGCAGCAACTCCCAGATCCGGTCAAGATTGTTGATGCCCTCAGGCCCGACGACCGGGGCCGGAATTTCACCGGCCACCAGTCCGGCCTTCTCGATCAATTGAGCCGCGCTGATGTTCCAGTTCAACAATTCGTGCAACATCACCCGGCTGACCGCGACAAAATTGCCCACCAGAGCAAAACTGGCCGCCAGCAAACGCACCGGTAGCCAATCGAACGCATGCCGTAATTGTCCGGCGCGCTCGACCACAGTCGGGTTTTGCGAGTGTTCTTCGGCCAGGGCCAGCAGTCGATAGGCCAACGCCGCGACCGGTCCCAACAGGAAGTACCAGAAAATCACCGCAAAAAAGCTCTGGTATGCCTCCCATAACAGATGCCCTTCGACCCTTTCCAGCAGTTGCTCGCCACTGTCGGCGCAGATGTCGAGGTCACGTTTGGCGACATGGGCCGCAGCTTGCAGGTCTTCCCGTCGCCAGGCATCGCGAAAAGGCCCGAGACCGCCCAGCAGGTCGCCGCGCCCGAGGCTGTAAATCACCACCAGCAGGTGCACCGGCAACGCCAATAAACCGTAAGCCACCGGCTCCAGGACCACCAACAGCAACCCCAGCAGTGCAACCGGCAACAACACCAGCACGACCAGCACCAGCCACGGACGTTTCGTCAGTCGCGGGCTGGATTCAAGTTTGTGCAACTCACGCACCCAACCGCCATCACGTTGAACCTGGTGGCGCAGGGCCGAGAATTTCTCGATCCACACCGCCAACAGCAACACCAGAAAACTCATTGTTGATCCTCTTTTCCCAAAGCGGCTTGTTCCAGAGCCGCGCGATAGCGTACCCAGTCGAACGCAGGTCCCGGATCCGTCTTGCGCCCGGGCGCGATGTCGCTATGCCCGCAGATGCGTTGCGCGGTGATGGCCGGGAAGGTGTTTTGCAGCTGCCGGGTCAACGCCGTCAATGCGTCATATTGAGCATCGGTGAACGGCAGATCATCCGTGCCTTCCAGCTCGATGCCCACGGAAAAATCGTTACAGGTTTCCCGTCCCTCGAAAATCGAAACGCCGGCGTGCCAGGCACGCTCCAGGCAAGAGACAAACTGGGTGACGGTGCCGTCTCGCTCAATCAGAAAATGCGCGGACACCCGCAGATCGGCAATCCCCTCAAAGTACGGGTGCTCCGTGACATCCAGGCGATTCTGAAAAAACTCCTGCACCTTGCCCGTGGCGAACTGCGCCGGAGGCAGGCTGATGTTGTGGATCACCAGCAGGGAAATTTCGCCCGTGGGGCGCGCATTGAAGTTGGGCGAGGGGCATAAATGCACGTCCTGACACCAACCACTTGCGGGATCCAACTGCATACAATTTCCTTCAACGACGACTGTGTTGGTGCCCAGTATGCCGCGATAGACCCTCGGCACGCGATCACTTGCCAAGATTGAGGCGCTGCAGGTTGCCGGTAGCGAACTCCAGAGCCCGGTCCATCAATAAGCTGCTGTCCAGAACATGTACGGCGTCATGTCTGAACTCGAGGGCCAGATTCGTACCGCTGCGCTCCATCACCTTCATGCCAGTGCGGTTGACGAAAATGTACTGGTCGCAAGCTTCGTTGATCGCCGCCAGTTTGCAGCGCAGAGGTTTTTTCGTGTCTTGCTGGAACTCAACCCAGTGACCAATGCGCAGTTGCTCGACTTGGAGCAAACCCGCGTCGTTCGGCGGTAAACGTGCCGAGATCGCGCCTGCCCGGCCTTCATCGGCGCTCGGCAAAACGAACTCTTCCAGCACTTCGATCATGACCGGCGCTCCCGCAATCGGTGTCGCTGGGTCGCGGTGCTCAAACAGTTGCACGTGCAAGCCTGCCAACTCGCTGAAAAACCCGGCCGTGGCGAACGGGTCGCACGCCGAACCGCTCAATCCCTCGCGCAACGCCTTGAGCAAGCCCGGCAGCAGCGCCAATAGGTGCGGACGTGCTTCGGGTTCGTCATGTCGTTGCACGCTCCAGACCAACTGTTCCATCGTCTGCACAGCGGCATGCCATTGCGTCGACTGGTCACCGTGCTTGAGCCAAACCAGCAGCAACACTTGGCTCCAGGCCTGCTGGACAAACAGCACCACACCCTGCGGCAGGACTTTACCCAGCAGCGCCTGATTCAACGCCTGCTCGACGCGCTGGCGGGCGAGTACAGTTCTGGCACGACCTTCTTCAGCATCGCGGATACGCTGCTCCAGCAATTCGCAGCGACGACGTTCATCACTGGTGAATGCGAGGAAATTGGCCAACGATTCGGAAAATATCGCCGGATCATCAACAAAATCGCTCGAGAGGCGCTGCATCAACTGTTCAACGCACAGGTAAAGACTGTCGCGCTGAGGGTCATCACCCTGACTCCAGCCCAAAGTCGCATTGGCGATCTCATTCAGCAGACGCCGTGCGGGATGGCTGCTGCGACTGAAAAAGCTTTTGTCGAGCATCGCCACTTTCACCAGTGGAATCTGTAGCTGGCCGATCAATGGCTTGAAAGAATCCGGCAAAGTGCGGTCATCGAGAAAGTAGTCGAAAAGCATGGCGATCAGGTTGATCACGTCTTCATCAGCCACGTCGACCGCCGGCACCTGCGCGTGACGTTGCGCTTGCGAAGGCACAACGGCAGCGTCATCCGCGATCTGGCGCATCGGCGCGGACGTGAGACCAGACAGCACTCCGGTGGCGATCAGCAATTGGTTGGCGTCGCTGTAGAGTCGAAAAACATCGCCGAGCACGTAACGCTCGAACAGTTTGAGAATGATCAGCTTGACCTTGATCTCTACTCCCAGCTCGCGCCCGGCCTGCAAGAAAAACGCGCAGAGCAACGTCGGTCCCATGGGGTTGTGCTGCTCCATCAGCGATCGGCCCAGCAGCGTACTGAGGCGTGCGGTGAGTTGATCGAGCGCGAAACCATCACGGCTCAGCACCTTGTTGACCATCGCCTCCACCGCTACGGTGCGCTCCAGCTCATCATCGGGCAGCACTTTGCGGGTGTCGAACGGCAATGGCTGAGGCAGAACCGTGTGAGTGGCGCTGTACTGGGTCAGGCTGACAAACGCTTCAAAGAACTGCTCGAAAAAGACGCGTTCGATACTTTTGCGCTTGAGCCGCAAATCGCGCATGGCTTGAAAGAAAACGTTGTGCTCGACGTCGGTGCCCGCCCGGTCGGCCATTTCGAAGAGGGTGTCATCGGCGTTATCGAACAGTGCCTGCAAACCCTGCCTGAGCTGCTGGGTGGCCTTGTCGCGAACCTGAAGCAGAATCACAGGCAGGCGGGCGGGCGGCGCATAAGTTGCCTGGTCGATAGTTACCTTGCGCAAAGGCACTACATTCCCGTCGTTGTGCATTCTGCCTCCTGAAAAAATCATTCTTGAAACCGTCAAAGCCATGACGTCAATTGCGCGGCGAATTATCTGGTAAAACCTGCCTCTGGTGCCAGAAGACTCTCTGCACCTTCGTTTGACCCATCCTCACCCCGATCAATTGCAAGAATCGACCAAATGCAGACACCAGAGCGATAGGATCACCTCGGACGCCTTGGGTTGCCCCACACCATGGCCCTATAATCGGACCACTTTGTTTGTGGAGTCCGTTATGCCGAATCTACGTCTCGCCGATTTGACCGCCGAAATCGAAGCCAACGTACGCCGTGCGTTGCTCGAAGACATCGGCAGCGGCGACATCACCGCGCAGCTGATCCCGGCCGAACGCCTGGCCAAAGCCACCATCATCACCCGCGACGCGGCCGTCATCTGTGGCTCCGCGTGGGTGGATAATGTGTTTCGGCAACTAGACCCGCGGGTTGCGGTGCATTGGCAAGTGGCTGATGGCGAACGGGTCAAACCCAACCAGGTGTTGTTCCATCTCGAAGGCCCGGCCCGCTCGCTGCTGACAGGCGAACGCAGCGCGCTGAATTTCCTGCAACTGTTGTCTGGCGTGGCCACTCGTGCGCAATATCTGGCGGATTACGTTGCTCAGACTCAAGTGAAGTTGCTCGACACCCGCAAGACCCTGCCGGGGCTGCGTCTGGCGCAGAAATACGCCGTGACCTGCGGCGGTTGCCACAATCACCGCATCGGTCTGTATGACGCTTTCCTGATCAAGGAAAACCACATCGCCGCCAGTGGCGGTATCCCGCAGGCCATCGCTGCCGCGCACAAGATCGCACCGGGCAAACCGGTAGAAATTGAAGTGGAAAGTCTGGACGAGCTGAAAGAAGCCCTGGCGGCCGGTGCCGACATCATCATGCTGGACGAACTGAGCCTGGATGACATGCGCGAAGCCGTACGCCTGAACAACGGCAAGGCCAAGCTGGAGGCCAGCGGCGGCATTAACGAAAGCACGTTGCTGCCGATTGCCGAAACCGGGGTGGATTACATTTCGATTGGTGCGATGACCAAAGATGTGAAGGCTGTGGATCTGTCGATGCGTCTCAGTCTCTGACCCGCGACTCAAACCTGAACGAGCCCGGCTTACAGGCGATGGCGATCTCAACGACGCTATCGCCGGCAAGCCGGGCTCCTACAAGAACTTTACCGTCAGACCACCAGATTATTCATCTCGCAGTACTCTTCCCACTCGACACCCAACACTTCCGCCGCTTCCTTGTGCAGCACCAGGCGCGCAGCCTCGAATTCTTCCGGGGTTGAGGTGTATTTGAGCGTCAGTTCCCAAGGTTGCAAGCCCTGGGCTTCTGCCTCATCTTCGAACGCCCACTGAATCTGATCTTTCTGATCATCGGCCGGCAGGTCCTTGATCTCATCAGCTAGCTGGGGAGAATCCAGCAGATATTTCTTGAGCGCTTCTTCGTGTCTGGCTTCTTGGGACAATTCTTTAACGGTCATGGCGTTCTCTTTGATCTGGGGAATGGAAGATGGATCTGGATCATCAAGGATCTCTCTGACGCAAAAAACCGATTACAGCCCGGTTTGTCTGGCCTTCAGAACCATTCGGGATCATCTGAAAACAACGTATCGCTGGTGCCCGAGACAGGAGTCGAACCTGCGACCTTCGCGTTACGAGTGCGCTGCTCTACCAACTGAGCTACACGGGCGGTGGGCTAAACCTAGCACTGACCATGGAGTCAGGCAACTTCGCAAAACGCTTCGGTTTAATGCAGACAAAAAAATGCCCCACCGTTTTCACGGCAGGGCATTTTTTAAAACGTTGAAGCGGTCAGGCTTGGCGGGTGATTAAACGCCCGAAGCCTTGGCTGCTGCTACGTCTTTGATGGACAGCTTGATACGGCCGCGGTTGTCCACGTCCAGTACCAGCACTTCCACTTCCTGACCTTCTTTCAGGATATCGGTCACTTTCTCAACGCGAGCGTCGCTCAGCATGGAGATGTGAACCAGACCGTCCTTGCCAGGCAGGATGTTGACGAATGCGCCGAAGTCGACGATGCGCTCAACCTTACCGACGTAGATCTTGCCGATCTCGGCTTCAGCGGTGATGCCCAGAACGCGCTGACGTGCTGCTTCAGCCGCTTCCTTGGTTTCGCCGAAGATCTTGATCGAACCGTCGTCTTCGATGTCGATCGAAGCCTTGGTCTCTTCGCAGATCGCACGGATGGTCGCGCCGCCTTTACCGATGACATCACGGATTTTGTCGGTGTCGATTTTCATCGCGATCATGGTCGGAGCGTTTTCCGACAGCTCGGTACGCGACTGGCCAATGATCTGGTTCATCTGGCCGAGGATATTCAGGCGCGCTTCCAGGGCTTGGCCCAGAGCGATTTCCATGATTTCTTCGGTGATGCCCTTGATCTTGATGTCCATCTGCAGCGCGGTCACACCTTTGGCGGTACCGGCTACTTTGAAGTCCATGTCGCCCAGGTGATCTTCGTCACCCAGGATGTCGGTCAGGACGGCGAACTTCTCGCCTTCTTTAACCAGGCCCATGGCGATACCGGCAACCGGTGCCTTCATCGGCACACCGGCGTCCATCAGAGCCAGGGAAGCGCCGCAGACCGAAGCCATGGAGCTCGAACCGTTGGACTCGGTGATTTCCGATACGACACGGATGGTGTACGGGAACACGTCAGCGGCGGGCAGCATGGCCTGTACCGAACGACGGGCCAGACGACCGTGACCGATTTCGCGACGACCGGCACCACCCATGCGACCACACTCGCCTACCGAGAACGGAGGGAAGTTGTAGTGCAGCATGAACGGGTCTTTTTTCTCGCCTTCCAGGGTGTCCAGCAGCTGTGCGTCACGGGCAGTACCCAGAGTCGCGACTACCAGAGCCTGAGTTTCGCCACGGGTGAACAGTGCCGAACCGTGAGTCTTCGGCAGAACGCCGACTTCGATGTTCAGCGGACGTACGGTGCGGGTGTCGCGACCGTCGATACGTGGCTTGCCGTTTACGATGTTTTCGCGAACGGTGCGGTATTCGATTTCGCCGAAAGCAGCTTTGACTTCAGCAGCGGAAGGCTGGCCTTCTTCGCCGGACAGCTTGGCAACGACCTGATCCTTCAACTCACCCAGGCGAGCGTAACGGTCGGCCTTGATGGTGATGGTGTAAGCCTGGGAGATCGCTTCGCCGAACTCGGCGCGGATAGCACCCAACAGAGCGGTGGCTTCTGGCTGTGGAGCCCAGGTCCAGGTTGGCTTGGCAGCTTCGGCGGCCAGTTCCTTGACGGCGTTGATCACCACCTGGAACTCGTCGTGAGCAAACAGTACAGCGCCCAGCATCTGGTCTTCGGTCAGCTCTTTGGCTTCCGATTCAACCATCAGAACGGCTTCTGAAGTACCGGCAACGACCATGTCCAGGCTCGAAGCTTTCAGTTGTTCGTAAGTCGGGTTCAGCAGGTAGCCGGTGCTTTCGTGGAAGGCAACGCGGGCAGCGCCGATCGGGCCATCGAAAGGAATGCCGGAGATCGCCAGGGCAGCCGAGGTACCGATCATCGCAGCGATGTCCGGATCGGTCTTCTTGCTGGTGGAAACGACGGTGCAGACAACCTGCACTTCGTTCATGAAGCCTTCCGGGAACAGCGGACGGATCGGACGGTCGATCAGTCGGGAAGTCAGGGTTTCTTTCTCGGAAGGACGGCCTTCACGCTTGAAAAAACCGCCAGGGATCTTACCGGCAGCGTAAGTCTTTTCCTGGTAGTGAACAGACAGAGGGAAGAAGCCCTTGCCTGGATCGGCTTGTTTGGCACCGACTACGGTCACCAATACGCTGACGTCGTCGTCAACGGTGACCAATACTGCGCCGGAGGCCTGACGGGCGATACGGCCAGTCTCGAGGGTAACGGTCGACTGACCGAACTGGAATTTTTTGATTACCGGGTTCACGGTGTCCTACCTTCTTTTGTGGCTCTTGGGGAAACTGGTTTCTTGCGAAATTCTTGGGCAATGTCGGGAATCGGCCCGGCGCCTGTCCAGGGTAAAGCGTACATCCAGATAAAACTTGAGGCTGGGAGCCTGCCATCCGCCAGCGGAAAATCCACTGACGCACGACAGACAACCAACCTCTAGCGCAATCGCTTATTAGCGACGCAGACCCAGGCGAGCGATCAGAGCGCTGTAACGGCTCACGTCCTTGCCTTTCAGGTAGTCCAGCAGCTTACGACGCTGGTTTACCATGCGGATCAGACCACGACGGGAGTGGTGATCTTTACCGTTGGCCTTGAAGTGACCTTGCAGCTTGTTGATGTTGTGGGTCAGCAGTGCAACTTGCACTTCTGGCGAACCAGTGTCACCAACAGCTTGCTGGTAGTCAGCTACGATTTGAGCTTTTTCTTGAACGTCGAGAGCCATGAGGCAATCCTTTTATCAGGAAACTGTTTCAGAAAAACAGCTTCAACAGGCCAGGGACAAATCCCTGTATCTAAAAATGAGTAGTGACCGTGCCTGTTAACAGCCACCCTCGTCCGGTCATTCTGACCGAATCAGTCGACGTGGCGCGATGCGCCCGTCTTCGCTCACTTCACCGATACCGATGAAGCGACCATTGTGATCCTGTACCCGTACCATGCCAAACTTCGGTGCATCCGGGGCGCGTACCGGCTGGCCGTTGAGCCAGTAGAACGAACTGTGCTCCGAGAACTGCAACAGTGGCCAATCCAACAGGCCGCTGTCCGATGGCATCAGGAAGCGATCAACCGCTTCGTTGCCGCCTTCGGCATGTACCGCTTCCAACTCTTCCAGGGTGACCGTCTGGGCCAACGTGAAAGGCCCGGCCTGGGTACGTCGCAGTTCTGCAACGTAAGCGCCACAACCGAGTTGCTCACCGATATCTTCCACGAGAGTGCGGATATAGGTGCCTTTGCTGCAATCCACTGCAAGCCGCGCAGTATCACCTTCGAAGGCCAGCAATTCCAAGCGCGCAATAGTAACAGAACGCGGTTCGCGCTCCACTACTTCGCCTGCACGGGCCAACTTGTACAGTGGCTGCCCGTCACGCTTGAGTGCTGAGTACATCGGCGGTATCTGACTGATTTGCCCACGAAATTTCGGCAAAACCGCTTCGACATCGACGCGACCAACGGTCACGGGGCGCTCCTGCAAAACTTCACCTTCGGCATCCGCCGTAGTGGTGGTTTTGCCCAGTTGCGCCAGGGTTTCGTAACCCTTGTCGGAATCGAGCAGGTATTGCGAGAACTTGGTGGCCTCACCGAAGCACAACGGCAACACGCCGGTGGCAAGCGGATCGAGACTGCCGGTGTGACCGGCCTTCTCGGCGTTGAGCAACCAGCGAACCTTCTGCAGGGCCGCGTTGGAGGTGAACCCCAGCGGCTTGTCGAGCAGGATGATGCCGCTGACGTTACGACGGATACGTTTGACCTGAGCCACCGATTACTCCTTGGTGTCTTCGGCTTCTGCCGCAACCGGATGCTGATTGTCTTCAGCCACTGCGCGCTCGATCAATGCCGACAGGTGCGCACCACGCACGACGCTTTCGTCGTAGTGGAAGTGCAACTGTGGAACGCTGCGCAGCTTCATCTCGCGGGCCAACTGCATGCGCAGGAAACCGGCGGCGGAGTTGAGCACCTTGATGCTCTGTGCGATGTCTTCAGCGCTGTCCTGCCCCATAACGGTGATGAAAATCTTCGCGTGACCGACGTCACGGCTGACTTCCACAGCGGTAATGGTGACCAGGCCGACGCGCGGGTCTTTGACTTCACGACGGATCAGTTGTGCCAGCTCGCGCTGCATCTGATCGCCGATGCGTTGGGTACGGCTATATTCTTTTGCCATGTCTTGTTACCTGTTACTGCCCCACGGCGAAACCCGTGAGGTCTGAAAGCGGCAAACGCCCGGCCTGACAAAAGCCAGACCGGGCGTTGCGTTTAGAGTCCGACTGATGCGCCGTGCATTTGCATGCGGCTGGCCATCACGGCTCTTGAAGTGCGCGAGTTAGAGGCTGCGAGCAACCTGAACCTTCTCGAAGACTTCGATCTTGTCACCGACTTTGACGTCGTTGTAGCTCTTCACGCCGATACCGCATTCCATGCCGGCACGTACTTCGGAAGCGTCATCCTTGAAGCGGCGCAGGGATTCCAGCTCGCCTTCGAAGATAACGATGTCTTCACGCAGTACACGGATTGGACGGTTACGGTGAACAACACCTTCGATAACCATGCAACCGGCGATCGCGCCAAACTTCGGCGAACGGAACACGTCACGCACTTCGGCGATGCCCAGGATGTTCTCGCGAACGTCGCTGCCGAGCATACCGGTCAGGGCTTTCTTGACGTCTTCGATGATGTCGTAGATCACGTTGTAGTAACGCATATCCAGACCTTCCTGCTCGACGATCTTGCGAGCACCAGCATCGGCACGCACGTTGAAGCCGAACAATACAGCGTTGGAGGCCAGTGCCAGGTTGGCGTCGGATTCGGTGATACCACCGACACCGCCACCGACCACACGCACTTGCACTTCGTCGTTACCCAGGCCGTTCAAGGCGCCGTTCAACGCTTCCAGCGAACCACGGACGTCGGATTTGAGGACGATGTTGAGCGTCTTCTTCTCTTCCTGACCCATGTTTTCGAAGATGTTTTCCAGCTTGCCGGCGTGAGCGCGAGCCAGTTTGACTTCGCGGAACTTGCCTTGACGGAACAGAGCCACTTCACGGGCTTTCTTCTCGTCAGCCACAACGCTCATCTCGTCGCCAGCGTCCGGGGTGCCGTCCAGGCCGAGAATCTCGACAGGGATGGCCGGACCGGCTTCCTTGATTGGCTTGCCGTTCTCGTCGAGCATGGCACGTACACGGCCATAGTTCGAACCGACCAGGACCATGTCGCCTTGGCGCAGGGTACCGTCTTGAACCAGAACGGTAGCCACCGGGCCACGGCCCTTGTCCAGGCGCGATTCAACCACGACACCACGGCCAGGAGCCGACGGAGTTGCAGTCAGTTCCAGAACTTCGGCTTGCAGCAATACGGCTTCGAGCAGCTCGTCGACACCGGTACCCATCTTCGCCGAGACCGGAACGAATGGAGTGTCGCCACCCCACTCTTCCGACGTCACGCCGTGAACCGACAGTTCGCTACGGATGCGATCGAGATCGGCGCCCGGTTTGTCGATCTTGTTCACTGCGACAACCAGTGGAACACCGGCCGCAACTGCGTGCTGGACGGCTTCAATGGTCTGCGGCATTACGCCGTCGTCCGCTGCAACCACCAGGATCACGATGTCAGTCGCCTTGGCACCACGAGCACGCATTGCGGTAAACGCGGCATGACCAGGGGTGTCGAGGAACGTCACCATGCCACGGTCGGTTTCAACGTGGTATGCACCGATGTGCTGGGTAATACCACCGGCTTCGCCAGCAGCAACCTTGGCACGACGGATGTAGTCGAGCAGGGAAGTTTTACCGTGGTCAACGTGGCCCATTACGGTCACGACTGGTGCACGGGAAACAGCCTCACCTTCAAACTTCAGGGACTCGGCCAGGGAATCTTCCAGGGCGGTGTCGCTGACCAGGGTCACTTTGTGGCCTAGCTCTTCAGCTACCAGTTGAGCAGTTTCCTGATCCAATACCTGGTTGATGGTCGCTGGCGTACCCAGTTTGAACATGAACTTGATGATTTCAGCAGCCTTGACCGACATCTGTTGAGCGAGATCGCCCACAGTGATGGTTTCGCCGATCTTCACTTCGCGCACGACAGGGCCGGTTGGGCTCTGGAAACCGTGGGCGTTGCGCTTCTTCAGCTTGGCCTTGCCGCGACCACCACGACGGAAGCCATCGCTTTCTTCGTCGGTAGTACGTGGGGCAACGCGTGGAGCAGGCGCTTTTTCCTTGACCGAAGCACGATGCGGAGCGTTTTTGCGCTCGCCATCGCCACTACCGCGGCGATTGTTATCGTCCGCACGTGGTTTGTCCGGACGGCGCTGTTCGTCACGCTTGCGAGTGTCCGCCGCAGGCGCCGGAGCCGCTGCCACAACCGGTGCGCTTTCACGCACAGGCTCGGCTGCGGCAACAGGCGCTGCCACAGGTTCGGCTGGAGCAGTCGTCGCAGCAGCAGGCTGGCGACGCGCTTCTTCTTCGGCGCGACGCTTGGCTTCTTCTTCAGCCTTCTGACGTGCAGCATTTTCTACTGCGCGACGTTCATCCAGTTCACGCTTGCGCTCGGCTTCGATTTCTTCCGGGCTGCGCTGTACGAAGACTTTCTTCTTGCGTACTTCAACGCTGATGCTTTTGCTGCCAGCAACACGCAGGGTGCTGGTGGTTTTACGCTGCAGCGTAATCTTGCGTGGTTCTTCCACTTTCGCCTTGTGGCTGCTTTTCAAGTGAGTCAGCAACGATTGCTTCTCACTGTCAGTCACACTTTCTTCGGCGGCGGTGTGCGGCAGACCTGCCTCACGCATCTGCTGCAACAGGCGCTCTACCGGTGTTTTGACCTCATCGGCCAGTTGTTTCACCGTGACTTGCGTCATGCACTTCTCTCCTCAGGCCGCGCCTAATTACTCGAACCAGTGGGCTCGGGCGGCCATGATCAACTTGCCGGCACGATCATCGTCAATGCCGTCGATGTCGAGCAGGTCGTCAATAGACTGCTCGGCCAGGTCTTCGCGGGTAATTACGCCGCGCACCGCCAGTTCCATCGCCAAATCCTTGTCCATACCCTCAAGCGAGAGCAGGTCTTCGGCCGGATGGGCGTCTGCCAGCTTTTCCTCAGTAGCGATGGCTTTGGTCAACAAGCGATCCTTGGCACGAGCGCGAAGCTCGTTGACGATTTCCTCGTCAAAGCCGTCGATGTTGAGCATTTCTTCCAACGGTACGTAGGCAATCTCTTCCAGGCTGGTGAAGCCTTCATCGACCAGCACCTGTGCCAGCTCTTCGTCGACTTCCAGCTCGTCGATGAAGTTGCGCAGGATGTCGCCGGTTTCTGCTTGCTGCTTAGCCTGGATGTCCGATTCGGTCATCACGTTCAGGGTCCAGCCAGTCAACTGGCTAGCCAGACGCACGTTCTGACCACCGCGACCGATGGCCTGAGCCAGATTGTCTGCGCCAACGGCGATGTCCATTGCATGGGCATCTTCGTCAACGATAATTGCCGCAACCTCAGCCGGGGACATGGCGTTGATCACGAACTGAGCCGGGTTATCGTCCCACAGGACGATGTCGACACGCTCACCGCCCAACTCGCCCGACACTGCCTGGACGCGCGAACCGCGCATACCGATGCAAGCGCCTTGCGGGTCGATGCGTTTGTCCTTGGAGCGGACGGCGATCTTGGCGCGAGAACCCGGATCACGGGACGCAGCCATTACTTCGATCAGGCCTTCAGCAATTTCCGGCACTTCGATGCGGAACAACTCGATCAGCATTTCCGGCGCGGTACGCGACAGGATCAGCTGCGGGCCGCGGTTCTCTGTGCGGATTTCCTTGAGCAGCGCACGCAGACGCACGCCAACACGGAAGGTTTCGCGAGAAATGATGTCTTCACGGGCCAGCAACGCTTCGGCGTTGTTACCCAGATCGACGATCACGTTGTCGCGGGTCACTTTCTTCACGGTGCCGGAGATTATTTCCCCCAGGCGCTCGCGGTAAGCGTCAACAACCTGTGCGCGCTCGGCTTCGCGAACTTTCTGCACGATGACTTGCTTGGCAGTCTGTGCAGCGATACGGCCGAATTCAATGGACTCGATCTTCTCTTCGACAACGTCGCCAACCTTGGCACCAGGATGCGTTTCGGCAACCTTGCTCGGCCAAGTTTCGATGGCCGGATCGTCCAGGTCTGCTTCTTCGACAACCGTCCAGCGACGGAAGGTCTCGTAAGCACCGGTGTGGCGATTGATTTCCACACGCAGATCAACTTCGTCCTCAAAACGCTTTTTGGTAGCAGTGGCCAGAGCCAGCTCCAGCGCTTCAAAAATCACGTTTGCCGGTACGCCCTTTTCATTGGATACCGACTCAACAACCAGCAGTACTTCTTTGCTCATCGTACGCCTCGCCTTTCGCAAGCCATTGGATCCGCGGGATCCGCGTCTCAGTCAAAACTGGGAATAATGTTGGCCTTGTCGATCATATCGATCGGCAACAGGAACTCATGGTCTTCTACCTGCACCACGACATCCTGTTCTTCTACACCGCGCAGAAGGCCCTGAAAGTTGCGTCGTCCTTCAAAAGGCGAGCGCAGCTTGATCTTCACTTGTTCACCGGCAAATTTTGCAAACTGCTCAAGAGTGAACAGCGGGCGTTCCATGCCAGGCGAGGAAACTTCAAGGGTGTATTCAACGGAGATTGGATCTTCAACATCCAGCACACCGCTGATCTGACGGCTGACAATGGCGCAATCGTCCACCAGCACGCCGCCCTCTTTATCGATATAAACGCGCAACATTGAGTGGCGACCTTGAGCCGAAAACTCAATACCCCAGCATTCATAGCCTAGGGCCACGACTACCGGGGCCAGCAAGGCCTGCAACTCTTCTAGCTTGCTCGACACCTGAACCCCCTCGTGCATGTATGTGCATGCTATGCAAAATAAAAAAATGGGCGAAACGCCCATCCTTGAAACGCCGTCGAACAGCGGCGTTGAAAGTGTCCAGCTAACAAAAAGCCCCTTAAAAGGGGCTCCTTATACTGGTTGCGGGGGCCGGATTTGAACCGACGACCTTCGGGTTATGAGCCCGACGAGCTACCAGACTGCTCCACCCCGCGACAAAGCTGGGGCGGAAGTATACGACCGATCCCCTACAGGGTCAATGTAACCTTCCACCTGCAAGAAAGCCCGCAACAGCGGGCTCTCCTGACTAATTGGTACCGAGAAGGGGACTCGAACCCCTACACCCTATGGGCACAACCACCTCAAGGTTGCGTGTCTACCAATTCCACCACCTCGGCAATACTACGTTTGAAACCCTTCTTACTTCTGCTCTTGAGCTGGAGGCACATCAGTCGCTGGAGTAGCCGACTTTTGCTCTTGAAGCACCGGGACATCATCAGAAGCCGGTTGCTGCTTTGGAACTTCCAACACCGCTGGATTTGGGAGACCTACTTGAGTCAGCTGGTGAGCTTTCTCTTTAGCAAAGTAACCTAACCCTAAGCTGGTTATGAAGAAACCTGCGGCAAGTATAGCAGTAAACTTACTAAGAAAGGTAGAGGAACCTTGGCTTCCGAACACAGTATTTGAAGCACCTGCTCCGAAAGACGCGCCAGCATCCGCACCTTTACCCTGCTGCAGCAATACCAGAGCAACTACGCCCAATGCACCCAGCAGATGAAAAACGACTACGACTGTTTCCAGCATTTTTTCAGTTTCCCGCGGCGCGAATGATCGCACCGAACTCATCTGCATTCAGGGAAGCCCCACCAATGAGCCCCCCATCGATATCCGGCATGCCGAACAGTTCGACCGCATTGGCCGCCTTCACGCTGCCGCCGTATAGAAGCCGCACACCTTGTGCGACCTCAGAATTCTTGTCCGCCAACTGCGCGCGAATGGCTGCATGCACATCCTGCGCTTGTTGCGGCGAAGCAGTCAGCCCGGTGCCAATGGCCCAGACCGGCTCGTAAGCAATTACTGCATTGGCGAATGCATCGACACCCAGCTCTTCCATGATACTGCCCAGCTGACGCGAGACAACCTCAAGAGTCTTACCGGCTTCGCGCTGCTCAAGGGTCTCCCCAATACACAACACCGGAATCAAGCCGCTTGCCTGTGCCGCTGCGAACTTGCGGATCAGCATCTCGTCTTGCTCGCCCATTTTCTGGCGGCGCTCAGAGTGCCCGACAAGCACCAGGGAACAACCTGCATCCACCAACTGACTCGGCGAAACCTCACCGGTCAATGCACCTTGTCCGGACTCCACCGCAGAGTTCTGCGCGCCGACCGAAATCGACTTTCCTTTCAAGCCATCAATCACTTGATTGATATGCAGGCAAGGCGGGAATACCGCGACATCAACACCGCTCGGCAACGCCAAGCGACTAAGGCCGTTGATCAGCTCAGCGACGCTGGCGCGGGTACCGTGCATCTTCCAGTTACCAGCTACCATAGGGCGACGCATGCTGTACCTCGTCGGTCAAAGTGGGCGCAGATGTTACCCAACACAATCATGGCTGGCAAGCCGAATTCAGGCAGAAACTTCAGTAACCAGTTTTGCCAGCTCTTCGGCATAGCCGCGAACCGCTGTTTCGTCCTCGCCTTCAACCATGACGCGCACTAGCGGCTCGGTTCCGGACTTGCGCAAGAGCACTCGCCCACGACCAGCCATAGCCTTGGTGACGCGCTCGCTCGCTTCCTTGACAGACGGGTGTTCAAGCGGGCTTGCACCTCCGCCGAAACGCACATTGATCAACACCTGCGGGCACTTGCGCAATGCCTGACGAGTCTGGGCGAGCCCTTCGGAGCGGTTCTTCAATACCAGCAAAACCTGCAGCGCCGCGATGATCGCGTCTCCGGTAGTGGTGTGCTTGAAACAAACGATATGACCCGAATTCTCACCACCTACCAACCAGTTGCGCTCCAGCAACTCAGCGATCACATAACGATCTCCGACGTTGGCGCGAACAAATGGAATCGCCAGATCCGCCAGCGCCAACTCCAACCCCAGGTTGCTCATCAGCGTGCCGACCACGCCGCCTTGCAACTTGCCTTGCTCGTGCAGATCGCGAGCGATGATGAACAACAACTCGTCACCATCGACAATAGCGCCGGTATGATCAACCATCAAAACCCGGTCGCCATCACCATCGAACGCGATACCCAGATCAGCGTGCTCAGCCAGGACAGCAGCCTGCAACTGACCCATATGGGTCGAACCGCAGTTGTCGTTGATATTCAACCCGTTGGGTTGCGCAGACAGAACAACGACATTGGCACCAAGCTCTCGAAACACGCTGGGCGCCACTTTGTACGTTGCGCCATGAGCGCAGTCGATGACGATTTTCATACCAGAAAAGCTCGTGCCGGTGGGCACACTGCTTTTGCAGAACTCAATATATCGACCTGAGGCGTCGTTGATTCGCGACACCTTGCCAATCTTGCTCGACTCGACGACGGTCATCGGAGTATCGAGCAACTCTTCGATCATGTGCTCGACTTCATCCGGAAGCTTGGTGCCCTTTCCGGAGAAAAATTTGATGCCGTTGTCGTCATGCGGATTGTGCGAGGCACTGATCACGATGCCTGCTTCGGCGTGAAAAGTACGCGTCAGATAGGCAATGGCCGGTGTCGGCATCGGCCCCAGGAGCATTACGTCAGCACCCGCCGATGTCAGCCCAGCCTCAAGTGCCGACTCGAACATATACCCGGAGATTCGGGTGTCTTTGCCCACCAGGACCCTGCATGCGCCCATTTTGCGGAACGCCATGCCTGCAGCCCAACCGAGCTTGAGCATGAAGTCAGGAGTAATCGGGTACTCGCCGACCCGACCACGAATACCATCGGTGCCAAAGTATTTCTTAGTCATAAGTACTCCATCATTCTTATTCGGCCGAATCCACTGCGGCGATCATCCTCACCACATCGACTGTTTCAGCAACATCGTGGACGCGCAATATACGCGCGCCCTTGTGCGAAGCCAGCGCTGCGAGAGCGAGACCGCCATACAAGCGCTCATCCACCGGACGACTCAATGCCTGACCTATCATGCTCTTTCGCGAAACCCCGACCAGTAAGGGCCGCCCAAAGACATGCAAGGCTTCCATATGCTTGAACAAGCTTAGATTGTGCTGCAGTGTTTTAGCGAAGCCAAAACCGGGATCGAGGATGATCCGCTCAGCCGGAATTCCAGCTGAAGCGCACTGAGCCATGCGCTCGGCAAGAAACTCAGCCACCTCCTTCGTAACGTCCTGGTAGTGCGGATTGTCCTGCATGTCGCCCGGCTCACCGAGCATATGCATCAGACAGACTGGCAACCCGGTTGCCGCCGCCGCATCCAGAGCGCCATCGCGACGCAGCGCACGCACATCATTGATCAAGCCGGCGCCCAGCCGCGCGGTTTCGCGCATGACGGCTGGCGTGGAGGTATCAACAGAAATAATCACGTCCAATTCGCGGTTAATCCGCTCGACGATCGGCGCAACGCGCTCAAGCTCCTCAAGCGGCGACACCGCCCTGGCGCCCGGTCGCGTCGACTCACCACCGACATCGATCAGCGTCGCACCAGCCGCGACCATAGCTTCTGCATGACGCATCGCTGCATCGAGTTGGCTGTATTGGCCGCCATCGGAAAAAGAATCGGGAGTGACATTGAGAATGCCCATGACATGCGTCTGGGCCAAATCAAGAACCCGGTTGCCGCAAGGCAACCGGGTTGAGGACTGAACAGAAGTCATTTCAAACCTTAAACGTCAGCAGCGGGACCGCCGATAGGTGTTTCCGGACGCTCATCCTGTACCGCTGGAGGCGTACCGGATGTACCGGTGCCACCAGACCAGTCGCGAGGTTCGCGAGGTGTGCGACCGGCCATGATGTCGTCGATCTGCTCGGCATCAATGGTTTCATACTTCATGAGGGCGTCAGCCATGGCATCGAGCTTGTCACGGTTGTCCGTGAGGATCTGCTTGGCTGTGCCGTAGCACTGATCAATGATGCTGCGCACTTCAGAGTCGATCAGCTTGGCTGTCTCACCGGAGAAGCTTGCATTCTGGCCACCGCCACCACGACCGAGGAATACCTCACCCTCTTCTTCCGCATACATCAGTGGGCCGAGTTTTTCGGAAAGCCCCCACTTGGTCACCATGTTCCGCGCAATCTGGCTAGCACGCATGATGTCGTTGGAAGCACCGGTGGTAACGCCATCGAAGCCGAGGGTCATTTCTTCAGCGATACGGCCACCGTACAACGAGCAGATCTGACTGATCAACGCACGCTTGGAAAGGCTGTAGCGGTCTTCTTCCGGCAGGAACATGGTCACACCCAGCGCACGACCGCGCGGGATGATCGACACCTTGTACACAGGATCATGCTCGGGAACGACGCGACCAACGATAGCGTGGCCTGCTTCGTGATAAGCAGTGTTTTGCTTTTCTTTCTCAGACATGACCATGGACTTACGCTCGGCGCCCATCATGATCTTGTCTTTGGCCAGTTCAAACTCTTTCATCTCAACGATGCGTTTGCCGGCACGCGCAGCGAACAGCGATGCTTCGTTGACAAGGTTGGCCAGGTCAGCACCGGAGAAACCAGGCGTACCACGGGCAATTACCGCTGGAGCGACGTCGTCACCCATTGGAACTTTGCGCATGTGGACTTTGAGGATCTGTTCACGACCGCGGATATCAGGCAGACCGACCACGACCTGACGGTCGAAACGGCCCGGACGCAGCAGTGCCGGGTCGAGTACGTCAGGACGGTTGGTCGCGGCAATCACGATGATGCCATCGTTCATTTCGAAGCCATCCATCTCTACCAGCAACTGGTTGAGAGTCTGCTCGCGCTCATCGTGACCACCGCCCATGCCGGCACCACGGTGGCGACCGACGGCGTCGATTTCATCGATGAAGATGATGCACGGCGCGTGTTTCTTGGCCTGTTCGAACATATCGCGAACACGGCTGGCACCGACACCGACGAACATTTCGACGAAATCGGAACCGGAAATGGTGAAGAAAGGCACTTTTGCTTCGCCGGCGATTGCCTTGGCCAGCAAGGTTTTACCGGTACCCGGAGGGCCGACCATCAGCACACCGCGTGGAATTCGACCACCCAGACGCTGGAACTTGCCCGGATCACGCAAGAACTCGACCAGTTCGCCGACTTCTTCCTTGGCTTCGTCGCAACCGGCAACGTCAGCCAAGGTGGTTTTCACCTGATCTTCGGAGAGCAGGCGCGCCTTGCTCTTGCCAAAGCTCATTGGACCGCCCTTACCACCAGCGCCGCCCTGCATCTGCCGCATAAAGAACATGAACACGGCGATGATCACCAGGATCGGGAAGCTTGCGACCAGGAGTTGAGTCCAGATGCTTTGCTGCTCGGGTTGCTTGCCTTCGACCACGACGTGGTTATCCACCAGGTCACCGATCAGGCCGTTGTCCTGGATTGCCGGACGAATGGTCTTGAAGCTGTCGCCATCGTTGCGTTTACCGGTAATCACGTAGCCGTCAACCGCCACGCGTTCGACCTTGCCATCCTTGACCTGCTGGATGAAGTCGGAATAGTTGAGGGTCTGCGGCTCGTTAGGGCTGGAGAAGTTGTTCATCACCGTCACCAGGACAGCTGCGATGATCAACCACAGGATCAGATTCTTTGCCATATCGTTCAATTAACTACCCTCTGAAGCAAGCTCCGCTAATGGCGCGCGCTTCGCATGATATTCACCGGCCTAACTTACTACATTACTTACAACTCTGGCAGGCGCCGTCTGTAACCCTTTGTGAAACACTTTCTACACAATATTCGCTTATGCACGCGAGGCGAAATACGAAAAACCTATCGCCCCGCCAAAAAACCTCGTTTTATTCACCGCGACCGCGATAGCCCCAAGCCAGCATGTATTGCTCACGGGAGCTACCACGAGAAGAGTCGGGCTTGATCATCTGGATCTTGTCGAATTTCTTACGAGCGTCCTTCAGGTAAACATCGAAACCTTCGCCCTGAAAAATCTTGATTACGAAATTACCACCAGGCTTGAGTATCCGCTCCGCCAAATCAAGTGCCAGCTCGCACAGAAACATGGCTTTCGGCATGTCCACTTCAGGCGTACCACTCATATTGGGGGCCATATCGGAAATCACAAGGTCTACCTGCGAATTACCCACGGCCTCAAGGATCCGAGCGAGCACTTCGTCCTGGGTGAAGTCACCGTGGATGAAAGTTACGTCCGGAATGCTGTCCATTTCCAGGATGTCCGAGGCGATCAGACGCCCCTGACCACCGATCAGACGACTAGTGACCTGTGACCAGCCACCGGGCGCCGCACCCAGGTCGACAACGCTCATGCCCGGACGGATCAGCTTGTACTTCTCCTGGATCTCCAGAAGTTTGTAACTCGCACGCGAGCGGTACCCGTCCTTCTGCGCCTGCTTCACATAGGGATCATTGACATGTCTTTTTAGCCACTCAAGGCTTGTCTTGGAACGCGCCATTGGGCACCTCGATGATTAGGGTCGTGATTAGTTGGGCGGATCCACGAACCCTCGGGTAAAATGGCCGCCATTTTACAGAATCCAGACGAAAGGGTCAGATTATGCCGCTCACTCAAGAGCAGAAGAAACAGTACAAATCCATTGGCCACCATCTGAAACCAGTTTTGATTGTGGCTGACAACGGTCTGACTGAAGGTGTGTTAGCCGAACTGGAACGCGCGCTGGCGGATCACGAGCTGATCAAAATCAAGCTCAACATCCTCGATCGCGAATCGCGCCTGGCGTCCATTGCAGAGCTCTGCAAGGTCGGCAAAGCGGATCTGGTTCAAGTCATCGGCAAGATGGCACTGATTTACCGTAAGAACTTCAGCGTCAACAAGCAGCTGTCGAACGTCCATCGCTTCAAGTGATGGCAAGGGTCAAGGGTGTGCTTCGCGCACCCTGCCACTCCACCCCGGCACCGGCTGCAACACCAGCACCAACCCGGAAAAGCCAAGTACAAGATAGCTGAACGCCTGCCAACGAACTGCTTCCGGCCAGCCGATGCGCACCGCGAAGTACATCGCGCACGCATACAGCGCCATTAACAAAAGTTGCCCGCGAATATCCCGCCATAGGCTGGTAAGGCCCTCGGCCTGAACCAGGACCAAAGCCTGAAATACCACACACGCTGCGGCAAATACCACCATCAGCGCATCCAGCATGCCTGCGATTTCTTCGATCAGCAGCGGCGCCAGGCCAATTCGACCCAGCACCGGCAGCAGACCGATATGCAACAGCCACAGGCCGCCAACCCATAACATCTGGGACAGCTGCCAAAGCATGGCGCCCGCACGAAGCGGGCGCCTGCGTTTAGATGTGGCGAACTTCGACAATCTCGTACTCGATAACGCCACTTGGCGTTTTCACCGCGACCACATCACCCTCTTCCTTGCCGATCAAGGCACGAGCCAAGGGCGAGCCGACCGAGATCTTGCCGAGTTTGAAGTCAGCTTCATCCTCACCCACGATGTGGTAAGTGACGCTTTCATCAGTCTCGACGTTGGCGATTTCGACGGTGGTGCCGAAGATAACCTTGCCCGTGTGAGGAATGGTCGTGACGTCGATGATGACCTGGTTTTGAATCCTGCCTTCGATGTCACGAATCCGCGCCTCGACCATGCCCTGCTGCTCGCGAGCAGCGTGGTATTCGGCGTTTTCCTTCAAGTCACCCAACTCGCGGGCCGTACCGATGTCCTGGCTGAGCTTCGGACGGACGACTTTGGTCAAGTGAGTGTGTTCTTCTTCCAGGGCGCGAGCGCCCTGAACGGTCATTGGGTATTTCGTTATGCTCATGCCTTCAATCCTGCGTGTAGATCCTGCAAGCGGCGTACGGTCTTCTCGGGACCGAACTTCAGCGCTTCACAGATAGCTTCGCCAGCAGCAATGGTGGTGGTGCAGTAGATCTTGTGCTGCAGGGCGTTGCGACGAATGGAGTACGAATCAGCAATAGATTGACGACCTTCGGTGGTGTTGATGATCAAGGTGACTTCGTCATTCTTGATCATGTCGACCACGTGCGGACGACCCTCGGTCACCTTGTTCACGCGGCGCACTTTCAGGCCCGCAGCTTCGATCAGCTTGGCAGTACCGGCAGTGGCAACCACTTCGAAGCCCAAGTTGATCAGATCACGAGCTACGCCTGCAACCAGTGGCTTGTCGTCGTCGCGCACGCTGATGAACGCGGTACCGCCAGTCGGCAGGACTTCGCTCGCGCCCATCTGCGCCTTGGCGAATGCTTCGCCGAAGGTGTCACCCACGCCCATCACTTCACCGGTGGACTTCATCTCTGGGCCGAGGATCGGGTCAACACCTGGGAATTTGGCGAATGGGAACACCGCCTCTTTCACGCTGTAGAAGTTCGGGATGATTTCCTTGGTGAAACCAATTTCTTTCAGGGTTTTACCAGCCATGACGCGAGCCGCGATCATTGCCAGGGAAACGCCGATGCACTTGGAAACGAAAGGCACGGTACGCGAGGCACGCGGGTTGACTTCGATGACATAGATGTCGTCGCCTTGCAGCGCCAACTGAACGTTCATCAGGCCGACCACGCCCAATTCCAGGGCCATCTTCTTGACCTGTTCGCGCATCTCATCCTGGATGTGCGCAGGCAGCGAGTACGGCGGCAGCGAGCACGCGGAGTCACCGGAGTGAACGCCGGCCTGCTCGATGTGCTGCATGATCGCGCCGATGACAACGTCTTTACCGTCACAAACCGCATCCACGTCCATTTCGATGGCGCAGTTGAGGAAGTGATCCAGCAGCACCGGGCTGTCATTGGACACTTGAACCGCTTCACGCAGGTAGCGCTTGAGCTCTTCTTCTTCGTAGACGATTTCCATCGCACGACCGCCCAGAACGTAGGACGGACGCACCACCAGCGGATAACCGATCTTGCTGGCAGCTCGAATAGCTTCGTCTTCGCTGCGCACGGTGGCGTTTGGCGGCTGACGCAAGTTCAGGCGCTGAACCATTTGCTGGAAGCGCTCACGGTCTTCCGCACGGTCGATGGCGTCTGGGCTGGTGCCGATGATCGGCACACCAGCAGCTTCCAGGGCACGAGCCAGTTTCAGCGGGGTCTGGCCGCCGTACTGGACGATCACGCCTTTCGGCTTCTCGACGCGGACGATTTCCAGCACGTCTTCCAGGGTCACTGGCTCGAAGTACAGGCGATCGGAGGTGTCGTAGTCGGTGGAAACGGTTTCCGGGTTGCAGTTGACCATGATGGTCTCGTACCCGTCATCGCGCAGGGCCAGTGCCGCGTGTACACAGCAGTAGTCGAACTCGATGCCTTGGCCGATACGGTTCGGACCGCCGCCCAGGATCATGATCTTGTCGCGACCCGATGGCGCAGCTTCGCACTCTTCTTCGTACGTCGAGTACAGGTAGGCGGTGTCGGTGGCGAACTCGGCGGCGCAGGTATCGACGCGCTTGTAGACCGGGAACACTTCCAGCTTGTGGCGATGAGCACGCAGAGCCTTCTCGGTCACACCCAGCAGCTTGGCCAGGCGCATATCGGAGAAGCCTTTGCGCTTGAGACGGAACATCAGGTCGCGGTCGATGCTGGTCAAACCCAGAGTCTTGACCTTCTCTTCGTCCTTGATCAGGTCTTCCATCTGTACCAGGAACCAAGGATCGATCATGGTCATGCCGAAGATGTCTTCAACACTCATGCCGGCGCGCATCGCGTCCGCCACGTACCAGATACGCTCGGCGCCCGGCACGGTCAGCTCGCGCTTGAGCACGCTCATGCTTTCCGGGTTGGCCAGGTCGACTTTCTCGTCCAGACCGCAAACGCCTACTTCCAGGCCACGCAGGGCTTTCTGCAGGGACTCCTGGAAGGTACGGCCGATGGCCATGACCTCACCGACCGACTTCATCTGAGTGGTCAGGCGCGCGTCAGCCTTGGCGAATTTCTCGAAGGCGAAACGTGGCAGCTTGGTCACGACGTAGTCGATGGACGGTTCGAAGGACGCCGGGGTCTTGCCGCCGGTGATGTCGTTCGACAGCTCGTCCAGGGTATAGCCCACGGCCAGCTTGGCCGCGACCTTAGCGATCGGGAAACCGGTAGCTTTCGAAGCCAGTGCCGAGGAACGCGATACACGCGGGTTCATTTCGATCACGACCATGCGGCCGGTGTTCGGGCAGATACCGAACTGAACGTTGGAACCACCGGTTTCCACGCCGATCTCGCGCAGTACCGCCAGGGAGGCGTTACGCAGGATCTGATATTCCTTGTCGGTCAGGGTTTGCGCCGGAGCCACGGTGATCGAGTCACCGGTGTGCACGCCCATCGGGTCAAAGTTTTCGATAGAGCAAACGATGATGCAGTTGTCCTTCTTATCGCGGACAACCTCCATCTCGTACTCTTTCCAGCCGATCAGGGATTCATCGATCAGCAGCTCTTTGGTCGGCGACAGGTCCAGACCACGGGCGCAGATTTCTTCGAACTCTTCACGGTTGTAAGCGATACCGCCACCGGTGCCACCCATGGTGAAGGAAGGACGGATGATGCACGGGAAGCCGAGTTTCTCGAGGACCGCGTTGGCCTCTTCCATGCTGTGGGCGATGCCGGAACGCGGGCACGCCAGGCCGATGGATTTCATCGCCTTGTCGAAACGCGAACGGTCTTCAGCCTTGTCGATGGTGTCGGCGTTGGCACCGATCATCTCTACGCCGAACTTCTCCAGAACGCCTTCGCGTTCCAGGTCCAGGGCGCAGTTAAGTGCTGTCTGGCCGCCCATGGTTGGCAGCAGCGCGTCAGGACGCTCTTTCTCGATGATCTTGGCAACGGTCTGCCACTTGATCGGCTCGATGTAGGTGGCGTCGGCCATGGCCGGGTCGGTCATGATGGTGGCCGGGTTGGAGTTCACCAGGATGACGCGGTAGCCCTCTTCGCGCAGGGCTTTGCAGGCCTGGGCGCCGGAGTAGTCGAATTCGCAGGCCTGGCCGATAACGATCGGGCCAGCGCCGAGAATCAGGATGCTTTTAATGTCTGTACGTTTTGGCATGGGTTTGTCACTCAAATCCGCAGGTCAGTCGGCAAGCCGTCTTGTTCAATCTGTGAAGACTTGAGGGGGCCACCGATATCGGGACCGCCCTCAAGCTGCTACATCAGGGCAAGCGATCAGCGTCGCTTGGCCATCTCGTTGATGAAGCGATCGAACAATGGCGCTACGTCGTTCGGGCCAGGGCTGGCTTCAGGGTGACCCTGGAAGCTGAAGGCGCTCTTGTCGGTACGCTCGATGCCTTGCAGGGTGCCGTCGAACAGCGATTTGTGAATCGCACGAACGTTGGCTGGCAGGGTCGCTTCGTCTACCGCAAAACCATGGTTCTGGCTGGTGATCATCACAACGCCGGTGTCCAGATCCTGGACCGGGTGGTTGGCACCGTGGTGACCATGACCCATTTTCAGGGTCTTGGCGCCGGAGGCCAGGGCCAGCAACTGGTGACCGAGGCAGATACCGAATACCGGAATCTCGGTCTCCAGCACATCCTTGATCGCCTGGATCGCGTAGTCGCAAGGCTCCGGATCGCCAGGGCCGTTGGATAGGAACACGCCGTCCGGCTTCAGCGCCAACACGTCAGCAGCAGGGGTTTGAGCAGGCACCACGGTAACGCGGCAACCGCGCTCGACCAGCATGCGCAGGATGTTCACCTTGACGCCGTAGTCGTAGGCAACCACGTGGTACGGCAGCTCAGACGCGTCGATGGTCGCGTGGCTGTCGGTTTTCAGATCCCAGACAGTCGAGCGCCACTCGTAGCTTTCCTTGGTGCTGACGACTTTTGCCAGGTCCATGCCCTTGAGGCCAGGGAAGCCCTGGGCGGCGGCGATGGCAGCTTCTTCGGAAATGTTGTCGCCGGCCATGATGCAGCCGTTCTGCGCGCCTTTTTCACGCAGGATGCGCGTCAGGCGGCGGGTGTCGATACCGGCGATGGCCACAACATTGTTGGCCTTCAGGTAATCGGACAGGGACATGGTGTTACGCCAGTTGCTCGCAACCAGTGGCAGGTCACGGATGACCAGGCCAGCAGACCAGACGCGGTTGGACTCGGCGTCTTCCGGCGTGGTGCCGGTGTTGCCGATGTGCGGGTAAGTCAGGGTAACGATCTGTTGGGCGTAGGAAGGATCGGTAAGGATTTCCTGATAGCCGGTCATTGCGGTGTTGAACACCACCTCACCAACGGTTTGACCGTCGGCTCCAATGGCTTCGCCGCGAAAAATGCTGCCATCAGCAAGGGCGAGTATGGCTGGCTTAGTCAAGAAGACCTCCCGTAAATAAAGCCTGAAAGGGCGATCGCAGGTTGTAAAAAAGCGGAGTGACGTATGGACACGTCACCCCGCTTCTTCACTGAATTATTCTGCGCGCTTTTAGTGGACACACTAAAGCTGTAGCTTACAGAAAAAGGCATTTTTGGTCTACCGCCAATGAGCCTTAAAGGCTGGAGAATGCGACAGGACGTCGCTTGGCGGAATAAAACCGGGCTCAAACGCTGTGCGCGAGCCCGGTTGCGGGTGCATCTTAACGCAGGTCGAGCACGTCTTGCATGTCGTAAAGGCCAGGCTCACGCCCGTCCAGCCACAATGCAGCACGTACCGCACCCTTGGCGAAGGTCATGCGACTGGAAGCCTTGTGCGTGATCTCGACACGCTCGCCATCAGCGGCGAACAGCACGGTGTGATCACCGACGATGTCACCGGCACGCACAGTGGCGAAACCGATCGTCTCGCGCTCACGAGCACCGGTCTGACCCTCGCGACCGTAAACCGCGACCTTCTTCAGATCACGACCCAGTGCATCGGCAATCACTTCACCCATGCGCACGGCCGTACCTGACGGCGCATCGACTTTATGCCGATGGTGAGCTTCCATGATCTCGATATCAACGTCGTCACCCAGCACGCGAGCAGCAGTGTCGAGCAGCTTCAGGCACAGGTTTACACCCACGCTGAAGTTGGCCGCGAAGACGATCGGGATATCCTTCCCCGCCTCTGCCAGCAACTGCTTCTCTTCAACGCTGAAGCCAGTCGTGCCGATGATCATCGCCTTGTTGTGCTTGCGGCAGAACGCGAGATTCTTCAGGGTCACGGTCGGGTGCGTGAAGTCGATCAGCACATCGAACTCGTCAACTACGCGACTCAGGTCACCAGACAGCGGCACACCAATACGACCCAGTGCAGCCAGTTCACCGGCATCCGCACCGACCAGCGTACTGTCAGGACGATCAACCGCAGCAGTCAGACCTGCGCCCGGTGCTTGCTGAACGGCTTCGATCAGAGTCTTGCCCATGCGCCCGGCGGCGCCCATCACAGCTATACGTCGCATGCCTGCCTCCTTACAAATCGCCGAAGAAGCGCTTCACGCCTTCGAACCAGCCTGTGGTTTTCGGCGAATGGCTGTTGTCGTCCGCCAGCGAGCTGCGGAATTCTTCAAGCATTTCGCGCTGACGACGGCTCAGGTTAACCGGGGTCTCGACCGCCACACGGCACATCAAGTCACCGGCACCGCCACCACGCACAGGCGCAACGCCTTTACCGCGCACACGGAACTGCTTGCCGGTCTGAGTCCCTTCAGGAATCTTCAGTTTGACCCGACCATCAAGGGTCGGAATCTCCAACTCGCCACCGAGTGCCGCGTCGACGAAGCTGATCGGCACTTCGCAGAACAAATGCTTGCCGTCACGCTGGAAGATTGCGTGTTCACGAACGTTGATCACCACGTACAGGTCGCCGGTCGGACCTCCCTGGGCACCCGCTTCGCCTTCGCCGGACAGGCGAATGCGGTCACCGGTATCGACACCGGCCGGCACTTTCACCGACAGGGTCTTGTACTCTTCGACACGACCTTCGCCGTGGCAGGAATCGCATGGATCGGAAATGATCTTGCCCTGGCCATGGCAACGCGGGCAGGTCTGCTGCACCGAGAAAAAGCCTTGCTGCATGCGCACCTGGCCAATGCCACCACAAGTCGGGCAAGTCACCGGCGAAGAACCTTTCTTCGCGCCCGAGCCGTCGCATGGCTTGCAGTTGACCAGCGTCGGAACGCGGATATTCACGGTCGTGCCGCGCACCGCTTCTTCCAGATTCAATTCCAACGTGTAACGCAGGTCGCTGCCGCGCTGCGCACCTCCACGGGAACCACCGCGACCGCCACCGAAGAAGTCACTGAAGACATCGCCAAAGATGTCGGAGAAGTTCTGACCGCCGAAACCGGCGCCGCCGCCACCCATGCTCGGGTCGACACCGGCATGGCCATACTGGTCGTACGCCGCACGCTTGCTGGAATCGGACAGCACTTCGTAGGCCTCGTTGGCCTCCTTGAACATCTCTTCCGACGCCTTGTCATCGGGATTACGGTCCGGGTGGTGCTTCATCGCCAGGCGACGGTAGGCCTTTTTCAGGTCCGCCTCGCTTGAGCCTCGCTCAACACCCAATACTTCGTAATAGTCACGCTTTGCCATAAGTCTTTTGCACTCTTGAGGACGTTCGACAAACCTCTCCTGAGCCTCGTCAAACTCGTTGAGCCCCAATACAGGCCCGGACCCAACTCACGTCAATTCAACGATCCTGGTCTTTGATTCGATTGGCACTTTCAGCTCGGAAAGCAGGAGCATTCCCGGCCATGCCAGCAGCACGCGAACGTTGTCGCACGCTGTAAAAATTCGCGTATTCCAGACACGCCAACGCGGGAGCAAGCTCCCGCGCGGCGACATCCTACCAGTCACCGCCGCAAGGCAGTCAACCGGCCGACCAACAACTTACTTGTGGTCTTTGACTTCTTCGAACTCGGCATCGACAACGTCGTCAGCCTTTTCAGCTTTTTCGTCGTGCGGTGCCGCACCTTCAGCAGGCTGAGCCTGTTCGGCATACATCTTCTGAGCCACTGGCGCGGAGACCTTGGACAGCTCTTCAACCTTCGCGTCGATAGCAGCCTTGTCGTCGCCTTTGACGGCAGCTTCCAGGGCAACTACAGCAGCTTCGATTGCGGTCTTCTCTTCAGCGCTCACTTTATCGCCGGCATCAGCGACCATTTTGCGAGTCGAGTGAACCAGTGCATCACCCTGGTTACGGGCAGCAGCCAGCTCTTCGAACTTGCGGTCTTCCTCGGCGTTAGCCTCGGCATCACGCACCATGCGCTCGATTTCTTCGTCGGACAGACCGGAGTTGGCCTTGATCACGATCGACTGGGTTTTGCCAGTAGCCTTGTCCTTGGCGCCTACGTGCAGAATGCCGTTGGCGTCGATGTCGAAGGTCACTTCGATTTGTGGCACGCCACGTGGTGCTGGTGGAATCTCGGCCAGGTCGAACTTGCCCAAGGACTTGTTCTGTGCAGCCTGCTTACGCTCACCTTGCAGTACGTGAATGGTCACCGCGCCCTGGTTGTCGTCGGCAGTCGAGAACACTTGCGATTTCTTGGTAGGAATCGTGGTGTTTTTCTCGATCAGCGCAGTCATCACGCCGCCCATGGTTTCGATACCCAGGGTCAGCGGGCTGACGTCGAGCAGCAGAACGTCTTTCACGTCACCGGCCAGTACCGCGCCCTGGATGGCAGCACCCATGGCAACCGCTTCGTCCGGGTTGACGTCTTTACGAGCTTCTTTACCGAAGAACTCGGTCACCAGTTTCTGAACCAGTGGCATACGGGTCTGACCGCCGACCAGGATCACGTCGTTGATGGCGCCAACGTCGATACCGGAGTCTTTCAGAGCGATGCGGCATGGCTCGATGGTGCGTTGAACCAGGTCTTCAACCAGCGCTTCCAGCTTGGCGCGGGAGATTTTCACGTTCAAGTGCTTAGGACCGGTTGCATCTGCAGTGATGTACGGCAGGTTCACGTCGGTCGACTGAGCAGAAGACAGCTCGATCTTGGCTTTTTCAGCGGCTTCTTTCAGGCGCTGCATCGCCAGCGGATCACCTTTGAGGTTCATGCCGCTTTCTTTCTTGAATTCGTCGACGAGGTAGTCGATCAGACGAATGTCGAAGTCTTCACCGCCCAGGAATGTATCGCCGTTGGTGGCCAATACTTCGAACTGGTGCTCGCCATCAACTTCAGCGATTTCGATCACGGAAACGTCGAAAGTACCGCCGCCCAGGTCATAAACGATCACGGTGTGATCGCCTTTGGCCTTATCCATACCGTAAGCCAGAGCAGCCGCGGTTGGTTCGTTAATGATACGTTTTACGTCCAGACCAGCGATGCGGCCGGCGTCCTTGGTAGCTTGACGCTGACTGTCGTTGAAGTAGGCCGGAACGGTGATTACCGCCTCAGTCACTGGCTCGCCGAGGTAGTCTTCGGCAGTCTTCTTCATTTTCTTCAGAATTTCAGCCGAGATTTGTGGCGGAGCCATTTTCTGGCCGTTCACTTCTACCCAGGCGTCGCTGTTGTCAGCCTTGACGATCTTGTAAGGGACCATCTGGATGTCTTTCTGAACCACTTCTTCGTCAAAACGACGACCGATCAGACGCTTCACCGCGTACAGGGTGTTGTGCGGATTGGTTACTGCCTGACGCTTGGCGGATTGACCGACCAGGATTTCGCCATCGTTGGCGTAAGCGATGATCGACGGCGTGGTGCGCGCGCCTTCGGCGTTTTCAATAACTTTGGCTACGCCGTTTTCAAGTACGGAGACGCAGGAGTTGGTAGTCCCCAGGTCGATACCGATAATTTTGCCCATGTTCACTCTCCCGAAACTTTGGATTTGGTTGCCGCAGCAGTGGTGGCTAACTGCGGTAGCACTTAACCGCTTGACTTCTAAATGGGGGCCTTGCGGCTAATTTCAAGCCTGCTCATCAATCGAAGGCGAAACCGGCGCAGGAGCCTTGCTAACCACGACCATCGCAGGGCGCAGCAGGCGACCGTTGAGCTGGTAGCCCTTCTGGAACACCTTGAGCACGCTGTTCGGCTCAAGGTCGGCGCTTTCCTGCATGGCCATTGCCTGATGAAGAACGGCATTGAACGGTTCGCCATGCGGATCGATCGCTTCCAGCTGATAACGCTTCAGGGTGTCCTGGAACATTTTCAGGGTCAGCTCGATACCTTCGCGCATCGGACGGATGCTTTCGTCATCCGGATTCGACAACTCCAGGCCACGCTCCAGGCTGTCGATGATCGGCAGCAAGTCGCCGGCGAATTTTTCCAGCGCGAATTTGTGCGCCTTTTCCACGTCCTGCTCGGCGCGACGGCGGACGTTCTGCAGATCGGCGGCTACACGCAAAGCCTGATCCTGCGCGCCTGCCAGTTGCTCCTCGAGCACTTGTACACGAGCCGCCAGGTCATCACCCGAAGCCTGGGGAGCCTGATCGGCGTCTAGATTTTGCGTATCCACTGTCTGTTCGTCAGCCATAGAATTCTCCTTTCAATATCGTCCGCGAGCTCAACTCGCGCTTCTGCCCAGCTATATGGGGCCGCAAAATCAGGCTTCAAGGGGGCAACCAAACATAACCCTACAAAAACACCTGAATTGTCATTCCAGAGCGCACTATGGATTTCGTCGGATCAAGCAAATCGAGCTAACGAGAGGCATTGTCAGCCAGAAACAAAACACTGTATAAATAACCAGACCTAAAGCCTGGGAGCGGCCTTTATGCTGGTGCACCTGTCCGTACACAACTACGCCATCGTTGAACATCTCGACCTCGAACTCGATCGTGGGATGAGCGTCATCACAGGCGAAACCGGCGCCGGCAAGTCGATCATGCTCGACGCCCTGGGCCTGACCCTGGGCGATCGCGCCGACAGCGGCGTGGTGCGCCCCGGCGCAGACAAGGCCGACATCCTGGCAACCTTCGATCTTGCGGATATTCCCGAGGCCAGTACCTGGCTAGCCGAGCGTGATTTGGAAAACGATGGCCCGTGCATCCTGCGCCGGGTGATCACGGCTGAAGGGCGCTCGCGCGGCTACATCAACGGAACACCCTGCCCGCTCGGCGACCTCAAGGCACTCGGCGAGTTGCTGATCGATATCCACAGTCAGCATGAACACCAATCCCTGCTCAAGACCGACACCCACCGGCGCCTGCTCGACGAGTATGCCGGCGCTACGGACCTCGCCCGCCAGGTGCAACTGGCCGCACAGCGCTGGCGCCAGACGCACCAGGAGCTGGAGCGTCTTTCCAACTCCGGCGATGAACAGCGAGCACGCCATCAGTTGCTCAGTTATCAGCTTGAAGAACTCGAAAACCTTGGCCTCGGCGAGAACGAACTGGAGCAACTGGAACACGAACACAAGAACCTGACCAATGCCGAAACCTTGCTGGGCATTTGCCGGCAAGTGGTCGAACAATGCAGCGAAAGTGATTCCGGCAATGTGCTGAATGCCCTCACCGCCAGTCTCAATCGCCTGTCGAGCGTGAACAACTCGATTGGTGCGCTGGGCGAAGCCAGCAGCTTGCTGACCAGCGCGCAGATCCAGGTTGAAGAAGCCGTGGGCGAGCTGAACCGCTTCCTGGATAACTTCGACGCAGACCCGGCGCGCCTTCAATATCTGGAAGAACGTCTCGACGCGATTTACACCATGGCGCGCAAACACCGTATTCAGCCGACCGAGGTCGCGGAGATGCAACAGCGGCTACTGGATGAAATCGAAACCCTGAACGCCAACGACGAATCCATCGAGCGACTGAGTGATGAGCTGGCGTCTTACGCCCGTCATTATCAGGAGAAGGCTCGAGAACTGAGCGACCTGCGTCATCAAGCCTCCAGTAGCCTGGCCGGCGCGGTGGAGCAAGAGATCCAGCGTCTGGGCATGCCCGGCGGGCGCTTTGCCATTGAACTGCGGCCCAACAGCAGCACCGAACTGTTGCCGAACGGACTGGAACAGGTCGAACTATTGGTCAGCGCCAACCCGGGGCAGCCTTTAAAAGCGCTAGCGAAGGTGGCATCGGGCGGTGAACTATCGCGAATCAGTCTGGCGATCCAGGTCATCACAGCACAAACCTCTCGCGTACCGACCTTGGTGTTCGACGAAGTGGACGTTGGTATCGGCGGTCCTACCGCCGAAATCGTCGGCCAGTTGCTGCGCCGTCTCGGCGAGCGCGGGCAGGTTCTGACGGTGACGCACTTGCCACAGGTGGCGGCGCAGGGCCATCAGCATTTGTTTGTTCACAAAGTGCGCGGCGAGGATGCCACCCGCACGGCCGTATCCAAACTGAGCAAAAACGATCGTGTCGAAGAAGTGGCCAGGATGCTGGGCGGCATCGATCTGACCAAGGAATCCCTGGCTCACGCCAAGAAAATGGTCGTTACCGCGAAAATATAAGATCGACAGAAAGCACGAAGGCGACCCTGGGGTCGCCTTCGTTCGTTTCGCGAACCTTGCGGTCGCGCGACATGCTTACTTTTTCTTGCGTACGTACAACACAAGATTGTGATCAACCATCTCGAAGCCGTACTTGTCGACGATGGCTTTCTGCAGGCGTTCGATTTCTTCGTCGAAGAATTCGATCACTTCGCTGGTCTCGACGTTGACCATATGGTCGTGATGCTTGCCGTCGTCCAGTTCGAAGACCGCATGGCCTCCGTCGAAGTTGTGCCGCACCACAAGGCCAGCTGCCTCGAACTGAGTCAGTACACGGTAAACCGTGGCCAGACCGACGTCCTCGCCAGCCTCCATCAGTGCCTTGTAGACATCCTCGGCACTCATGTGGCGCTGCTCGGCGGAATCGAGCATTTGCAGAATTTTGACCCGTGGCAGGGTCACTTTGAGGCCGGCTTTGCGTAGTTCGCTATTTTCAACCATGGTCAGCTTTCTCGCGATGCTGCTTCGCAGCTTCTCTTAATGCGGGTATGATCGGCGTTTACGTTGTCCCAGCCAAGATAGTGGAAGTCGCCCACCGATGCAAAACACCAAGCTCTTGCTAACCAGTTTCACCTTTGTGGGACTGCTCGCACTCGCCGGTTGTTCATTCCCCGGGGTTTACAAAATCGACATCCAGCAGGGCAATGTCGTCACGCAGGACATGATAGACCAGTTACGCCCGGGAATGACCCGTAAGCAAGTAAGGTTTATCATGGGCAACCCTCTGCTGACTGACACGTTCCATGCCGATCGCTGGGATTATCTGTACAGCCTGCAACCGGGTGGCGGTGAACGCCAACAAGAACGCATTAGCGTTATCTTCAACCCAAATGACCAGCTTGTCAGCCTCTCTGGTGATTTCATGCCAGGCGTGAGCCGCGACGAAGCCATTCTCGGTAAGGACAGTGGTACTACAGTGACCGCCCCCGCTGAAAACGTCGAGAAGCCGAAGCCAGAAAAACCGGTCAAGCCAGGTTCGTTGCTGGATCAGATCCAAAAGGACGTCGACGGTGTAGAAACCGTTCCAGTCCCAACGCCAGAACCGCTGGACACCTCGCCGCAATAATTTGTGACGCAATAAAAAACCCGGAATTTCCGGGTTTTTTATTGCCTGGCGCTGATGAATTATTGATTCCGGGCCTTTGCCTCGGCAGCCTTGGCCGCCCTCAGACGGCGAACCTCTTTCGGATCTGCCAGCAACGGCCGATAAATCTCGATGCGATCCCCCGATTGGACCAAACGACTGTCTGGATCTACGACGACCTTACCGAAGATTCCCAACGGGCACTGAGCCACATCCAACTCAGTAAATCTCTGATCCATACCGGACTTCAACACCGCCGCGCGAACGGTCGTGCCTGCTGGCACTGCCACCGGCAGAAGGACCTGGCGATCAACGGCGGCATAGACCACCTCAATCTCAATCAACACATCAACCATATATTTGCTTGGCGCGCTGGCAGAACGCGTCGACCAGCGTATTGGCCGCTTGATTGAACAATGGCCCCAAGGTCGCGCGAACAATCGGCCCAGCGTAATCGAAAGAAAGGTCCAGGCTGATCTTGCAAGCCTTATCGGTCAACGCTTTGAACACCCAGACGCCATGCAACTGAGTGAATGGTCCCTCTTCGAGATTCATCTCGATGGACTGCCCGGGAACCAGGGCATTGCGCGTCACGAATTTCTGACTGAGCCCACCCTTGGCCACCCCAACGCTGGCGCGCATATGTTCAGGAGAGCTTTCGAGCACTTCGGCCGATGAACACCACGGCAGAAATTCCGGATAGCGGGCCACGTCGTTGACCAGGTCGTACAGCGCTTGTGCCGGATACGGCAGCAGGGCAGAACGTGCAATGTGTGTCGTCATGTAAGCGTCACTTCCACAGCTGGGCGGCAAACACTACAAGAATGCCGATGGGCGCCACATAGCGCATCAAGAACAAGGACAGGGCGAACAACAGGGGATTGCGGATCGACAGTTCGTCGCGCACCGCATCACGGCCCATCACCCAGCCCGCAAACACCACGAAGCACAAACCACCGAGTGGCAACATGATTCGCGAGGTAAAGAAATCGATCACGCCAAAGAAATCCAGGCCGCCGGTTGCGCCCCATTGATAGAGGTGAAACAAACCGCCTTCGTTCACGAAGAACTTCGCCTCCTTCCAGATATTGAAGGAAAACACAGTACCCAAGCCAACAAACCAGCAGATGAAGGCCAGCCAGAGGGTGACCCAGGCCCGGCTGACTTTCGTGCGTTCGACCAGGTACGCCACCATCGGCTCCAGCAGGGAAATCGCCGAACTCCAGGCAGCAATCGCGACCAGTACGAAGAACACTACGCCCATCAACTGACCGAGCGCTACGTTACCAAAGGCAAAGGGCAGGCTCACGAACATCAGGCCAGGGCCTTCGCTCGGGTTCAGGCCGGCGGCGAACACAATCGGAAACAGTGCCAGACCAGCCACCAGGGAAACGAAGGTATCGAGCAGTGCCACGCCGACGATAGTGCCTGAAATTGACGAAGTCTTTGGCATATAAGCGCCATAGATCATGATCGAACCAACGCCGACACTAAGGGAGAAGAACGCGTGCCCCATGGCCGGCAGCAAGCCGTCGAGGACTTTTTCCGGCTGGAAGTCGAACATGAAATGCACGCCCTCCATGAAATGGCCGGTGGTCATGCTGTACCCCAGCAACACCAGCACCATCACGAACAGCAGCGGCATCATGATCCGCAGACTACGCTCCAGCCCGGCAACCACGCCTTTGGCGATCACCACGGCCGACAGCAGCATAAAAATCGTATGCCAAAGTGTCAGGCGCCATGGGTCGGCGATCACATTGCCAAAGTAAGCGCCCACCTGTTCGGGAGTTGCCCCCTGGAAGTCGCCACGCCCCATGTCGATGATGTAGTCCAGCGACCAGCCGCCGACTACGCTATAGAAAGATAGAATCAGCAATGCCGTGATCATCCCGGCAAACGCACCCCAGGACCATTTGCCCGAGTGCCCAGCCTCCAGCGCCAGTACCTTCAGGGCATTGGCCGGACTCTGTCGGGCGCGTCGGCCGATCAAGGTCTCCGCCAGCATGACCGGCATACCGATCATCGCGATGCAGGCCAGGAACATCAGCACGAAGGCGCCGCCGCCGTAGACGCCAACCATGTAGGGGAATTTCCAGATACTACCCAGGCCCACGGCCGAACCGGTCGCGGCGAGTATGAAGACCCAGCGGCTAGCCCAACTGCCGTGGACAGAGACCTTGTCTGTCGACATCGTTATTACGACCAAGCATTCAAAAAAGAGCGCGCATTGTCCGGGATTCAATCAACCTGCTCAAGCACGCAGCAACACCGTAGCCGACTCGCTTGCAACTCCCTATAATGCCGCCCCTATGGCTAAACAGAAGAAACACCCAACAGGGACCATCGCGCAAAATAAAAAGGCGCGACACGATTACTTCATCGAGCATAAGTTCGAGGCTGGTCTGGTCCTGGCCGGCTGGGAAGTAAAAAGTCTGCGGGCAAGCAAGCTACAACTGGTTGACAGTTATGTGCTGCTCAAGGATGGCGAAGCCTGGCTGCTTGGCAGTCACATCACGCCTCTGACGACCGCCAGCACTCACGTCATTGCCGACCCGGTCCGCACGCGGAAGCTGCTGCTCAATCGGCGCGAGCTGGAAAAGCTCGCCGCTGCGGTGCAGCAAAAAGGCTATGCCTGCGTCTGCCTGTCCTGGTACTGGAGCAAGCACATGGTCAAGTGCGAGATCGCTCTGGGCAAGGGCAAGAAGGAATACGACAAGCGTGATACCGAGCGCGAACGCGATGCCGGTCGCGAGTTGCAGCGTGCGGTGCGGAACAAGGGCAAGGAAGACTAATCTTCCGGCCTGATCACTGCTTCGTGGCGAGGGAGCTTGCTCCCGCTCGACTGCGCAGCAGTCGCCGATGTATCGTCATTGCGACACTAAAAACCAGAGCCGCTTAGCACCCCAGCGGGAGCAAGCTCCCTCGCCCATTGAGTTTCGCCACTACAGCTACATCCCCTTGCGCCGCTCCGCCCGGGCCATGCGCTGCACTTCCTGACGCACTTCTTCCAGCACTTCCTGAACATACAGAATGTGTCGACTGGACACTTCCCGCGCCTGTTCCGCCCTGCCCTCGATAATCGCCAGGTACAACTCCCGATGCTGGGTGATCAGCATGTCGCGAGTTTCGGTGCGCTGTTTGTACATGCCGCCAATGTTGGTCACAACGTTACGCTTGAGCAGGTCGAACAACCCGCGAATGGTGTGCAACAACACAGCGTTGTGACTGGCTTCGGCGATTGCCAGATGGAATTTCGCATCCGCCGCGCCCTCCTCCACCCGGCTCACTTCGTCGTAGCGCGAATAGCAGTCCTGCAGTTCGTTGAACGCTGCGGTCAGCCGCTCGCGATCCACGTCCGTGGCCCGCATAGCGGCGTAATAGGCGCAGGACGCTTCCAGCGTATGACGAAATTCCAGCAGGTCTCGCTGCGCCTCGGGATTGCTTTCCAGCAGGTGCAGCAAGGGATCACTGAAGGTCGTGCCCAGGGATTCCACCACGTAATTGCCGCCGCCCTGACGGCTGACCAGTAGACCCTTGGCCGCCAGCTTCTGAATGGCTTCGCGCAACGATGGGCGTGATACGCCGAACTGCTCGGCCAATACGCGCTCCGCCGGCAAGCGCTCACCCGCCTTCAGCGTGCCTTCGAGGATCATGCCCTCAAGCCGCTCGACAATATCGTCAGACAAACGGCGCTGACGAATTTGATCAAACCCCATAACTCGATTTCTCCACGATCCCGGCCGCTCGCCGGGCCTCTATTCTGGCCTATCGACGCTACATAGGCATCTGCCACACAGCATTTATCCAAGCGCGCCAGATGACTTGACGGTTCAGCCATTCGACAAAAGTTTTAGGGCGGCAAATTGACACACCGCCTCCAACGCTTTTACCCTAGCCAACAGCGATTGTAAATTGGTATTACCAATTATCCAAAAACGCTGCTCAGTGCCTGACCAACAACAATTAGGGGCCACCCCATATGCAAACCTGGCAACAGCTCTACAGCCCGCTCGGCAGCCTTGGCCTGTCCGCGCTCGCGGCCGTCATTCCCATCGTGTTTTTCTTCCTGGCCCTGGCCGTATTCCGCCTCAAGGGACATGTCGCCGGTAGCATCACGCTGGCCTTGTCGATTCTGGTGGCGATCCTTGCCTTCCAGATGCCGGTCGACATGGCGTTTGCCGCCGCCGGATATGGTTTCGCCTACGGCCTGTGGCCTATCGCCTGGATCATCGTGGCGGCTGTATTCCTCTACAAACTGACGGTCAAGAGTGGCCAGTTCGAAGTGATCCGCAGCTCGGTACTGTCGATCACCGACGACCAACGCCTGCAAGTGTTGTTGATCGGTTTCTGCTTCGGTGCCTTCCTCGAAGGTGCAGCCGGTTTCGGTGCGCCGGTGGCGATTACCGCCGCCCTGCTGGTGGGACTGGGTTTTAATCCTCTCTATGCCGCAGGCCTGTGCCTGATCGCCAACACCGCCCCCGTCGCGTTCGGCGCCCTCGGCATTCCGATCATTGTCGCCGGACAAGTGACCGGCATCGACGCGTTCAAGATCGGTGCCATGACTGGCCGTCAACTGCCATTGCTGTCGCTGTTTGTGCCGTTCTGGCTGGTATTCATGATGGATGGCCTGCGCGGCGTCCGCGAAACCTGGCCAGCCGCATTGGTCGCCGGTTTGAGCTTTGCCGTGACCCAGTACTTCACCTCGAACTTCATCGGCCCGGAACTGCCGGACATCACCTCGGCGCTGGCCAGCCTGATTTCCCTGACGCTGTTCCTGAAAGTCTGGCAGCCAAAACGCGCGGCCGGGCAACACATCGCCGGTGCCGTCTCGGCTTCCGTGGTCACCGCCAGTGCCGGTGGTTTCGGACAGAAGCGCACCACCGTGGCCTCGCCTTACAGCCTGGGTGAAATTTTCAAAGCCTGGTCGCCGTTCCTGATCCTCACCGTACTCGTGACGATCTGGACCCTGAAACCGTTCAAGGCCATGTTTGCCGCCGGCGGTTCGATGTACAGCTGGGTGTTCAATTTCGCCATCCCGCATCTGGACCAAATGGTGATCAAGGTTGCGCCGATCGTGGCTAACCCGACCGCCATTCCAGCGGTGTTCAAACTTGATCCGATTTCCGCGACCGGTACGGCGATTTTCTTCTCGGCGCTGATCTCGATGCTGATCCTGAAGATCAATATCAAAATTGGTCTGACCACTTTGAAAGAGACCTTCTACGAGCTGCGCTGGCCCATCCTGTCCATCGGCATGGTGCTGGCCTTCGCCTTCGTCACCAACTATTCGGGTATGTCATCGACCATGGCGCTGGTACTGGCCGGCACTGGCGCTGCTTTCCCGTTCTTCTCACCGTTCCTCGGTTGGCTGGGCGTGTTCCTGACTGGCTCCGATACTTCATCCAATGCGCTATTCAGCTCGCTGCAAGCCACTACCGCTCACCAGATCGGCGTCAACGACACCTTGCTGGTGGCGGCGAACACCAGCGGCGGCGTGACCGGCAAGATGATCTCGCCTCAGTCGATCGCTGTAGCTTGCGCGGCGACTGGCCTGGTGGGCAAGGAGTCGGATCTGTTCCGTTTCACCCTCAAGCACAGCCTGTTCTTCGCAACGATCGTCGGCCTGATCACCCTGGCTCAAGCCTATTGGTTCACCGGCATGCTGGTGCACTAAGAGCCACACGCTATATGGAAAAAAACCGACGCCGGACCACGATTCCGGCGTCAGCTATTCACAACCCGGTCTGCAAGGCTGCTGAAAGAATATCTCTCTATATTCAGCGGCCTCAGCGGACGGATAACCGGGCCCACCCGGAGACACGCCTGATGAGCGAGCTTTTTTACAACGCTGTGCCGAATGCGACCCGTGTCGCCCCGCCACTGCCCGAGCCTCGGCAATATCCTAGGGAAAAACCGCAACGGGTCTACCTGTTCGGGACCTGCGTAGTGGATTTGTTCTACCCGGAAGCCGGAATGGACGCGATCCACTTGCTGGAACGTGAAGGCATCCGTGTCGAGTACCCGCAAGGGCAAAGCTGCTGCGGTCAACCGGCCTACACCTCGGGTTACACCGAGCAGGCCCGGACCGTAGCGCGCTCGCAACTGGCGTTGTTCGCCGGGGATTATCCGGTGGTGGTGCCATCGGGCTCGTGCGCGGGCATGTTGCGCGAACACTATGCCGACTTGTTCAAGGACGAGCCGGAAACGCTGAAACAGGTCCAGGCATTGGCGGCCAGAACCTACGAACTCGCCGAGTTCCTGTTGTTTGTCTGCAAAGTGCAGCTCAAGGACGACGGCGAACCGGTTAAAGTGGCGCTACACACATCGTGCTCGGCACGCCGCGAAATGAATACCCACCTGCACGGTCGCGAGTTGTTGGCGCAACTGAGCAACGTGGAGCGCGTAGACCATAGCCATGAAAGCGAATGCTGTGGCTTCGGTGGGACTTTCAGCGTCCGTATGCCGGACATTTCCGGTGCGATGGTGGCTGACAAGACCCGGTCGTTGAAGGAATCTGGCGCGCATAAGGTACTGAGTGCCGACTGCGGTTGCCTGATGAACATCAACGGCTCACTGGAAAAACAGAAGGAAGCGCTGCGCGGCCAACATCTGGCCAGTTTCCTTTGGCAGCGTACCGGAGGTGCCCGATGAGCGCCGCCGAGATTATTCCTACAGTCGCCGTAGAAGAAGATTTCCGCACTCGGGCTCACGAGGCTTTGGGTGACGCGCAATTGCGAGGCAACTTTCGCAAGGCGATGGATTCACTGATGACAAAACGGGCCGCGTCCTTTAACGATGCCCACGAAAGAGAACATTTGCGAGCGCTGGGCAACGCTGTCCGCGCCCGTGCGTTATCGAAGCTGCCCGACCTGCTCGAGCAGCTGGAAAAGAACCTGACCCGCAACGGTGTGACAGTGCACTGGGCGGAAACGGTGGACGAGGCCAATGGCATCGTCCTCTCGATCATCCGCGCTCACGAGGGGCGGCAAGTGATCAAGGGCAAATCGATGGTCAGCGAAGAGATGGAGATGAACCATGTCCTCGCTGAACAGGGCATTGAATGTCTGGAATCGGACATGGGCGAGTACATCGTCCAGCTCGACCACGAGAAGCCTTCACACATAATTATGCCGGCGATCCACAAGAATGCCGGTCAGGTCGCGTCCTTGTTCCACGACAAACTTGGCGTTGAATACACCAAGGACGTTGACCAACTCATTCAAATCGGCCGCCGTGTCTTGCGGCAGAAGTTCTTCGAAGCGGACATCGGCGTCTCCGGCGTCAACTTCGCCGTGGCCGAAACCGGCACCTTGTTGCTGGTGGAAAACGAAGGCAACGGCCGCATGACCACCACTGTCCCGCCGGTACATATTGCCGTCACTGGTATCGAAAAGGTCGTGGAAAACCTGCGCGACGTGGTGCCGCTGCTGTCGCTGCTAACGCGTTCGGCCCTGGGCATCCCGATCACCACCTACGTCAACATGATCTCCGGCCCGCGCAAGGCGCATGAACTCGACGGCCCGCAGGAAGTGCATCTGGTGTTGCTCGACAACGGTCGCAGCCAGGCCTTTGCCGACAGCGAGTTGCGCCAGACCCTGAACTGCATCCGCTGCGGCGCGTGCATGAATCATTGCCCGGTCTACACCCGAATTGGTGGTCATGCCTATGGCGAGGTTTACCCCGGCCCTATCGGAAAAATCATCACCCCGCACATGGTCGGCCTGGCGAAAGTCCCGGACCACCCGAGCGCCTCTTCGTTGTGCGGCGCCTGCGGTGAAGTGTGTCCGGTAAAAATTCCGATCCCTGCGCTGTTGCGTCGCCTGCGGGAAGAGAACGTCAAAGCGCCAGATAGCTCGGATCAAGTGATGCGTGGTCAGGGCAGCAAGTACTCGCGCAAAGAACGCTTCATCTGGAACGCCTGGGCGAAACTCAATAGCTCACCGACGCTGTATCGCCTGTTCGGTTTCTTCGCTACTCGCCTGCGCGCCCTGACGCCAAGCAATGTCGGCCCGTGGACGCAAAACCACAGCGCACCAAAACCCGCCACGCGCTCACTGCACGACATGGCTCGCGCGCATCTGGCCAAACAGGGAGATCGTTGATGAGCGCCAAACAAAACATCATGGCGAAATTGCGGAAAAGTCTGACAGGCACCACGCCGGTGGCTGACAACTTCGACGTCGAACTGGTGACTCAGCCCTACACTTACACCGCCGAACAACGCATCCCGCAGTTGCGCAAATTGATGGAAGCGGTGCATACGGAAATCCATCTGACATCCGGTGAAGGCTGGCCAGAACTGTTGGCGCAATTACTACGGGATCGCCAGATACCGAGCCTGTTGATCGCACCGACTACGCCTCACGGCCAACGCATCACTCAGCACTGGGCGAAAAATCCCGAGCTACCTACTCTCAAATCCTACGTTCGCCCGATTGAGGAATGGAAAGCCGAGTTGTTCAACGACACCCCGGCCAGCCTGACCGGCACCCTCGGCGCAATCGCCGCGACGGGTAGCCTGATTCTCTGGCCGACGCGGGAAGAGCCGCGCATGATGAGCCTGGCGCCACCGGTGCATTTCGCCCTGCTCAAGGCCAGCGAAATCCGCGACAACTTCTATCAGGTGCAGCAAGAATTCGAATGGGCCCAAGGCATGCCGACCAATGCCTTGCTGGTGTCCGGCCCCTCGAAAACCGCCGACATCGAACAGGTGTTGGCCTACGGTGCCCACGGTCCGAAAGACCTGGTGGTGTTGATCCTGGAGGACCAATGAGTCTACCGGCAGCGTTCCTGCGTGATGCGCAAAAACTGATTCCTCAGGAGCGTCGTTTCGACGATCCCTTGTCGACTCTGGCCTTCGGCACAGACGCCAGCTTCTATCGGTTGATTCCGCAACTGGTGGTCCGCGTCGAGTCCGAAGATGAAGTGGTGGCGTTGCTGAAACTGGCGCAGCGCGATCAAGTTCCAGTGACCTTCCGCGCCGCTGGCACCAGCCTTTCCGGCCAGGCTATCAGTGACTCGGTGCTGATCGTGCTTGGGGATAACTGGAACGGCCGCGAGATCCGTGGCCAGGGCACGCAGATTCGCTTGCAACCCGGTGTGATTGGCGCCCAGGCCAACGCCTGGCTGGCACCCTACGGGCGCAAGATCGGTCCGGATCCGGCGTCAATTAACGCCTGCAAGATCGGCGGTATCGTTGCCAACAACGCCAGTGGCATGTGCTGCGGCACGGCGCAAAACACTTACCACACACTGGCCGGCATCCGTCTGGTGCTGGCCGATGGCAGCCGTCTCGATACCGAAGATGCAGGCAGTGTCGCAGCGTTTCGCCAAAGCCACGCGACGCTGCTGGAACGCTTGGCGACCTTGGGCCGCGAGACCCGCGCCAATGCCGAACTTGCTGCAAAGATTCGCCACAAATACCGTCTGAAAAATACCACCGGCCTGTCACTCAATGCCTTGGTGGATTTCGACGAGCCTGTGGATATCTTGAGCCACTTGCTGGTGGGCTCCGAAGGCACCCTAGGCTTCATCAGCGCGGTGACCTATGACACGGTGATCGACCACCCGAACAAGGCCTCGGCGCTGATCGTGTTCCCGGATGTGGAAACCTGCTGCAACGCGGTCACCGTGCTGAAAAGCCAACCCGTTTCGGCCGTGGAGTTGCTGGATCGACGAAGCCTGCGCTCGGTTCAGAAAAAACCAGGCATGCCGGCTTTCGTACAACACCTGTCGAATAATGCCTGTGCGTTGTTGATCGAATCCCGTGCGGCATCGTCCACATTGCTGCAGGAACAACTGGCGCAGATCATGGCGTCACTGGTTGCGTTCCCGGTGGAGAAGCGAATCGACTTCACTGAAGATCCGCTGGAAAACGCCCGTCTCTGGGCGATCCGCAAGGACACCTTCCCCGCCGTCGGCGCGGTGCGCAAAACCGGCACCACGGTGATCATCGAAGACGTGACGTTCCCGGTGGAGCAACTGGCCGTTGGCGTGAACCGCCTGATCGAGTTGTTCGACAAACATCACTACGACGAAGCGATCCTTTTCGGACACGCACTGGAAGGCAATCTGCACTTTGTCTTCACCCAAGGCTTCAACAACCCGGAAGAAGTCGCACGCTACCAGGCGTTCATGGACGACGTTGCGCAACTGGTCGCGGTTGAGTTCGGCGGCTCGCTGAAGGCTGAACACGGCACTGGGCGCAACATGGCGCCTTTCGTCGAGCTGGAATGGGGCAGCGTCGCCTACCAGTTGATGTGGCAACTCAAACGCCTGCTCGACCCCAATGGCATCCTCAACCCGGACGTGGTGCTCAGCGACGATCCGCAGATCCACCTCAAGCATTTGAAACCCTTGCCGGCCGCCGACGAGATTGTGGACAAGTGCATCGAGTGCGGGTTCTGCGAACCGGTCTGCCCGTCGAAAGGACTGACCCTGAGCCCGCGCCAACGTATCGTGATCTGGCGTGACATCCAGGCGAAAAAACGTGCTGGAGTCGATACCCGCGAGCTTGAGGCAGCCTATGAATATCAAGGCATCGATACCTGTGCCGCGACCGGACTTTGCGCCCAACGCTGCCCGGTAGGCATCAATACCGGCGAGCTGGTGAAAAAGCTTCGCGGCCTACACGCCACGCACACGAAAACCGCCAACTGGCTGGAAGGAAATTTCGCCACGGCACTGCAAGGTGCGCGTTTCACCCTGCACGTGGCGAATGGTGCGCGGATGCTGCTGGGCGCGCCGCGACTGGCAAAGCTTTCCGCTACGGTGACGCGACTTTCCAAAGGGCAAATCCCGCAGTGGAGCAATGCCATGCCGCAGCCTGAACGGGCGATCCGCTTCAGTCCGAGTGTGTCGGACGACCGTCCGCGGGTGGTGTATCTGGCTGCGTGCGTCTCTCGCGCCATGGGGCCCGCGGCCGGCGATAAAGAACAAATGTCGCTGTACGACAAAACCCGTGGCTTGCTGGAAAAGGCCGGATACCAGGTGGTGTTCCCGGACAACCTGGACAGCCTCTGCTGCGGCCAGCCGTTCGCTTCCAAAGGTTATGCCGAACAGGCGGAACACAAACGCCAAGAGCTGATCAGCGCCCTCCTTCACGCTAGCCGCGGGGGACTCGATCCGATCTATTGCGACACCAGCCCCTGCACCTTGCGCCTGACCCAGGACCTTGGCGATGTGCGCCTGGACCTGTACGACCCGGTGCGTTTCATTCGTACGCACTTGATGGATCGACTGGATTTCACGCCGCAAGACACACCGATCGCGGTGCATGTCACCTGCAGCACCCAGCATCTGGGCGAAAGCCAGGCGCTGATCGACCTTGCGCGCAAATGCAGCAAAAACGTGGTCATCCCCGAGGGCATTCACTGCTGCGGCTTCGCGGGCGATAAGGGTTTCACCACACCCGAGCTGAACGCACATTCGCTGCGCACCTTGAAAGACGCGGTGCAGTATTGCAGCGAAGGCATTTCAACCAGTCGCACCTGTGAGATCGGCCTGAGCCAGCATGGCGGGATTGATTACCACGGGCTCGTGTATTTGGTGGACCGCGTGACGCAAGCGCGCTCGGCTTGAAACGACCGTCAAAATCGGGAACCCAATACCTGTTGGAGCCGGCTTGCTGGCGATAGGTTTGAGCAGACGACAAAACTCTGGTCTGAAAATCCGCTATCGCCAGCAAGCCGGCTCCAACAGGTTCAGATTTGGTAAAAAAAAACCGAATTCCTAAGCGCGGCTATAGTCATTTAGCTAGGCCCGGTAAACGGGCTTATAACCACCTCGGACAGCCGCCCCATTCACCGGCAGCACCGAGCCCTCATGCGCAAGGAGATACCCATGAAGCACTCTGCAATGGCTGGATTGTTCATTTCTGCTGCACTGTTGGCGTCGCCGGTGTTTGCGGCGGATAAGGATCTGTGTACCGCGAATATTCAACAAATAAGTGATTTCGTGGACAGCGCGCCTTCCCTTCCGGAAGGCACAATGGACACTGTAAAAGCTGCACTGACAAAAGCAAAAGCATCTCAGGCCGCCGGTAACGACAAGGATTGCGTCGAAGTCACCTCCGGCATCATCACCAAAATGCAAATTCGCAACCCTACCCGGAATTGATACCAGATAGGGCCAACCTTCGGGTTGGCCTTCCGTGCCACATTGACGTAGACTACGCAGGCTTGTTGCTCATCAGATTCACGAGCAATGAGTTCGGGGCCGTTTAGGATTCGACGCCGGTTGCGAAACTTTAGGTGCATGCCGAGTTGGTAACAGAACTCGTAAATCCACTGTTGCAACTTCTTATAGTTGCCAATGACGAAACCTACGGGGAATACGCTCTCGCTGCGTAAGCAGCCTTAGCCCTTCCCTTCTGGTACCTTCGGGTCCAGCAATCATCAGGGGATGTCTGTAAACCCAAAGTGATTGTCATATAGAACAGAATCGCCGTGCAGTACGTTGTGGACGAAGCGGCTAAAACTTACACAACTCGCCCAAAGCACCCTGCCCGTCGGGTCGCTGAGGGTTAACTTAATAGACACGGCTACGCATGTAGTACCGACAGCGGAGTACTGGCGGACGGGGGTTCAAATCCCCCCGGCTCCACCAAATGAGACACCAACGAAGCCCGCCCAGTGCGGGCTTCGCTGTGTCTGGGCTTTCATTCGTTGCTGAAGGTTGTTGTGGATTCACTCAGGCCTCGGTGACGTTTCAGCGACATCCTCTCCGGCGTCCTGCCGATCGATCAAAATCCTTCACTGCTTTCGTCGCGGATTGATCGCACACCCCGAATCGTGACACTGGGTTGCTGCATACCTACCTGCCCTAGCTGGAGGCACCTTGGGCTAGTGCAGGAGGCGCAGTATTGCGATAGTGCTATTTGGCTTGGAGCAATGGGTTGCCGTATTTCTGTAGGTATGTCTCGCCAAATTTATACGATGCGTAGTCGGTGATGTGGCCAATATCGCGATACACCGGCACACCCCCGATAGCTGTCATGCAAGTGCTGTCCGTGCACTGTACTTTCTTAGGGTCGATTATGATCAAGTCTGAATACTCTGACTTGAGGTCGGTAAATACCTTGGTCAGCCATGGATCTTCACTCGCTGTCCACGGTGCAGAAGAGCACTGGCTGACTTCTTCATCATTGCCAGTCAAGCCACGCGATTTGACAGTGCGATACAGGCAGTCATTCACACCTGCCGGCATGGCAAACGGTGCTTTCAAGAATACCGGCGTGGCGCCGGACTGCGTAATTGCGTCCAGTGCATCCCTGATTGCTACTTCAAACCGCTGGCGCGACAGCTCGACAGTGCGTGGGTCGTCCAGCTTTGTAACGACGCCATCGCCAACATAACTTTCCCAGATCAATCCGAGCATGACGTACTTGTAATGATTCTTGGCGATCAAGTCGAAATATTGCTTGCTGGTGTCATGACACTCGGTATAGAGCCTGTCCTTGTACTTCCACCAGTTGTACAGATAAATCTTTGGCAGGGTCAGGCATGCAGGGAAGGCTTGTGCAAGCACTGAAATATTCGCGTCTTTTGCCAGGGTATCCACAAAGCCCCACTGCTGATTAGAGAATGAATCACCTATAAGCAGAGCCTGGGGTTTTGCCTGAGGTGCCCCCATTACACAGCGAACGTCAGAGCCATCACTTACTCCGTCGAGGCAATGTTTTCTGTTGGGCGCTTCAGCCGCTTTGAGCTTACTGAGTACAGCCGTGGGGCCTGTCCCGAAACGTTCTGGCCAGCCGTCATGCTTTTTGCTTGCAGAGTAAAGCACCGACATGCAAACAACCGGAACCAGCAGCAGGATCATCAGGGTTTTTACAAGGCCCGCTTTAGACTTGCGGAATCTATTTTCAATCAAAACGTAGGACAAGAAAGCGATTACAAACGTCGCGGCAAAATACGCGACCTTCCATTCTGAAGTAAGGCTGATATCCAAATAGCTGAGTGTCGCCAAAATCGGCCAGTGCCACAGGTAGAGCGAGTAGGAAATGGTTCCGACGAAGACAAGTGGCGGAAAGGACAGCACTTTCAAGGAAAGGCTCTCACCCACGCCGCGATAAAGCAGGGCAGCGGTTGCAAGGCATACCAAAAGGGCGTGGTAATCCGGAAAGCGTTGGAGAATGTCTGAGCGGGTAGCACAGTAAGCAATGACAGCCAGCGACACGATACCCAGGACTGACGAAGCAACCGCATTCAGCCTGAACTTTGTCGAGCCAAGTAACATCGCGCACGAGCCAATCAGCAGTTCAAAGATTCGTGCCGAGAAGTAGTAATAGCTTTTATCTGGAGTTTTATTTGTCAAGTAAAACGCCAGCACCATTGCACCCAGCGTTAGGCACAGCACTACAACCTTAAGCATTGTTGGAGACAAGTACCGATTTAGCAGCCAAAGGCCTATCGGCAGGACCAGATACCATTGCCACTCGATGGCGAGAGACCAGGTATGTAGCAGAAGAAAATTGGCGGCATCCGGGGTGGCGTACCCAGTTGTCTCCTTGGCGAAGAATTGATTGGAGACAAATTGCGCTACGCTTTTATCGCTTTTCAGAAACCTGACAAAGTCGTCAGGCAAATAGAAGATTGCTGCCACAGCCATAGTTGCAACCATCAGGGCAATAACCGCTGGCTGCAGGCGCCATATCCGGCGTGTGTAAAAACCGGAAAATGTGAAAGAGCCTTTGTCCATTGCTCTCAGAATAATTGATGTGGTCAAGAATCCCGAAATCACAAAAAAAATGTCAACGCCGATGAAGCCCGAAGGTAAAAAAGAAAATCCGGCGTGATAGATCAACACCAGCAGAACAGCAATAGCGCGTAGTCCGTCAATGTCTGGACGATACTCGATTGATCTTTCAATCCTGCCTATTAGTTCATGAGTTGATTCACCAGAATGTGCAGACGGTGAATGCAAGCTTTCTCTTAAATGGATGTGGTTGGCGTGCAATGGCACTTCCAAATTGCCTTGGGAATCTTGCGACACAGTGAACAGTCCTTATGAGACGGCATTGAAAAATCAAACAACGACGCGGCATTAGTTTGTCGGCCGCCAAGGCTTGAAAAACGGCGCACATACTACGTGATTAGTGCCCTAAATGGTGGCTATAAAAAAGATTGGCTGTCCGGGGCAATAGCCACACTAAGGCTAATGATCTTGCAAGAAGCTCGGCCAGTTTTCCGCTCGCAAGTAGGCCCGGCGCCGGGTCGGGAAATGGAAGCCTTGGGCCTCAACGTATTCGCTGACGTATTGAGCCGCAGCGAACCCACCGGCCCGCGTCGCCATCGTTTATTTTCAACCTCTTCTACACTCATTCGACACGCCCGACATCACCCTTCGAATGAGCCCAAATGACCACCCTCAAAGATCACTTCAAACAAGGCAAAGACGCTCGCAAGAAGTGTCCACGCAGTGCGCTGGCGGCGATGGGCAAGACCGATCGCGATCCGATCCCGCTGATCAAGGCGTCGAGTGAGGGGCGAGTGAAATCGCTGGTCGAGTTGCGCTACGGGCGCATGCTGGTGTCGCCGTTCACGTTCTATCGCGGCAATGCATTGTTGCAAGCGCATGACCTGGCGGGCACGCCGAACATGGGGTTGGTGTCGCCGATCTGTGGTGACTGTCATCTGATGAATTTTGGTGGGTTCGCCACACCCGAGCGTAACTTGTTGTTCAGCGTCAACGACTTTGACGAAGCTCATCCGGGGCCTTGGGAATGGGACGTGAAACGACTGGTGGCGAGTTTTCTGGTAGCCGCCCGCGACTTGCGCCATGGCGGTTCGGTTGAAGAAACCGTCTGCCATGGGGTGGTGAGTGCCTATCAACAGACCATGCGGGAATGCGCCGAACAAAGCGCGCTGGACACCTGGTACGAATCCATCACCTACGACGATTTGCGCGAGCAAGCGAGCAAAAGCGCCCTCGAACATGTGGAGCGCTCCATCGAAAAAGCCGAACGTCGTACCCATGCCGAATTGCTGCCGAAAATCAGCGAGCGTGACGCCCACAAGCGTCTGATCATTCGCGATGACTTGCCGGAAATTTTCCATCTGCACAAGAACACCACGTTGCTGGATGCCGACGATGACTGGCTGCGTCTGGCGGACTGGCGCCCCCTGTTTGATACCTTCATGCGCGATTACCGAGGCACGTTGCAAGGTGACCGTCGCGAGCTGCTGTCACGCTTTAGCGTGCAGGACCTGGCCTTCAAAGTGATTGGCGTTGGGAGCGTCGGCACCCGTTGCCTGGTGGCCCTGCTGACCGATGAGCAGGAGTTCCCGTTATTCCTGCAATTCAAGGAAGCACGACGCTCGGTGCTCGCCGGTTACGTCAAGACCAGGTCGCACGTACGGCATGAAGGCCAACGCGTCGTCGAAGGGCAACGCCTGATGCAATCGGCCAGCGACCTGTTCCTCGGCTGGACCACTGGTCCCAGTGGTCGTCACTTCTACGTTCGTCAGCTGCGGGATATGAAAGTCTCGGCGGAACTGGAAACGTTCGACGCCGAGTCGTTCGCCGCCTACGGCAGGCTCTGTGGACGCGCCCTGGCCCGTGCCCACGCCAAATCGTCAGGCATGGCCGCGAAAATCTGTGGCTACATTGGCAAGGGCGATGCGCTGGCTGACGCGCTGTTAAAGTATGCCCAAGGCTATACCGAACAGAATGAACGCGATTTCGAACGCTTCCAGCAGGCTTGCCGCAAAGGTCGTTTGCGCGCACGTTCGGAAGCAGACTTTGCCGCAGATCATTTGCCATAGCCTGATTCAACCAGGATCGGGAGCCCCGTACATCGGGGCGCAGATGAACTTTTCTTCACTACACCGTGGTGCAACAAGCTGTACATTTCCCTCGCTCATTCAAGAAACTACGGTTTGCCCGCCCTCCCGCGGGCTTTTTTTTGCCTGTAAGTTTCCCGAAGTTTTTTCATGCCGGCGCAGCACTGGCATCTCCAGCCGCGCCCGTCCGTAAAACGCCAGCGCCGTCAGCAAACAGGCCAGCCAAACGAAGATCCCGGCCCAGAAGGTGTGGGACATGTAGTGCCAGCCTTGTAGGACCCGCGTCGTGCCGTAGACGAAACCAAGCGCCAGCGAGCCGTACATCAGCGCCTTGGAATAACGCCAGCGATACCGTCGCGCGACGAAGTACAACGCGAGCATGGTAAAGCCACCCGAAGCATGCCCACCCGGCCAGCAGCGCCCGTCACCGGCGACCTTCAGCAAATCGAAATTCTGGTACCACTCCTTGTGCTCGATCTTGCCGGCGTACTGGGTCGTTTCGATCGGGCAATACACGCTGGTATGGCCCTTGAGGTAGTGAATGACACCGGTACTGATGGAAAACGCGAACACGACGTAGAGGAAATCCCGACGATGCCTGGTGGCAAATCGCAGCACCGGCGCGATTTTGATTTTTTCCAGAAGCGCGATGATTTTCGAATGTTTTTCCGCCTTCAGCCGGGGCCAGAGAAACGACAACAAGGCACCGATGATCGCTATTTCGCCGGTCCAGTTGGGGATGATCCGCGCCCATTTATGGGTGATCTTTTCGAACAGGTGTACATGGTCCAGCGGGAAGGTTTGTGTCACCGGGTCATAGAAAAGATCATTAAAGGCGATGTCGATTGTCGTCAGGTCGAACATCAGAAACACCACGACCGCGCAGGCCAGTGGAATACCGAAGTTCATCCAGTAAAAACGGTAGCGGGGCATTGTGCGTCCTGATCCTGAGGGTGAATTCATTCGGTAGTCACCGAGCGCCAGTCCGAGGCTTCGATGAAACCGAGCATGCGCGGTGCTTGTAGTGCTTCGGCGGAGATAAACAGCGAGGCGCCGTAGCCGAGGCTGGCGCCTGGCAACTTGAGGTCTTTTTCCAGTTGCGCCATGCACTCGCTGTGGGTCACCAGGATCAGGTTGCGCCCGGCCATTTTGTGCGCCAGCGCGTCGCGCAACATGGTGCCCTTGCAGTTGATCAGCCACTCCTCACCCACGCCGACCTTGTTGAACATGTAGCCCGCGGTCTGTGCGGTTCGGATCAACGGGCTGTTGTAGATATCCACCTTGTCCAGACCCAACTGCTCGAACTGCGCGCCGACACTCACCGCGACACTGCGCGAACGATCGGTAATCCCATCGTTGCCACTCAGGCAAGCGGCACGGGAGTGATCACAACGTTCGACATGGCGCACCAGCACGATCATGTCGCCCTTGGCCCAACCCGCCTGCAACGCCCGCGCACCGGCCACGTTGCCATGGGCCAGATCCGGCACAGCGGCCGGCCGCAGGAGAAACACCGCCAGTGACACCGCCAGCAGCGCCGAGGCCAGAATCACCGCGGCATTGCGCCAGGGGGCAAACCGGCTCAGATCGATCGAGCGCTTTACGCCAAACAGACTCAGTCTCAATTCCACATCAAGCCGCCTCGCCGGCATGCACCACTTCATTTGATGCTGCGAGGGTAGAGAGACGAGCGTCGGCTAGCGGTGAAACCCACGTGAAAAAAAGCTTAAGGCTCGCGCAAAAGTCTTGTTACAGAATCTGTCTGACAAAATCCTTTCAGCTCTCGTAATTGCGGCCGATACACACCTGCTACACAACCTTGCTGGCTCCCAAAAACAACAATCTTCCAGCCAACCGACGACAGAGAAGCACCACGTTCCTGGAGGAATTTTGATGAATAGCTGGTTCGGCAACATCAGCGTGAACCTGAAACTGGGCCTGGGGTTTGGCCTGGTCCTGGCCCTGACCTGCGTACTCGCCCTGACCGGCTGGACCAGCCTGGGTGGCCTGATTGACCGCAGCAACTGGATGAGCGACATCACCCAGCTCAACACCGGCCTGACCAAGCTGCGCGTGGTCCGCCTGCAATACATGCTGACCAGCGGCGACGAAGCCACTGCACAAAACGTGCAGACCACCCTTGAAGCCTTTTCCGCTCAGCAGCAAGCTTTGCTGGTGAAATTCAAGAGCCCGGAAAACCTCAAGCTGCTCAAAGAGCAAGGCACCGTCATCGACGCCTACAAGGCGTCCCTGAGCAAAATGCGCGGCGCCTACCGCGCCGGCAACAACGCGCGTGACGTCATGGGCGCCAACGCTGAATCCGCCAACTCGCTGATCAACGCCATCAACACCCGCGTGCAACAGTTGCCGCCGAGCGATCAGCGTTTCGAACAGTTCCAGGCCATCACCGCCGCCAAGGAAGCATTCTTGCTGGCGCGCTACGAAGTGCGCGGCTACACCGCCACGACCAACGCCGAAACCGAACAAAAAGCCGTCGCCCAACTGGACGCCGCCATTGCCAGCCTGAAATCACTCAACGTGCAATTCGCTGACGTTCAGCCGGACGCCTTGCGTGAGTTGGAAACCGCACTTGGCAACTACCGCAATGCCTTGCAGGCCTACAAAGCCGCGAACAGTGATGTGGTGCAAGCGCGCAAGGAGATGACCGACCAGGGCGCCGCCATCGTCAGCCTGAGCGATGCGTTGTATCAGATCCAGCTCGACCGCCGTGACGCCGAAAGCGCCAGCGCCCGTACTTTGCAACTGGTCAGCACGTTGCTGGCCTTGCTGGTGGGGATCATTGCTGCCGTGATCATTACCCGGCAGATCACCGGCCCGTTGCGCGACACCCTGGCCGTGGTCGATCGCATCGCCAGCGGCGACTTGTCCCAGGACGTCCAGGTGACGCGCCGCGACGAACTCGGCGTGTTGCAGCAGGGCATCGCCCGCATGGGGGTGACCCTGCGCGACTTGATCAGCGGCATCCGCGATGGCGTCACCCAGATCGCCAGCGCCGCCGAAGAATTGTCGGCCGTGACCGAGCAGACCAGCGCCGGGGTCAACAGCCAGAAAGTCGAGACCGATCAGGTCGCCACCGCCATGCACGAGATGACCGCCACCGTGCAGGAAGTCGCGCGCAATGCCGAGCAAGCCTCGCAAGCCGCTGCGGCTGCCGATGATGAAGCCCGTGAAGGTGACAAAGTGGTCGGCGAAGCCATCGCCCAGATCGAGCGCCTGGCCAGCGAAGTGGTGCGTTCCACCGAGGCCATGGGCGTGCTGCAACAGGAAAGTGACAAGATCGGCAGCGTCATGGACGTGATCAAGGCCGTGGCCGAACAGACCAACCTGCTGGCGCTCAACGCGGCGATTGAAGCGGCACGTGCCGGTGAAGCCGGGCGAGGTTTTGCCGTGGTCGCCGACGAAGTCCGTGGCCTGGCCCAGCGCACGCAAAAATCCACCGAGGAAATCGAAGCCCTGGTGGCCGGCCTGCAAAACGGCACCCAGCAAGTGGCGAACGTGATGAACAACAGCCGCGCCCTGACCGACAGCAGCGTGGCCCTGACCCGCCAGGCAGGCGCCTCACTGGAAAACATCACCCGCACGGTGTCCAACATCCAGTCGATGAACCAGCAAATCGCCGCCGCCGCCGAACAACAAAGCGCCGTGGCCGAAGAGATCAGCCGCAGCATCATCAACGTGCGCGACGTGTCGGAACAGACGGCTGCGGCGAGTGACGAAACGGCTGCGTCCAGTGTTGAACTGGCAAGGTTGGGGAATCAGTTGCAGATGATGGTGAGCCACTTCCGCGTCTGATATTCGATCAGAGCTGAATTACAGATCCCAACGCGGGCAAGCCCGCACAGGTTCAGTAAACGTGTGTGCGAGCCTGCTCGCGATGGCGATCTACAAGAAAATGAAGGCACTCAGGCTTCCCACGGATTAATCACCTCTAACCCGGAAAACTCGAAGTCCCGAACATTGCGGGTAGCAATCGGGGCTCCGTGGCTTCGGCAGACAGCGGCAATTTGCGCATCAGCCATCGACGCCGTTCGCCCCTTCGCTTCGCAACTCGCCACCAGCGTTGCGTACTCGACCGCGGCATGTACATCGAAAGGCAATATCCTGTCGGCAAAGTCTTCTTCAAACATTGCCATCGCATGAGACTCAAGCTTTTGCTTGCGTTTGCCGGACGGGAGCCGGGCGATACCGTGAAGGATTTCTGCCACGGTGACAGCGCTGATGGCCAACTCCATCGCAGGTTGTGCATCCACCCAGGCAAGCACTTGAGCGTCAGGCTCGACCCGCATGAACTCTGAAAGAACGTTGGTATCGAGCACGATCATTCAGAGAAATCCACCGCGGTGGCTTTTTCCTGCCGTGCAGGTAACTCAAGTTCAACCCCACCGCATGTACTGAACCTGCTACGGATTCTGCTACCCAGGCCTCCGGCACGGCCGACGGTAGCCAAAGCTCTACCCAGAATCAGGCGAGCTTCCTCTTCCATTGAGTGCCCGTTATGGGCAGCAGCAATGCGTAGCTGCTCTTTGATCTGATCATCGAGGTTTCGAATTGTGATGCTGGCCATGATGCCTCCTGCAATCAATGAAATCATTGATTGCAGGCTAGCACATCACAACTCGCTGAAGCTCATCGCAGGCCGAACGGCCTCAAACACTAATCGCATTGGTAAACACCAACCGATTGCCGAACGGGTCGGCGATCGTCATGTCCTGGCTACCCCACGGCATCGCCTGAATTTGTGGGCGGGCGAACGGGTATTCCTTGGCCAGCAGTTGTTGCTGGAAGGTTTCGAGTTCATCGGTCTGGATGCGCAGGGCCGAGCCTGGTGTCGCGTCGCCGTGGTGTTCGGACAAATGCAGCACGCATTCGCCGCGGGAGACTTGCAGGTACAGCGGGAAATTGGCTTCGAAGCGGTGCTGCCAGTCGATCTTGAATCCAAGGAAGCCAACGTAGAATTCAACGGCCTTGATTTCATCGAAGATGCGCAGGATCGGAGTGGTTTTGCCGAAGCTCATCGAGTTGCTCCCAGACAGAAATTGCCCACAGTGTAGCCGGGCTGTACGTCAGGAATTCGGCCCAGTGACAGCATTCTTTAATCTCAATGTGCCATCACTGTGATACACCCCCCAAATCGTTACTGAAAGCCGTCTCGCAAATCCCCTTCCCGCGCCAAAAACCGCCCTTCCCGCCGGCCGTTCGCCTGACCGTCGCGATAACTCAGCACACCGTTGACCCACACCCCTTCGATGCCCTCGGCAGCCCGTTGCGGATCATTGAAGTCGGCCACGTCGCGGATGGTCGCTGGATCGAACAACACCAGGTCCGCCCAATGACCTTCGCGGATTTCGCCGCGCTCCTTCAGGCCAAATCGCGACGCCGACAGGCCGGTCATTTTGTGCACGGCGGTGTGCAGCGGAAACAGTCCTACGTCACGGCTGAAATGTCCGAGCACCCGCGGGAACGCGCCCCACAAGCGAGGGTGCGGAAACGGGTCTTCCGGTAAGCCGTCGGAGCCGACCATCGACAACGGATGCGCGAGAATTCTGCGGACGTCGGCCTCATCCATTCCGTAATACACCGCGCCGGCCGGTTGCAGTTGGCGGGCTGCGTCGAGCAACGAGACGTTCCACTCGGCGGCGATGTCCATCAGGTCGCGGCCGCCCATTTGCGGGTGCGGCGTCGACCAGGTGATGGTGATGCGATGGGCGTCGGTGACCTGCTTGAGATCAAGCGTCGAAGAACTCGCCGCATAGGGATAACAATCGCAGCCCACCGGATGGGTTTGCGCCGCTCGTTCGAGGGACGCCAGCAGTTGCGGACTACGTCCCCAGTTACCGGCACCGGCACATTTGAGGTGGGAAATGATCACCGGGGATTTCGCATGGCGACCGATCTGGAACGCCTCGTCCATGGCCTCCAGCACCGGTTCGAATTCACTGCGCAAATGGGTGGTGTAGACCGCGCCGAATGCCGTCAACTCTTCGGTCAGTTGCATGACTTCGTCGGTGGATGCCGAGAACGCGCTGGCGTACGCCAGCCCCGTGGACAGTCCCAGCGCACCGGCTTCAAGGCTCTCGCGCAGTTGCTCGCGCATCGCCGCGATTTCATCGGCGCTGGCGGTGCGGAACAGGTCATCGAGGTGATTGCTGCGCAATGCCGTGTGCCCCACCAGCGCGGCGACGTTCAGCGTGGTATTCGCCGCTTCGACAGCCGCTCGGTAGTCGCTGAATGTCGGATACACAAACGCAGCACGGGTGCCCAGCAGGTTCATCGGGTCCGGCGGATCACCGCGCAAACTCACCGGTGAAGCGCTGATACCGCAGTTGCCGACGATCACCGTGGTCACGCCCTGGCTCAGCTTGGGCAACATCTGCGGATGGCGGATCACCACTGTGTCGTCATGGGTGTGCACGTCGATGAAGCCCGGCGCCAACACGTGGCCGCCGGCGTCGATTTCCTCGGTGGCGTGTGCGTCGTGCAAGTCTGCGATACGTTCGATGCGGCCGTTCAAAATCGCCACGTCGGCGCAGTAACCGGGGCTGTTGCTGCCATCGATGATCAGGGCGTTGCGAATCAGCGTGTCGTACATCATGTCAGTCTCCCAGCGGCAAGTGATCGTCGCCGCCGCGGTAATCGTCCAGGGCGAGCTTGATCCGCCGCAGACGTTCTTGATTGTCTTCAGGATTGGCCAGTGCCAGCTCGGTGGCAAGCACGTCGATGGCGAGCAACATGCCGTAGCGCGCCGCTGTCGGTTTGTAGATGAACGAGGTCTCGGCGCTTTGCAGCGGCAACACGATGTCGGCCAGTTGCGCCAGCGCAGAGTCGCCACGGGTGATCGCCAGAATGCGCGCGCCGTAGCTGCGCGCCAGCTCCACCGTCTCCAGCAATTCGGGGGTGATGCCCGTTAGCGAGCAGACAATCACCACGTGTTCGGCGCTGAGACTGGACGCAGTGATACGCATCATCACCGCGTCATGGCACACCGCAATCGGATAGCCGAGCCGCACCAGGCGCACCTGGAGTTCGTCGCTGCACAACGTTGAGCAACCGCCCATGCCGAAGGCGTGAATCATCCGAGCCCTGCCCAGCAGTTTTACCGCATCGGCGAAGCGTGATTCGTCGAAGGCCGACAGATGCTGTCGCAAGGTCGCCTCGATATCGCCGACAATCTGCCCATAAAACGCCGACTGGTCCGGAGTCCCCGCCGGGTCGAGAAAACGGCTGCCGACGCCGCTGGCCTGGGCCAGTTGCAAGCGCAGGTCACGTAAGTCGCGACAGCCCACCGTACGGGCGAAACGCGACAATGTAGCGGTGCTGACTTCCGCCCGCTGCGCCAGCTCATCGAGGCTGGCGGACGCGGCAAATCCTACGTCGTCGAGCATCAGACGAGCGATGCGTCCTTCACCGGCACTGAAGGAATCCTGACGGGCGCGGATCTGGTAGAGGATGTCCATGGCGAGCGGCTCCGGTTAGATCAGGTAAGAAAGGCCCACGGTCAAACCAAAGGCAACGAGCGAGATCAAGGTTTCCAGCACGGTCCAGGTCTTGAACGTCTGGGCCACCGTCATGTTGAAGTATTCCTTGATCAACCAGAAGCCACCGTCGTTGACGTGGGAAAAAATCACCGAGCCCGCGCCTGTCGCCAGCACCAGCAATTCCGGGTGCGGATAGCCCAGGCCGATCGCCACCGGCGCGACCACGCCCGAAGCGGTGGTCATGGCCACGGTGGCCGAGCCGGTTGCAATGCGCATCAGTGCGGCGAACAGCCAGCCCATCAGTAGCGGGGACAGGTGAAATTCGTGGGCCAGGCCGACAATCTGGTCGGTGACGCCGGCGTCCACCAGAATCCGGTTCAAGCCGCCGCCAGCGCCCACCAGCAAGGTGATGCTGGCGGTCGGCGCCAGGCATTCGTTGGTGAATTTGAGGATCGATTCGCGATTGAAGCCCTGGGCCAGGCCGAGGGTCCAGAAGCTCAGCAAGGTCGCCAGCAGCAGCGCGATCACCGAGTTGCCGATGAACAGCAGGAACTGGTTGAAGCCGCTGCCCGGCGTGGAAATCAGGTTGGCCCAGCCACCGATCAGCATCAGCACCACCGGCAACAGGATGGTCGCCATGGTCAGGCCGAAACTCGGCAGGCTGTCGCGCGGTTCGCGTTCGAGGAACTGCTTTTCCAGCGGGTTTTCCGCCGGCAACTGAATGCGCGGGACGATGAACTTGGCGTATAGCGGACCGGCGATGATCGCCGTCGGAATGCCGATCAAAATCGCATAAAGCAGAGTCTGCCCCACCGAAGCCTGATACACCTGCACCGCCAGCATCGCTGCCGGGTGCGGCGGCACCAGCGCATGCACCACCGACAAACCCGCGACCATCGGCAGGCCGACCATCAGGATCGACACGCCAACCCGGCGCGCCACGGTAAACGCAATCGGCACCAGCAACACGAAACCGACTTCGAAGAACAACGGCAGCCCGACCAGGAAGGCGATGCACACCATGGCCCAATGAGCATTTTTCTCGCCGAAGCGGTCGATCAAGGTCCGCGCCACCTGCTCGGCCCCGCCGGACTCGGCCATCATCTTGCCGAGCATCGTGCCCAGCGCCACCACCAGCGCAATGTGCCCCAGGGTCTTGCCGACCCCCGCCTCATAAGCCCCGACCACCCCGGACGGGGGCATTCCCGCCACCAACGCCAAGCCGATGGAAATCAGGGTGATAACAATGAACGGGTTGAGCCGGTAACGCGCGATCAGAACGATCAAAGCAATGATGGCGATGGCGGCGTACACCAGCAGCCAATAGCCGAAGGACAGGGTCATGCGGTACTCCTCGAGAGGGTCACGTCGAAAGTTTTGTGAAACTCTTAAAACATTTCGAGGCGCGATATTCAAACGAGGTGAAAGTAATTTTCGTGCAGAGGTAAGAAGTGTCGCTCACGGATATGTCGTGTCGCGAATAATGAAAATCGGGGCAGCGAATTTTCATCGCCGCCAACCGGTTTGCCGTCAGTCGTGATGCACTCGCGCACGCTTGAGCAGCTTCTTGCAACGTTCGGAAAGGCCCAGCACGCGCAGGTGTTTACCGGCCTTGGAGTAACGCTCGCGCAGCGTATCCAGCGCCGCGATGGCCGAGTAATCGACAAAGCTCAGATGACGACAATCCAGCGTCACGTGCGCCGGGTCGTTAGCCGTATCGAACTGATTCAGAAAAGGCGTGGTCGAGGCAAAAAACAACGTGCCATGCACGCGATAAAGCTTGCTGCCGTCACTCTCCACATAACTGTCGGCGTACAACTGCCGAGCCTGCTGCCAAGCGAAGTTGAGCGCAGCAATGATGATCCCGCAGAGCACCGCGGTCGCCAAGTCGGTGAACACAGTAATCACCGTCACCGCGATGATCACCAGCACATCGTTCAGCGGCACTTTGTTCAGTACCCGAAGCGAAGCCCAGGCAAACGTCTGCTGCGAGACCACGAACATCACCCCGACCAGCGCCGCGAGCGGAATGCGCTCGATCAACGGCGACAGGAACAGGATAAACAGCAGTATCGCCACCCCGGCCACCACGCCGGACAACCGGCCACGACCACCGGAACTGAGGTTGATCACCGTTTGCCCGATCATTGCGCAGCCGCCCATGCCGCCGAACAGCCCGGACACCACGTTGGCTGCACCCAGCGCCACGCACTCACGATCCGGGTAGCCGCGGCTCTCGGTGATTTCGTCGGTGAGGTTCAGGGTCAGCAAGGTTTCCAGCAGGCCGACCATCGCCATCAAAATCGCGTAGGGTGCGATGATGCGCAGGGTTTCCAGATTCCAGGGAATGTCCGGCAAGGCAAAGGTCGGCAAGCCGCCGGCGATGTGTGCCATGTCGCCGAGGGTACGAGTCGGCAGGCCAAGCAGATAAACCGCCAGCCCCACGCCGAGAATCGCCACCAAGGCTGGCGGAATGGCGCGGGTCAGACGGGGCAGCACGTAGACAATTGCCATCGTCACCGCCACCAGTCCGATCATCATGTACAGCGGCTTACCGCTGAGCCACGTCTGACCACTCTTGAAATGCTCCAGTTGCGCCAAGGCAATGATGATCGCCAGGCCGTTAACGAACCCGAGCATGACCGGGTGCGGCACCATGCGCACTAGCTTGCCCAGTCGCAGCAGTCCGAACGCCGACATGATGAATCCGCCCAGCAACACCGTCGCCAGCAAATACTGCACACCGTGCTGCACCACCAGCGCGACAATCACCACGGCCATCGACCCGGCGGCCCCGGACACCATGCCCGGCCGACCACCGAACAGCGCGGTCAGGGTGCAAATGATGAACGCGCCATACAGCCCCATCAGCGGATTGAGATGAGCCACCAGCGCGAAGGCGATGCATTCGGGCAACAGGGCGAAAGACGTCGTGAGGCCAGCGAGGGCATCGGCGCGTAGGTGTTTTGGTTTCATGGGGGACCGCGTGCAGGGAATAGCGAAAAAGAGTTTGCGGATGTTACGGAATCGAGGGCGGTCCGGCCAGTTTATGCGACTTCGGAAATGCCATCGCGGGCAAGCCACGCTCCCACAGGCTCTGCGTCGTTCGCCCATTTAGTGAACGACACAATACCTGTGGGAGCTGGCTTGCCAGCGATGAACGATGACCCGGTCTAAAGCGAACTCACACCATCTCGTGACGAATCCATTCAATCACCGACGTACGCTTCGGCGCCCAACCCAAGACTTCCCGCGCATGCTTGCCGCGAACCCGACTGTTGGAGCCCAAACCATAGTTGGCCATCTCATAACCCCATTCGGCTTCGGCATCCTTCAGCGGCCAGTCTTGTGGCTTGCCCAGGTTCAACGCCTCGGCCATCGCCGTGGTCATGTCGATAAACGACGCTTCGCCGCTTTCGACAAAGTAAAACGTGCCCGGAATGTTTTTGGTCAGCGCCAGCAGGTACAACGCGACCACGTCTTCGATGTGCACGTTGGACCAGATGTTCTGGCCAATACCGACATGGCGGACCACACCACTTTTACGGGCCTGTTTCAGCAGGCGCGGCAACTGCACGCTGTCGCGATTGACGCCCAGGCTGTGGCCGTAGATCAGCGTGTTGCAGATCACGGCCGAATTAACGCCGTCCTTCGCTGCGTCGAGGATCAGGTTGTCGATGGCCACGCGTGCGGCCTTGTCCACGGTGGGTTCCGGCAGGTTGTCTTCGAAATAGATAACGTCGCTGGACTGACCGCCCGAGGCATCGCCGACGATGCTCGAACCGCTGGTGTGCAGGAACACTTTGTTGGACCCGCGCAGAGCATCGAGCAAGGCTTCCACCGCACCGCGATGATCACTGCTGGCGGCGTTGATCACGGCGTCGGCGGCGCGCGCCTGATCGGCCAATAGCGCGCTGTCATCCAGCGTGCCGATCACTGGCGTAATGCCCAGCGCTTTCAGCTCATCCGCTTGTTCGGCGGTGCGCACCAGGCCGGTAACGTTGTGCCCGGCCTTGATCAGGCCCGTGGCGATGGAGCCGCCGATAAAACCGGCAGCGCCGGTAACGAATACGTTCATGGAGAAACTCCCTGCGTTGATAAGTGATGCAACGAGTATCAAGCAGCGATCCCTGGCGAAAAATCCCCGCTGACCCAATTCACTCTTGCGCAGGAATCACGAATCAGCCGCTGAAATCCGTGGAGGCGTAAACCGCCAGCTTGCTCTGGATGAAGTCGAGGAAACACTGGATGCGCAAGGCCAGTTGCGAGTTGCGGTAGTACACCGCGTTGATCGGCTGGCGATAACCGCTGTTGAACTCGCCCAGCAACACCTTCAACCGTCCGGCACGAATGTCCTCGATGGTCATGTAATGCGACAGGCTGGCGATGCCTTGGCCTTCGAGGGCGAGATGACGGATGGTCTCGCCACTGGAGGCACTGAGCGACGCCTGGATCGGCCAGCGATCGCCATGCACGTAGCGCAGCGGCCATTGGTTGAGGCCTTCGTTCTGGGTGAATCCGAGTAGCGTGTGGTCGGACAGATCCGCCACGGCTGTCGGCGTGCCGTGCTTTTCAAGGTATGCCGGGCTGGCGACGATGTGCAGCGGGCTGCAACCCAGGGAGCGGGCGTGCAGGGTCGAGTCGGCGAGTGTGCCGATGCGGATGGCAATGTCGGTGCTTTGCTCGAGCAGGTCGATGATCAGGTCGTTGCTGTTGAGTTCGAGCTGGATGTCGGGATAGAGCTGACGGAACTCATCGATGTACGGCACGATGGCGTGCAGCATGAACGGCGACGCGGCGTTGATGCGCAAGCGTCCGGACGGCGTTTGCTGGCGCGAGGACAAGCGCTCTTCGAGTTCGTCCATCTGATCGAGAATCAGCTTGGCGTGCTCGAAGAAATACTTGCCCTCCTCGGTCAGGTCCATGCGTCGCGTGGTGCGGTTGATCAACGTGGTATCGAGCTTGGCCTCCAGCCGCGACAACGTGCGACTGACCGCCGAAGGCGTCTGCCCGACCTGCTCGGCGGCCGCGGAAATCGACCCGCATTCGATCACGCAGACGAAAATCTGCAACTCATCGGATCTGGCTTTCACGTGCTTCCCTTATCGATATCTCAGCGGCGCGCATCAATCGCTCTTCGTAGGAGCCGGCTTGCTGGCGATAGCGTCATCAAGATCGCCATCGCCAGCAAGCCGGTGCCTACAGGTTCCGGTTCCAGAGACCGATAGTAGCCGAGCCTTACACCTTCAGGCCAAACACCTCTTTCAGATGCTGCTCATATCGCGCCACATCGCCTTCGATGTTCGGGCGTTTCATCACGTCCACGCAGAGGAAGGTCGGCAAACCGGTCATGCCGAGGAATTCGTTGGCCTTGTGAAAAGGGAAATACACCGCATCCACGCCCTTGCCTTCGAAGAAATCAGTTGGGTCGTCAAATGCCTGCTGCGGCGCGTTCCAGGTCAGCGACAGCATGTATTGCTTGCCCTGTACCAGACCGCCACTGCCGTACTTCTGCGAAGCATCGGAACGGGTGCGGCCGTCGCTGGCGTAGAGGCTGCCATGACCTTCGGTGAAGACTTCGTCGATGTACTTCTTGACGGTCCATGGTGCGCCCATCCACCAGCCGGGCATCTGGTAAATGATCACGTCTGCCCAGAGGAATTTGGCGACTTCTTCAGCGACGTCGTAGCCCTCATCGATGAACGTGGCTTTGACATCAATACCGCCGCGATCCAGCACACTCAGCGCGGCTTCATGCAGGGTGGCGTTGTAGCGGCCGTCGGAGTGGGCGAATTTTTTGCCGCCATTGAGCAACAGGACGTTTTTCATCAGGGTTCTCGGGAAGGGTCAGGAATTGGATGGCGGCAGAATAACGATCCGCCTCGCGCGGAGTAAGCGCTCATTTCGCAATATTCATTTGACCCACACGCACGAATCAACCTTCGATTGTTGCCATAAAATGGCATCCATTCTGACTTGAGGAGAGTTTCGATGAGTGAAATGCAAGGCTTCATCCTGCACGCCAAGACCCGCCCGGAAAAATCCGACGCCTTTGAAGCGTTTTTCAGCGCCTATGTAGAAGCCAGTCGCGCTGAACCTGGCTGCATCGAGTACCACATGCTGCGCGACAAGCAGGACCCGACGCTGTTTATCTTTTACGAAATCTGGCAATCCCGGGAACACCTCGACGTGCACTCGAACCTGCCGCACATGAAACAATTCCTCGAACAGCGGGATGAATACCTGGAACGGGATTTCGAAATCCGCGCCATCGAAATGATCAGCCCGTCGTCCGCTAGCCGCTAATCAACAAGTGGGCGCCGAGTATCCCGAGGCCAATGAAGAACACGCGCTTGAACCACACGGCGCTGATTCGTTGCCGCAGCCATTGCCCCAACAGCATGCCCAACACGGCCGGAATCAGCGCCAGCAACGAAGCACTCAACTCACCACCGCCGAGGGCGCCGCGCCATAACAGCCCGCCGGCCAGGGCGAGGGTCGAGACGGTGAACGACAGGCCCAATGCTTGCACCAGTTCATCCTTGCTCAAGCCTAGCGCCTGCATGTACGGCACTGCCGGAATCACGAACACGCCGGTGGCCGACGTGATAATGCCCGTCAGCATCCCGCACAGCGGACCCAGCCAGCGCTGACTGCCTGCGCCCACACGCAAGGTCGGCAGGAACAAGCCACTCAACGCGTAAAGCAGCAACGCCGCCCCCAATCCCCGCACCACCCAGTGCCCATCCGCCATGCCGATCCACAGCGTACCCGCGCCGGTGCCTGTGAAAATGGCCAGCAGCATCGGCCACAGTCGTTTGATCAACCCGCGCAGATGCCCGCCGAAGGCCAGTTGCCAGACATTGGTCAGGGTTGCAGGGATGATCAACAGTGCGGCTGCCTGTGACGGTGCCATAGCCAGACCGAGCAAGCCCATGGCAATGGTTGGCAAGCCGAGGCCAATGACACCTTTGATCATGCCGGCCAGCAAAAAGGTGGCGATCACCAGCAACGAAAGGGTCAAACCAAGATTTTGGTAGAACGAGGCGAATGTATTCATGGGGCTATGGTGAGCCCGGATTGGCCGGTTGAAAATCTGCCATATACTGAGATTGCCTCTTGTTTTGGCAGAGGCTGATATTTTCGCTTCGGCGGATGACGCCATCGCGGGCAAGCCCGCTCCTACATGAGTTTTGTGTCGATCACAGAACCACTGTAGGAGCGGGCTTGCCCGCGATGGCGCCCGTCCAGGCGACACACCTCTCGAGGCTGTACCGATGCACTTCGACCTCACCGACCTGCGCCTCTACCTGAACATCCTCGACACCGGCAATATCACCGCCGGCGCCGCTCGCAGCCACCTGTCGCTGGCAGCGGCGAGCGCACGAGTCCGCACAATGGAATCTTCACTCGGCACGGACTTCCTGGAGCGCGGTCGTCGCGGCGTAACACCGACGCCTGCCGGCAAAGCCCTGGCGCAACACGCCCGCGTCCTACTGCAACAGGCCGAACGCATGCAGCAGGACCTGGCCGAATATGCCAAAGGCGTCAAAGGCCAGGTGCGATTGTTGTGCAATACCACGGCCATCACCGAATACCTGCCAGAGGTGCTCGCCGACTTCCTGCGAGAACACCCCAACCTCGACATCGACTTACAGGAACGGCCCAGCGCGCGCATCACTCATGCCTTGCGCGAGGGTGCCGCCGACCTTGGCATCATCTCCGATGCGGTGGACACCCACTCGCTGGAAACCCTGCCCTTTTGCGACGATCCCCTCGTGCTGATCATGCCGCCCGGGCACCCTTTGGCTGACGGCGAGTCACCGAGCTTCAGCGATACATTGCGTCACGATTACGTAGGGTTGGCTGCCAACAGCGCTCTAGCGGTGTATCTAGAAGAACAGGCGCTGCACGCAGGTATTCGCATGCAAATCCGCATCCGTGCCGAAGGCTTCGACGCGGTGATGCGCATGGTCGCTCACGGCGCCGGGCTGGCGATTGTGCCGTTGGCGGCGATCCAGCGCCGCGCCGAAGATCGATCATTCAAGAGCTTCATGCTGAAGGAGGACTGGGCACAGCGAAAATTGCTGCTGTGCGCCCGCTCATTCGACCAGTTGCCTGGGTATGCCAGGACACTGTTCGAGGCCTTGCGTACCTCAAAGCAGACCGAAAATCCTTGAAAAGCAACAATCCACCCTATGCTCAGCTGTATTGCGAAAGGCTTACCGAGAGTAAAATCGCGCCTTTCAAACCTGGCCTGACCACAACAAGCAGAAGGGAAACAGATGGCGGACGAAATCTTGCAACAGGCAACACTCAAGCGGGGGTTGAAAAATCGACATATTCAACTGATCGCATTGGGTGGAGCCATTGGCACCGGGCTGTTCCTGGGCTCCGCCGGGGTGCTCAAATCCGCCGGGCCTTCGATGATCCTCGGCTATGCGATCGCCGGGTTTATCGCCTTCCTGATCATGCGCCAGTTGGGCGAGATGATTGTCGAGGAACCGGTGGCCGGCTCGTTCAGCCATTTCGCCCACAACTACTGGGGCAGCTTTGCCGGTTTCCTGTCCGGCTGGAACTACTGGGTACTGTATGTGCTGGTGGGCATGGCAGAGCTGACGGCGGTCGGTAAATACATTCAGTTCTGGTGGCCGGAAGTGCCAACCTGGGTCAGCGCGGCGGTGTTCTTTGTGCTGGTCAACCTGATCAACACGCTCAACGTGAAAATCTTCGGCGAGATGGAGTTCTGGTTCGCGATCATCAAGGTCGTGGCCATCGTCGGCATGATCGCGCTGGGCTGCTACATGCTGTTCAGCGGCACCGGCGGCCCGCAAGCGTCGGTGAGCAACCTGTGGGACCACGGCGGTTTCTTCCCCAACGGCTACAGCGGTTTGCTGATGGCGATGGCGTTCATCATGTTCTCTTTCGGTGGCCTGGAACTGGTTGGCATCACCGCGGCTGAAGCCAGCGAGCCGAGAAAAGTCATTCCCAAGGCGATCAACCAAGTTGTTTACCGCGTGTTGATCTTCTACGTTGGCGCACTCACTGTGCTGCTGTCGTTGTATCCGTGGGATCAACTGCTGCAAACGCTCGGCGCATCGGGCGATGCCTACAGCGGCAGCCCGTTTGTGCAGATCTTCGCCCTGATCGGCAGCGACACCGCCGCGCAAATCCTCAACTTCGTGGTGCTCACTGCGGCGCTGTCGGTCTACAACAGCGGCGTCTACTGCAACAGCCGCATGCTCTATGGCCTGGCCGAACAGGGCGATGCGCCAAAGTCGCTGATGAAACTGAACAAGCAGGGCGTTCCGATTCGTGCGCTGGGCGTGTCCGCGCTGATCACCATGCTGGCCGTGCTGGTCAACTATGTGGCGCCCCATGAAGCGCTTGAGCTGCTGTTCGCCCTGGTGGTCGCTTCGTTGATGATCAACTGGGCGCTGATCAGCCTGACGCACCTGAAGTTTCGCAAGGCCATGGCCCAGCGCGGCGTCGTGCCAGGCTTCAAGGCCTTCTGGTCGCCGTACACCAATTACCTGTGCCTGCTGTTCATGGCCGTGATCATCTGCGTCATCTGGATGATTCCGCCGGTACGCGCCTCGGTGTACGCCATGCCGGTATGGGTGTTGTTCATTTACGGTTGCTACCGGTTACGCATGGCCAGGCACCGGAACCTGCCAGTAGCCGAATAACCCCGCAATAAAAAACGCCCCGACATTCGATGAATGCCGGGGCGTTTTTATTGGGCGCGCCAGATGACCGCGCGTTTCTGAGCAGCTCAATGTCGACTACAGACAACTGGACGGTGGATGGGCGCTATAGGGTTCGACTTCAGTTCTTGAACCCACTGCCCGGAGTCATCATGACCGCACCGATCACCGTACTTCGCGACACTCATCCGCTGCCCGTACTCGATGCCTGCAAATGGGAAAAACTCGAAGGCGACCCGCACACCGTCAACCTCAACGCCTACACCAGCGAAGATGGCAGCAAGATCATGGGCACCTGGATCTGCACGCCGGGCAAGTGGTACGTCGAATACGTGAAGTGGGAATACTGCGACTTCCGCGAGGGGTACTGCATCATCACCCCTGAAGGAAAAGAGCCGATCCACCTGCGCGCCGGTGACATTTTCGTCATTGAGCCCGGCATGAAAGGTACGTGGGAAGTGGTGGAAACCGTGCGCAAATATTTCGTGTTTGCCTGATAAAAAAACCGGGAAATCACTCAACGTGGTTTCCCGGTAAATATCCTGACGTACAGGCTTATCCCTGTGGCGAGGGAGTTCGCTCGCTACAAGCCCTATCGGGGTTTGCGATAGCTATTGATGATCGCCGAGAAGTCATTCCCGCCTTCCCCACGCAAACTCATCGCCTGATACAACTGCTGCGCCACCGCGCCGAGCACCACCGGTTGGTGAGCCTGACGCGCCGCTTCCGTCGCCAGCCCCAGATCCTTGAGCATCAATTCAGCCCCAAAACCGCCGGTGTAACCGCGCGACGCAGGCGCCGTTTCGACGATGCCCGGCCACGGGTTGTACATTTCCGAACTCCAGCAACGCCCGGTGGAGCTATTGATGATGCCCGCCAGCACTTTGGTATCGATACCCAGGGCATCGCCCAGGGCCATGGCTTCACTGACGCCCACCATGGAAATCCCCAGCAGCAGGTTGTTGCAGATCTTGGCGATCTGCCCGGTACCGACTTCACCACAATGGACGATGTTACGGCCCATCTGCGCCAGCACCGGTTGCAGGGTGGCGAACAGTTCCGCGGTGGCGCCAACCATGAAGGTCAACGTCCCGGCCGCTGCACCGCCCGTGCCGCCGGAGACCGGCGCATCAGCCATCGCCACACCCTGCTTGGCAGCAGCAGCGGCGACGTCACGCGCGGTCTGCGGATCGATGGTGCTGCAATCCACGGCCGGCACGCCTTTGCCGATGCCGGCGAGCACGCCGTCCTCACCCAGCCAGACGCTGCGCACGTGCACAGCGGCCGGCAGCATGGTGATTACCAACTCGGCCCCGTCAGCCGCCTCACGGGCCGATGCACTGATGCTGCCGCCCAGTTGCTCCAGCTCCGCCAGCACGGTTTTATTCAGGTCAACCAGGCGCAATGTGTGCCCGGCCTTGATCAGGTTGCGCGCCATCGGCGCGCCCATGTTGCCGAGACCGATAAAAGCAATTTTCATGTCCGGCTCCTTAACGCAAGTTGATGGTGGTGTTCACACCGTCATTGACGCTGTCGTCATCGAACCAGCGACTGGTGACAGTCTTGGTCTGAGTGTAGAACTGCACCACTTGCTTGCCATACGGGCCGAGGTCGCCAAGTTTCGAACCACGGGAACCGGTGAAGCTGAAGAACGGCACCGGCACTGGAATCGGGATGTTGATACCCACTTGGCCGACGTCGATTTCGGTCTGGAATTTACGCGCCGCCGCACCGCTCTGGGTGAACAGGCCCGTGCCGTTGCCGAACGGGTTGGCGTTGACCAGCGCTATTGCCTCATCGAGGGTATTGACCTCAAGAACCACTAGCACCGGGCCGAAGATTTCCTGGGTGTAGATCTGCATGTCGGTGGTCACACCGGAGAACAGGGTCGGGCCGACAAAGTTGCCTTGCTCGTAACCCGCAACCGTGATGTCTCGACCGTCCAGCTCCAGTTTGGCGCCTTCCTTGATGCCGCTTTCAATCAGATCGAGAATCCGTGCCTTGGCTTTTTTCGAGATCACCGGCCCTACGTCGGTGCCCGCCTCGCTGCCGGCATTGACCTTGAGTTTCTGCGCCAGCGCCTTGAGGTCCGGCAGCCACTGCTTGGCCGCCCCCACCAGCACCACCACCGAAGTCGCCATGCAACGTTGACCGGCCGCGCCGAAACCGGCACCCACCAGCGCATTCAGCGCTTGCTCACGGTTGGCATCCGGCAGAACCACGGCGTGGTTCTTGGCGCCCATCATCGATTGCACGCGCTTGCCGTGTTTGCCGGCCAGATCGTAAACGTGAGTACCGACCGCCGTAGAACCAACGAACGAAACAGCCTTGATGTCTTTGTGGGTGCAGAGTGCGTCCACCACATCCTTGCCGCCGTGCACGACGTTGAGCACGCCCGCCGGAACCCCGGCCTCGATGGCCAGTTCCACCAGCAACATGGTCGACATCGGGTCTTGTTCGGACGGTTTGAGAACGAAGGTGTTGCCGCAGGCGATGGCCATCGGGAACATCCACAGCGGAATCATCGCCGGGAAGTTGAACGGGGTGATACCGGCGCAAACGCCGATCGGTTGACGCAGCGTGTACGTGTCGACACCACCGGCGACGTTTTCAGCGAACTCGCCCATTTGCAGGCTGCCGATGGAGCAAGCGTGCTCGACCACTTCCAGGCCACGGAAAATATCGCCCTCCGCGTCGGCAATGGTTTTGCCCTGCTCGTTGCTGAGCACGATGGCGATGCGTTTGGAATGTTCGCGAATCAACGCCTGCAACTTGAGCATGATGCGCATCCGCGCGCCGATCGGCGTCAGCTTCCAGGTCTGGAAGGCGCGATGGGCGGCACTGATCGCGGCGTCGACTTCTTCGTGAGTGGCAAATGGCACCTTGGCCAGCACTTGCTGGGTGGCCGGGTTGATGATGTCGTGCCACTCGGTGGACTGGGATTCGACCCACTGACCATCGATCAGCAGCTTGACCTTTTGCGCCTCAATTTCGGTGGGGGTTTCGTTAGGCGTGAGCGAAGCGTTCATGTGGGTCTCCTGGACTTGTTGTTATCTAGAGAGCCAAGGCGAGAAAGTCGCCTTGCGATGAGACGTGTGTCGCGAATTGGTTGTCGGACTGTTTTTGGAGTATAGATGTGCAAACTTCTAATAAGAACGCACATAAAAGCCGGTCCATCATGCAAAAAAACATCACCTCTTTAGGCTCCCTGAACTGGGACGACCTCAAGTTTTTCCTTGAAGTCGCCCGGACCCGCAAGGCCAGCACTGCGGCCAAACGCCTGGCGGTCGACTACACCACCGTGTCGCGGCGCATCAGTTCGCTGGAAGCTTCACTGGGGACTTTGCTGTTCGAAAAATCCCGGACCAGCGGTTTCGTCCTGACCGCCGAGGGCCAGCGATTGTTGGGTTACGCCGAGTCGATCGAAAGCACGCTGCACATGGCCTGCGAGCAGGTTTCCGGTTCCGGAGTGGCCTTGTCCGGCCACGTGCGGATGGGCTGCACCGAGGGTTTCGGCAGCTTCTTCATCACGCCGCAGTTGAGTCACTTCGTCGACGCCTACCCGGCGATCTCGGTGGATATCCTGCCGTTGCCGCACTTCATCAGTCTGTCCAAGCGCGAGGCGGACATCGTCATCGCCCTGGAGCGCCCGGAACACGGGCCCTACGTGTGCTGCAAACTGACGGACTATCGCTTGCAGCTGTATGCGACCCAGGACTACCTCGACAAACACCCGGCCATCCGCCGCCCGGCAGACTTGGGCAAACATTCCTTCATCAGTTATGTGGATGATCTGGCGTTCAGCTCGGAGCTGCTGTACCTGGCGAACGTGCTGCCCGGCGCCAGCGCCAATCTGCGCAGCACCAGCGTGATCGCGCAGTTCGTGGCGGCGCAGCAAGGACGGTCGCTGGCGATCCTGCCATGCTTCCTTGCCGCGCAGGACCCACGCCTGCTGCCGGTGCTGCCGCAAGAGATCAACATCACTCGACAGTTCTGGATGTACTGCCGCGAAGACCTGCGCAAGCTCAAGCGGATCACGTTGTTGTGGGATTACATCCGCGCGGTGACTGAGCAGAATCAGCGCCTGTTAATGGGTGAAAGTCGAGAGATGCTGTTCGCCGATTAATCGGCGCTCAGCTCCAGCATCAGTCCGCTCAAGCGTTTGACCTTGCGCCTGACCGTCTCTTCAAATACGCCTGCACGCGGCTCGATCAAGGTGAACCAGTCCTTGGCCCGGGTTATTCCGGTATAGATCAGCTCCTTGGTGAGCACTGGGTTCAAGGCATCAGGCAGGATCAAAGCTGTGTGGGTGAATTCCGAGCCCTGGGATTTATGCACGGTCATGGCGTACACCGTTTCAACGTCGTTGAGTCGGCTCGGCAGGACGAAACGCACCCCGCCCTGCCCGTCGTTGCGCGGAAACGCCACTCGAAGAACCTGCTTGCCAGCGTCAGGTCCATCCCGTTCCGGAAGTTTCAGCGCAATGCCGATGTCGCCATTCATCAGGCCCAAGCCATAGTCGTTGCGCGTCATCAGCACCGGCCGCCCCTCGTACCATTGCTGGTCGCTATCGATCAGGCGAGCCTTCAGCAACGCGTCGGTCACTCGCTGGTTCAAGCCTTCCACGCCCCACGGCCCTTTGCGCACAGCGCACAGCAACTGAAAAGCGTCGAAGGCTTTGAGTACTTCCCGCGCCCAATCCATCCAACACGTGTTATTGAGCGGACTGTCGAGAGGTGGTCGCTGATTGCGCAGCACACTCAGGTAATGCCGATAACCCTGCGGCCCTTCACCATGGCCTTCTAGTAACAAGCGCTCCAGAGCCCGATCCTGTTCGTTCTTGAGGGATAAGGAAAACACGTCGTCATGGCTTCGAGCCGCCAATAATTTTCGAGCTTCCTCAGGGTGCTGCTGGTTGACCCAGCGCGCCAGTTGACCAATGCCGCTGCCTTCGCCGAATCGTCGCGAGTGGCGCAGCATCACCACCTGCTGAGCCAAGGGATGAGTGCCTTGGGTGTCTTCCTGCAAGCCACTGGCTTCCAGGTTTTCGCCGCTGACCGTTTCCAGCCACTCGCGTGTCTGCGGGTTGTACCATCCGGCCTCGGCGTCGCGACACAGATCACCCAGCACGGCGCCGGCTTCCACCGAGGCCAATTGGTCCTTGTCCCCGAGCAACACAAGACGCGCGTGGACGGGTAGCGCGTCGAGCAGATTGGCCATCATTTCCAGGTCAATCATCGAGGCTTCATCCACCACCAGCACATCCAGCGGCAAACGATTTCCGGCGTGATGCCGGAAATGTCGCGTCCCGGGGCGGCTGCCGAGCAGACGGTGGACAGTAGTGACTTCAGACGGGATTTTGTTGCGTATGGCGTCAGTGACTTTCAGTGTGCGTACTTGCTGACTGATGGACTCCGTCAACCGCGCCGCCGCTTTACCGGTCGGCGCGGCAAGACGAATACGCAGCGGCATGCCGGCTTCGACCGCAGGCGCTTGAAGCAAGGCGAGCAAGCGCACAACTGTCGTGGTCTTGCCGGTGCCCGGGCCGCCAGTGACGATGCTGAAGGCGCTACGTGTGGCGATGGCACAAGCGAGTTTTTGCCAGTCAATCACCTCACTGGATTTGACCGGACCGAACAAACCGGTGAGGCGTTGAGGCAAGTCATCCGGCGTTGCTTCATGCTCCGTCAGACGTTGGCGCAACGAGTTGTCGATCCGCCGCTCGTAAGTCCAGTAGCGACGCAGATAGAGGCGCTTGCCCGACAACACCAATGGCCGCTGCTGCACGCCTTCGCGCCCATCGGCCGCCAATGCGACCAGACGGCTGGAAGCCAGTACCTTGCACCAATGAGCACCGTCCAGCACTTCGAGCAACTGCGACGGCAGCAACATTGCGCCACTTTGCAGATCGCCTTCCGGTGGCAGCGACAGCGCGAAGTCCGGCTCCTTGAGTGTCTCGAACAAATCCAGGCAGACATGCCCATGGCCCAATTGGTGGCTGGTTAATGCAGCCGCCAACAGCACCAAAGGATCATCGTCCGGGGCCAGTTCATGAAGAAAGGCCACGAAGGCTTTGTCCAGTGCTCGCAGCCAGCCACGCTCGACCCAACGCGCAAGCAACAGCAGCAAGTCGTCAGCACGAGTCAAAGGCGCAAGATCCCTCGGGGTATCGGAATCCAATGACGTCGATAGCAATTCGGCGAAGGTGCGTCTCATAGCAATACTCCCTGTTCCCAGGCGGGTTCAGCCTTGGGCTCTGGCTTACCCTGGAACATTCGGTCCAGTCTTTCGATCAGCTCTCGTGGTGGACGGGAGAAATACACGCCCTGACTGGCCGCACGCGTACCGCGCAGGAAGATGTACAACGCGCCCCCGACATGTCGGTCGTAATCGTAATCGGCAAGCCGGACCTTGAGTTGGCGATGCAGAGCCAGGAGGTACAGTACGTATTGCAGGTCATATCGGTTATCGAGGATCGACTGTTCCATGGCCTGCTCGGTGTAAGACGCATCGTCGACGCCGAGCCAGTTGGATTTGTAGTCAGCGACGTAATAGCGGCCGTCGTGCTCGAACGTCAGGTCGATGAAGCCCTTGAACATGCCATTGAGCAACACCGGTTCGGCAGCCACACGGGGCACGCCTTTGTGGGTGAACTGGCACACCAGGGCGTCGAGCTTGAGCACATCGACCTTGTGGCTGGCGAACCAGAATTCCATTTCGACCTGATACTGGGTCAATTGCTCGAAAACCACCGGGGCTTGTCCGACTCCGACCGTCAAAGGACATTTGAGCAAATGTTGTAACCAATCGCTCAGTGTGGTTATCCAGCCTTCCCATCCACGGCGATTGCAGCGACGGGCAATGGCGTCCTCCACGGCTTGCGGCGTGACGTCAAAACCTTCGTCGCCTGCCCACTCGAGCAATCCATGGAGGAAAGTGCCCGGATTTGGACCACGAGGGAATCGATGGATATCGGCACCGCCAGTTAACATTTCTCGGGGAGCCTGCTGATCCAGACGCTCGTCATCGAAGAGTTTTTGCGCCTGCGGGCTCTCCGGTGCCTCATCAGTGCCGATGCTCAGACTGTCGCTGATGCGCAAGGCACTGTAAGAGGCAATCCACCAGTTTTCGCTGACCTTACGTTTCGGAATCAACGGCGCAAGCAGCGCCGCTTCGTTCTGCGGTGGATGGTAGATCTCAGCAGTAGCTTCCGGCAACTCACCGTAACCCAGTGCGGGGCAATCCTGCTGCAGGTCTTCCAGCCATCGCTTCAAACCAGCCGACTCAGCCAAGGACGCGCCGCCGCCCAACAGATAACCCAGTGCCGAAAGGTGCAGCATGGAGCTGTTGTTATTGCCACGCTTGAGGTCCGTTACACCCAGCCAGCAGGCATGTTGCGCGCGTGTCAGAGCAACATAAAGCAAGCGCAGATCTTCGGCCAGACGCTCCTCATCGGCCAGGGCAATCAACTCGGCGGTCGGGTTCAGCGTCACCTGAGCCTTTCCCGTTGCGTCGTGGTAATGCAGCGGCAAACGGCTGCCATCCACCGGCTTCGACGAGCATATGAACGGCAGGAAAACCAAGGGATATTCGAGCCCCTTGGACTTATGGATGGTCACAACCTTGACCAGTTGTTCATCGCTCTCGAGACGCAGGATCTGCTCTTCGCCAGCCTGGCCCGACAACGCCAGATGCTCGGACAAATGCCGGATCAGCGCCTGTTCGCCATCAAGTTCGGCGGCGGCTTGTTGTAACAATTCAGACAAGTGCAACAAGTTGGTCAACACCCGCTCGCCATCGTTTCGCGCAATCAGTGCCTGGGGCAACTGGAAGTCATGCAGCAAGCGCCGCAGCATCGGTAGCACACCCTGCTTGCGCCACAGTTCACGATATCCGCGGAACTGCATGACCCGTGCTTCCCAGGCCAGTTCGTCCTGATTGAGTCGCTCCAGCTCCGGCAATGACAAGTTCAGCGTGATGCAAGCCAGCGCGGCACGCAGTGGTCGCTCGGCGTCCGGTTCGGCACAGGCTTTGAGCCACGTCAGTACGTCGTGAGCTTCCTGAGCGGCGAACACCGAGTCCTTATCCGACAGATAAACACTTCGCACACCACGGACGGAGAGTTCGGCCCGCACCGCCTGAGCTTCCTTGCCATCACGGACCAGGATCGCAATGTCCGCAGGCCGCAGGCCCTTGAGGTCTTTGCCGTCCTGCACGAAACCTGCACGACCCTGTTGTCCGGCATTCAGCAACGCGGTGATTTCACTTGCGCAAGCGGCGGCCAGTTGCTGGCGGTAAGTCGCGCCGGACAAAGGCTGCTCGGTGGACAAATGCCAGATATTCAGCGCGGGTACGACCTGACCATCAATGCGCAGAACTTCTTTGCGCCCCTGCGACTCCACGGCCAGAAATGGTACGGGGTTATCGCCGTTCTGCTCCCGGAACAGGAAGGCCCCGCGCCCGGCCTCGCTCGCCTCGGCACGCTCGAAGACATGGTTCACGGCTTTGACCATGCCATGACTGGAACGGAAGTTGGTACCCAGGGTGTGCAAGCGGCCAGTGGTCGCCTGGCGGGCGCGCAGATAGGTATAAATGTCAGCGCCGCGGAAGGCATAGATCGCCTGTTTCGGATCGCCGATCAGGAACAGGCCACTCTCGGGATTGTTTTCTTCAATGCGGTAGATGCTCTCGAAAATCCGGTATTGCACCGGATCTGTGTCCTGGAATTCGTCGATCAGCGCCACCGGAAACTGCTCGCGGATCAAGGTAGCCAGACGCTCGCCGCCCTCGGATTGCAAAGCTGCATCGAGACGCAGCAACATGTCGTCGAAGCCCATTTCCGCGCGGCGACGTTTTTCTTCTTCAAATCGCGCGCCTACCCAATGGGCGGCGTGTCGCAACACTGCCGCATCGGGACTTGGTAGCTCATCAAGACTGATTTTCAGGCCGGGCATTGCGTCCAGGCCGGGATGAGTCGGCACTTCGCCTTTCTTCCAGGCTTCAGCGAAACCATCGGGCGTCAGGCGCGTGAAGCCGGTACCGATATCCAGTTGCTCGAGGGATTCGTCTTCGGCCCAGGCTTTGATTTTCTCGAACCATGGCTCGAAATAACGCGGCTGCATCTTGCGCCCATCGACGCTCTTGCTGGCGACACCCTCATGACATAGGGCAAGCAGCTCGTCCGCCCACTGGCGCCAAGGCATTTTGAGCTCAAGCAACGCGGCCCGCCGCTCCTGTAAACACTCAGTGATCAACTCAGCAGGCTCTTTACCTTCAACACTGTCACGCTCGCTGGCGAACAACCCTCGAACTCGCGGTAACAATGCTGCCGGCCCGCCCCAATTGCTGCGTACCCAGTTCAATGCGTCGTCTTGCATCGGATAGCAAAACAATCGCCAGTAATCGCGAAGGACTTCACCGAGCAAATCGCTGTGATCTGTTTCGAGGGTTTGGGTAAACAGGCTGCCACTGTCAAATGCGTGTTCGCGCAACATGCGCTGGCACCAGCTGTGGATGGTCGAAACGGCGGCCTCATCCATCCACTGCGCGGCGATGTCCAAGCGGTTTGCGCAACCGGACCACTGCTCAGGCAAATACTGTTCACGCAGTTCGGCAATCAGACCGTCCGGTGCCGGTGTTTCATCGCGGAAAAATCTCGCAGCTTCCGCCAGGCGGGTCCGTATACGCTCGCGCAATTCTTTGGTAGCGGCATCGGTAAACGTCACAACGAGGATTTGCGGTGGAAGCAGCTCACGCCCGAAACCACTGGGCTCCCCACCGTGTCCCAGGACAAGGCGGAGATACAGCGCTGAAATGGTAAACGTCTTGCCGGTCCCGGCGCTGGCTTCAATCAGCTGACTGCCGCGCAGAGGGAATGCCAGCGCCAATGGTGTTTTGCTGGTCATGAGCGCGGCTCCTCGCTGGACATGGAACGCCAAGAGGCCTCAAGCAGTGGTCGATACAGAGCGTCGCACCAATCGGCGAATGTCTCGTCAGCGGTCAGCGCAGCGTAATCGGCAAATTGGCGAGCGAGCGCCACACTTTCGCGACGTTCACCGTCCATGGTGATTCCATCGCCTTCGTAGGCTTTACGGGCAGCCGCTTCGGCTTTAATCGGATCGGTTTGACCTAACCAGGCGAAGGCGGTCTTGACTGCAACCGGCAGCGGTTGGCGCATGCCCGATTGCCAGGCTAAAAGCAGGTCGCCCAGTACCCGCAAGGCTGAATCTTCTTCGATCGGCGCGAGTATCAGGCTGTCGTCACTGGCCACCAACGCCGTGGTCAACGCCATACCGCTGGCGCAAGCAACCAGATGAATTACCCACGGTCGCGTCAATCGATGCCACTTGCGAGCCTTGATTGAACCGATGCTGTTGGGGATTGTTGTGACGGACAGCAAACCACCATCCGCGCGTTGACGCAGACCGCTCAGCCAACCCTCGAGACGCAGGGCATGCAGCTCCAGACTTACCGGCAGGGCACTGGTAAGTAGCGTTGGCCACAGGGCTATTAGCTGTTGATAACGCTGAAGCAAATCCGGTAATGGCTCAATCAACTCGCGCTGAAGACTTTCTCCAAATCCGGCCATGGGTAACAGCCCACTGTTTTGCAAGCGTCTGGCCTGCGCCATTAACGCCTGATCAGTGTCATCCATATCTGCCAGTGCCGCTTCAAGCAAGCTCTGGCTCAGGCTATAGCGTTGCAACGCGTCGAGTACAAACGGCTCTTCATCAGCTAAAGGTACTTCGGCAACCTCAAAGAACACCTTCAACCGCTGACTGAAAAAATGTCGCACCGGGTTGCGCAGGAAATCCTGTAGCTGGCCGAGACTCAATGGTTCTTCCTGAGCGTGGGCATCCAGGATTTTTATGTCAGCGGCGCGCGCGGCGTCTCGATGAAGCGCTTGCCACTCATTGGCGTAACTGAACAGATCATCGCCTTCATGGAAGTAACGAGCGCTGAAAGGTTGCAGAGGATGGTCCTGGGTAATGGCCTCAAGAATGTCCATATCGGGATCGATTAATCGCCAGCCGCTGGCCAGGTGATCACGTAACTGGCCGATAAGAACCGATGCCGGGCGCTCGCTGTTGTCACGAATGCTACGGCCGACCCAGCTGATATACAGCTGATCACGGGCCGACAGCAAAGCCTCCAGCAACAGATATCGATCATCCTCGCGTCGCGAGCGATCACCAGGGCGGTAGTCGCTGCCCATCAGGTCAAAGTCCAGTGGCGGCTGCGCTCGCGGGTAGTCGCCGTCATTCATTCCAAGCAAACAGACCAGTTTGAACGGGATCGCTCGCATCGGCATCAAGGTGCAGAAGTTGACGGCGCCCGCCAGGAAGCGCTGAGACAAGCGGCCCTGATCAAGACCGGCAAGCCAGGCTTCCCGGACTACGGTCAGTGGCAGTTTGTCCTGCAAGCCTACTGACTCACAATTCTCGAGCCAGGACTCACGCAATTCTTCCAGCTGGGTCAGGAGGAGGTCGTCATGTTCGTTACTGGCCTGGAAGAACAGAGACATCAATGTTTGCAGTCGCAAGCTCCATTGCTGGGGCGATGCCGGTTGAGTGAGTTCGTAGTGGGTAACTTCGAGCGCATCCAGCAGTGCTACCAACGGACCGATGAGCGCCGCATCCAGACCACCGATCTCGTCGTAAGGTTCGATGCCTTCACATGCACTGGCGCTGCCAACGGCATAACCGAGCAACATCCGACGCAGACCAAAACGCCAACTGTTTTGCTCCAGTGCCTCAGGCAAGCCGAGGTTCGCTCGCTGCTCGGCATTCATACCCCAACGAATGCCCGCCCCTTCGATCCAGCGGTGGAGAGTCGGACGATCACGCTCCTCCACGCCAAAACGAGCGCGCAGTGCCGGAACGTCCAGCAGATCGAGAATCTCGCTGACAGGAAAACGGCTGTCAGGCAGCTTGAGCAAATGTTCGACAGCGATTAGTAATGGATCACGCCCGCGCTGGCCTTGGTCAGCCAGCGTGAAAGGAATGAATCGCGGATCGTTGCGTTCAAGCTGACCGAACACCGCCCGAATATGCGGTGCGTAGCTATCGATGTCCGGGACCATGACGATCACATCGCGAGGGCGCAACTGCGGATCGGCGCCGAAGCGCGCGAGCAACTGATCGTGAAGAATTTCGACTTCACGCTGGGCGCTATGAGCGACTTGGAAGCGAATCGACATATCCTTTTCCAAATCAACGCCCGGCCAACGCTCCCGAGTCTCGCTCAGGGGACGCAACTCAAGGATGTCATCCTGCAACTGATTGAGCATGTTCAATGGCTGGCTTTCACTGAACAGGTCAATTCGCCCGTCGCGAAAGGCCGAGCGATAACTGTTGGGATCGTCGTAGCTGTCAAGCAGATTGATGTAGTCCCGCCCTTGCTTGCCCCATGCAGCCAGCAGCGGATGCGCATGCTGATGCAGGGTTTGAGGGTCTAGCACGAAAGGCATACCGCTCTTGCGAGCCTGTCGCTTGTATTGATGCCGGAGCAGATCTTTATCGGCGACGATGTCGGCCCAATGGTGGCGACACGGGTTATGCACGCACAGCAGAACCTGACTGAATCGAGCTAAACCGGCCAGCGCTTCCAGCGCTTGGGCAGGCAGAGAGGAAATCCCGAAAACGATCACCCGTGAAGGTAACCCAATCGGGGCAACTTCCAGGCTGTTTATGCGTTCGATAAATCGTTGATGTACGCCGGCGCGGCTTTGCGCCATGCCTGCTTCACCGACATCCAGCAACAGCGCGCGCCACAGTTCCGCCTGCCAACAGTTGGCCGGAGTCAACGGCTTGGCTTCACCTCTGCCATTGCGTAATTGATGCCGACCTTCCGCCCAGTCTTCGAGCCAGTCGGCCCTGTAGACCTGATATTGGTCGAACAGATCCGCCAGTCGTTCAGCCAACTGATAGCGTTTGCGCAAATCGGGATCATTGGTAAGGAAGCGCTGCAGAGGCTCGAAGTAAGGCTGGTTGATCAGTTGCGGGAGCAGACGCATCAGGCGCCAAGTCAGCGGAGCTTTGTCGAGCAAGGACTTGACCGGAATTTCGTCACGTCCCAGCAGCATTCTGTACAGCTGCCACATGAAGCTACCGGGAAGCTGTACGTCGATCGCGGCGGCGATTCCGCAACCGCCCATTTCGTCATCATCAGCATCTTCAGCGAGTGCCAGCTTCAGCCATTGGGCAATACCGTTGCTCTGCACCAGTGCAATTTCATTTTCCAAGGGAGCCAGCGGATAGCGTCGCATCCAACTCACCACCAGGCTACGCAACTCGTCCAGGCGGTTGCCGTGAACCACCATAAAACCAGCAGTAAGGGACATTGCGTCCGGCATAAAGACTTCCTTGGAAAATACAAACGCTAGGTCCGAACCTTAGCATTGTCGGGGGACTGTGACAGCGTGGACCTGTCCGGAATTGCTGTACGAACTTTCCTGCGGACAAAACAAAACCCCAACTGCTTTCGCAATTGGGGTTTCGGAATTTAATCTTGACGATGACCTACTCTCACATGGGGAAACCCCACACTACCATCGGCGATGCATCGTTTCACTGCTGAGTTCGGGATGGGATCAGGTGGTTCCAATGCTCTATGGTCGTCAAGAAATTCGGGTACTGAGTCGTGACCAAATGGCCTCGCTTCAGCAAATTGGGTATGTGACAGCTTTCGGTGTTTTGTAAGCGTCGAACTTTCGGTTCGTTTCGTCTTCACACACCGCAATCTGGTCTCGTTCGTCTTTTCAACGAGGAGGATCAAATTGCTTGGGTGTTATATGGTCAAGCCTCACGGGCAATTAGTATTGGTTAGCTCAACGCCTCACAGCGCTTACACACCCAACCTATCAACGTCGTAGTCTTCGACGGCCCTTCAGGGGACTCAAGGTCCCAGTGAGATCTCATCTTGAGGCTAGTTTCCCGCTTAGATGCTTTCAGCGGTTATCTATTCCGAACATAGCTACCCGGCAATGCCACTGGCGTGACAACCGGAACACCAGAGGTTCGTCCACTCCGGTCCTCTCGTACTAGGAGCAGCCCCTCTCAAATCTCAAACGTCCACGGCAGATAGGGACCGAACTGTCTCACGACGTTCTAAACCCAGCTCGCGTACCACTTTAAATGGCGAACAGCCATACCCTTGGGACCGGCTTCAGCCCCAGGATGTGATGAGCCGACATCGAGGTGCCAAACACCGCCGTCGATATGAACTCTTGGGCGGTATCAGCCTGTTATCCCCGGAGTACCTTTTATCCGTTGAGCGATGGCCCTTCCATACAGAACCACCGGATCACTAAGACCTACTTTCGTACCTGCTCGACGTGTCTGTCTCGCAGTCAAGCGCGCTTTTGCCTTTATACTCTACGACCGATTTCCGACCGGTCTGAGCGCACCTTCGTACTCCTCCGTTACTCTTTAGGAGGAGACCGCCCCAGTCAAACTACCCACCATACACTGTCCTCGATCCGGATAACGGACCTGAGTTAGAACCTCAAAGTTGCCAGGGTGGTATTTCAAGGATGGCTCCACGCGAACTGGCGTCCACGCTTCAAAGCCTCCCACCTATCCTACACAAGCAAATTCAAAGTCCAGTGCAAAGCTATAGTAAAGGTTCACGGGGTCTTTCCGTCTAGCCGCGGATACACTGCATCTTCACAGCGATTTCAATTTCACTGAGTCTCGGGTGGAGACAGCGCCGCCATCGTTACGCCATTCGTGCAGGTCGGAACTTACCCGACAAGGAATTTCGCTACCTTAGGACCGTTATAGTTACGGCCGCCGTTTACCGGGGCTTCGATCAAGAGCTTCGCGTTAGCTAACCCCATCAATTAACCTTCCGGCACCGGGCAGGCGTCACACCCTATACGTCCACTTTCGTGTTTGCAGAGTGCTGTGTTTTTAATAAACAGTCGCAGCGGCCTGGTATCTTCGACCGGCGTGGGCTTACGCAGTAAATGCTTCACCCTCACCGGCGCACCTTCTCCCGAAGTTACGGTGCCATTTTGCCTAGTTCCTTCACCCGAGTTCTCTCAAGCGCCTTGGTATTCTCTACCCAACCACCTGTGTCGGTTTGGGGTACGGTTCCTGGTTACCTGAAGCTTAGAAGCTTTTCTTGGAAGCATGGCATCAACCACTTCGTCACCCAAAGGGTAACTCGTCATCAGCTCTCGGCCTTAGAATCCCGGATTTACCTAAGATTCCAGCCTACCACCTTAAACTTGGACAACCAACGCCAAGCTGGCCTAGCCTTCTCCGTCCCTCCATCGCAATAACCAGAAGTACAGGAATATTAACCTGTTTTCCATCGACTACGCTTTTCAGCCTCGCCTTAGGGACCGACTAACCCTGCGTCGATTAACGTTGCGCAGGAAACCTTGGTCTTTCGGCGTGGGTGTTTTTCACACCCATTGTCGTTACTCATGTCAGCATTCGCACTTCTGATACCTCCAGCAAGCTTCTCAACTCACCTTCACAGGCTTACAGAACGCTCCTCTACCGCATCACCTAAGTGATACCCGTAGCTTCGGTGTATGGTTTGAGCCCCGTTACATCTTCCGCGCAGGCCGACTCGACTAGTGAGCTATTACGCTTTCTTTAAAGGGTGGCTGCTTCTAAGCCAACCTC